>JACCRC010000410.1 GCA_013813765.1 Deltaproteobacteria bacterium | reverse complement strand
TCGAGCTGCCCGACGCGGAGGGCGACGCGGCCGTCGGCAAGCGTACGCTCGTCGTGCGGCTCGGCAGTGACCTCTGCGCGCAGCTCTACGTGGTGATCACGACGCTCGCGTACCTCGCGCTCCCGCTCGGCTCGCTGCTCGGCCTGCCGACGCGCGTGGTGATCGCGGCCACCCTGCCGGTTCCGCTCGCGGTGTGGCGCATCTCGCGGCTCGGGGACGCGGCGAAGGAGGAGGGCCACGAACAGCTCACGCTGCTGTCGGTGATCTTGCTGATGGGTACGGCCGCCGCCGAGCTCGCTGCGTTCGCATCGCTCGTAAGTTGGTGAGGCGCCTGGGGTTTCACCTGCGGCGTTGCGCCGCACGACCGGCGGTCCGCGATCGGGCATCACAGTAGGATGGCGCGATCACCGTTCCAGAGTGACTTCGTCATCGAGAAGGACGAGCCGCCCCCGCCCGTCGAGCTTCCGGGAGAGGCGGGCCCGGTGTCGCTACCGCGCGCGACGCTGGAGTCCACCGAGGCGAGTGCTCGCGCGACGCGCTGGGTGATGATCATGACGTTGATCGTCCTCGCATCGCTCGTCGTGCTCACCGTCGTCGGTCCGCACATCCCGACCGGCGAGTAGTCAGCGGAGGAATGGATCGAGGAAGGCGTCGGCCTCCTCGAGCAAGCGCGGCAGCGATGGCGTGAGCTCGTGCCCATCGACGAGCTCGACGAGTCGCACGTTGGGCCTGCCTGCCGCGAACAGGCGCGAGTGCTCGACCGGCACTGCGTCGTCGTTGATGCCGTGGCAGATCAGCGTGGGAATCGCGAGATCTGGAAACCCGCGATCGACGGCGCTGACATCCTGCGCGAAGCCGAAGTCGATGCGCGCAGGAACGTTCGTCGTGAAGTCCTGAACCTCGCGCCAGCCCGTGCGCTGCCACTCGTCCCATGCGGGACCTAGCTGCTCCTTCCAACGCGGGATCAGCTGGAACGCAGGTGCGAGCAGCATCACGGCGATCACGCGCGGATCTCGTTCCGCCACGCGCGCGGCCGTGAGGCCGCCGAGGGAGCTGCCGACGATCACGGCGCGGTCATCCGGCCCGCCGATCGCGGCGCGCACCGTATCGATCATCGCCGACAGCCGGAGATTCTCGAACGACGGCACGCGCAGGTTCAGCAGGTCCACGGTGACGCCCTTCGCGGCGAAGTGGTCCGCGAACGCCGTTCCCTTGTGGGACTTCGGTCCGGACGCGAACCCATGGCAGTACAGGAAGCGCGGCATCGCCATCGCGCACAGACTACCATTGCGGCGTGCGCTGGTTGCTCCCCGCGATGCTCGCTGTTGGCTGTCATCACGGCGGCGGGCCGTCCAGGCCGCCGCCGACGTGCGCGGAGACAGCGGCGCACGTATTCTCGCTGCTCGAGCCGAAGGACGAACGCGCGAAGGATGTGCGTGGGGTGTTCGAGCTGCGTTGCACGCAGGACAGGTGGACTGCCGAGGTGCGCACCTGCATCTTGTCGACGATCTCGCTGAAAGATCCGAAGCGCTGCAAGCAGCGGCTCCCGATCTCGCAGAGGTCGCGGCTCGAGGCGGACCTCATCGATGCACGTGCCCGCGCGCGCGATGGAGACGCACCGCCGGCGTGCCGGGCGTACACGAAGGTGGTGGATCGGATGATGGAGTGCGATCAGCTCCCACGCGAAGCGCGCGATGCGATGCGCCAAGGGCACGACATCATGAAGCAGCAGTGGAACGAGCTGGAGCCGGGCGAGCGCTCGGCAGCCGAGGACGGATGCAAGGCCGCCGCCGATGCGATGCGGCAGGCCGGCATCGCACTGGGCTGCAACGTGCTTTAGGTTTGCACCCGTGGCCGCAGATGCGATGATCGCGCCGTGCGACCGGAGCTGACGTGGCTGATCCTCGTCGCGTGCAGCAGCGGAGCGGTGCCGGAAGCACCCGTGGCGCCCCGTGTGAAGGCACCGAGCTGTGCCGCGGCGGCAGATGGGATGGTGGGAATGCTGCTCGCCGACAAGGATCCGAAACCTCCCGACGAGACCGTGGACGGGATCCGCAATCTGATCCGCGACCGCTGCCAGCAGGACGGCTGGTCCGCAGAGGCGCAGCGCTGCCTTGCGGAGATGAAGACCCCCGACGATGCCAACAACTGCGGCACCTTCCTGACCGAAGCCCAGCAGGCCGCGCTCGTGCAGGCCCAGGCGGCGAGGCAGAAATAGCGCTCTCGAACGCACTCCTCGCGTGCTACCCATCCCACCCCGTGGTCGCCGTCCCCAAGCAGCTGTTCTCGTATCGCCCGTTCTGGGCGAAGCGGTTCGGCACGGCCCCGGTTCTGCCCACCACGCGTGCGGAGATGGACGAGCTCGGCTGGGAGCGCTGCGACATCATCCTGGTGACCGGTGACGCGTACGTCGACCACCCGAGCTTCGGCATGGCGCTCGTCGGCCGGCTGCTCGAGTCGCACGGCTTCCGCGTCGGCATCCTCGATCAGCCCGACTGGCGCGGCGCCGATGCATTTCGCGAGCTCGGCACGCCGGGACTGTTCTGGGGCGTCACCGCCGGGAACATGGACTCGATGGTCAACCGGTACACCAGCGACCGGAAGATCCGCAGCGACGACGCGTACTCGCCCGACGGCGCCGCGGGCCTGCGCCCCGATCGTTCGGTGATCGTCTACGCGCAGCGCTGCCGCGAGGTCGCGCCCGAGGTGCCGCTCGTCGTCGGCGGCATCGAGGCGAGCCTGCGCCGCATCGCGCACTACGATTACTGGTCCGACAAGGTGCGGCGCTCGGTGCTCGTCGACTCGCACGCGGATCTTCTGGTGTTCGGCAACGCCGAGCGCGCGATCGTCGAGATCGCGCATCGCCTCGCCGCACGCGAGCCGGTCACGTCGATCCGCGATCTGCGTGGCACCGCGTTCCTCGGCGGGGTCGATGGCTTCACGGAGATCGACTCCACGAGCGTCGACGCGCCGGGCAAGCTCGAGAAGCCTCCCGATCCGTACGCGATGGAGCCCGAGCGGCAGGAAGCGCCGTGCTCGACCGGCGAAGCGGCTCCGGCGGAGCCACCGCTCGTGCAGCTGCGGCCGCGCAAGATCGATCGCGCGAAGCAGGTGATCCGCATGCCGAGCTTCGAGCAGGTCGTCGGCGATCCGGTGCTCTACGCGCACGCGTCGCGGATCCTCCACCTCGAGGCGAACCCGGGCAACGCGCGCGCGCTCGTGCAACGCCACGGCAAGCACGACGTGTGGATCAATCCACCGCCGCTTCCGCTGACCACGCCGGAGATGGACGCGCTGTACGAGCTGCCGTTCTCGCGGTTGCCGCACCCGAAGCACCAGCAGACGAAGCTGCCGGCGTACGAGATGATCAAGCTCTCGGTGACGATCCTGCGCGGCTGCTTCGGCGGCTGCAGCTTCTGCTCGATCACCGAGCACGAGGGCCGGATCATTCAGAGCCGCTCCGAGAAGTCGATCCTCGCCGAGATCGAGAAGATTCGCGATGCAACGCCGGGCTACACGGGCAACATCTCCGACCTCGGCGGCCCGACGGCGAACATGTACCGGATGGCGTGCAAGAGCCGCGAGATCGAGGCTGCCTGCAGGAAGCCGTCGTGCGTGTTCCCCGACATCTGCGACAACCTCGGTACCGATCACGGTCCGCTGGTGCAGCTCTACAAGAAGGCGCGCGCGTTGCCGGGCGTGAAGCGGATCTTCATCGCGTCGGGCGTGCGCTACGACCTCGCGGTGCGCTCGCCGGAGTGGATCCGCGAGCTCGCGCAGCACCACACCGGCGGCTACCTCAAGATCGCGCCCGAGCACACCGAGGACGAACCGCTGCGGCACATGATGAAGCCGGGCATCGGCGCGTACGATCGGTTCAAGGAGCTGTTCGACCGCTACACGAAGGAAGCGGGCAAGGAGCAGTACCTGATCCCGTACTTCATCGCCGCACACCCGGGCACCACCGACGAGGACATGCTGAACCTCGCGCTGTGGCTCAAGCGCAACGGCTTCCGCCCGGACCAGGTCCAGGCGTTCCTGCCGTCGCCGATGGCGACCGCGAGCGCGATGTATCACACGGGGTACAACCCGCTGCGCTCGCTGAAGGCGCGCGAGCGCGTGCACGTGGTCAAGGACCTCCAGCACCGCCGCCTGCACAAGGCGCTGCTTCGCTATCACGATGCGAACAACTGGCCGATGATCCGCGAGGCGCTGAAGCGGATGGGCCGCGCCGATCTGATCGGCGGCGGCAAGCAGCACCTCGTGCCGCCTTGGCAACCCGCCGGTACCGGCGACCAGCGCGAGGGCTACCGTGGCGGCGGAAGGCCGCGCCCGGGCACCGCACTCACGCAGCACACCGGCCTTCCT
>JACCRC010000395.1 GCA_013813765.1 Deltaproteobacteria bacterium | reverse complement strand
CGCCTGGTCCGTAACGTCGACGTGATCGTGATCGCGTCGTCGTTGACTGTCGTCGACGGCGTTGTGTCGACGACGCTGTCGCGTGTGCGGCGCGAAGTGCGGCGGCGTTGCGGAGTGAAGCGAACGCAGCGCGATGCGAGCGCAGCGCCGCACCTCGGAGACGCCGGGAGAGCGCGATGACGGTAGTTCGACCACGTTCACGATCACGCGGGCGTTCACGTTCACGAGCACGTCAACGATCACGTGGTCGATCACGTTCACGTTCACGATCACGATCACGTTCACGACCCAGCGCGTAGTCGGACCCCGTTCTCGCCGTCACCGGCGAGTTTCAGCTGGGCTTCGCCACCACGGTCTTGATCGTCACCGGCATGCCGGCCATCGATCCCTGCGTGCGATGATTGCCGGCCGATGTGACGTTCGCATCAGTCGGATTTTCCCCGCCCGATCGGACAGTTAGCGCGCGGAATACGGGCAACCCCACGACCGGTCAAAGGTTCCAAGACAAGAGGACATCCATGACACCTATCCGGAATCTTCTCGCTGCGGCCGCTGTGGTCGGCCTCGTTGGCACCGGCGCTGCTCTGCGCTCGGGCCCGTCCCCCGCGTTTGCCGCACCGTCGGCCCTGACCGATAGCTCCATCCCCGATGTCGCCGAGCGCGCCGTCGATTCGGTCGTGAACATCTCGACGGCGAGCGTGACCGCCGGTCCTGCCGCGTTCGATCCGTTCTTTACCGACCCGGATTCTCCGGATTTCGGTGAGCCTTCACGCCGTCAGGCGATGAGCAAGGGCTCCGGCGTGATCGTCACGCCGGGCGGCCGCATCCTGACGAACGCGCACGTCGTGAAGGGCGCGAACGAGATCACGGTGACGATCCACGACGGCACCGACTTCAAGGCGCGCGTCATCGGTACCGATCCGAAGGCAGACCTCGCGGTGCTGCAGCTCGAGGGCAAGGTCCCGACGCTCCGCCCGCTCACGTTCGGTGACTCGTCGGCGCTTCGCCTCGGCGAGGTCGTGCTCGCCGTCGGAGATCCGTTCGGCGTGGGCAAGAGCGTCACGATGGGCATCGTCTCCGCGAAGGGTCGCGGCGGCATGGGCATCGAGGAGTACGAGGACTTCATCCAGACCGACGCCGCGATCAACCCCGGCAACTCGGGCGGCGCGCTCGTGAACCTCAAGGGAGAGCTCGTCGGCATCAACACTGCGATCGCATCGCCGAACCGCGGCTACGCCGGCATCGGCTTCGCGATTCCCACGAACATGGCCCGCCCGATCATGGAGATGCTCGTCAAGGACGGGAAGGTCTCGCGCGGCTTCCTCGGCGTGAACATCGGCACGGTGACGCCGGATCTCGCGCGCAAGAACCGGCTCGCCGCCGAGCGCGGTGCGCTGATCGCGGGCGTGCAGGACAACAGCCCTGCGGATCGCGCGGGCCTCCTCGATGGCGACATCGTCACCGGGATCAACGGCACCGAGATCCGCACGAGCCAGGCGCTGCACATGATGATCGCGATGTTCAAGCCCGGCACCACCATCGACATCGAGGTCGCGCGCAAGGGATCCGGCCGCACGCTGCTGAAGGCGAAGCTCGCCGAGCAGCCCGGCGACACGCAGACCAAGATGCCGGTCAGGCGCACACGGCCCTAACTTCGAGCTGCAAACTTGCTCCCCGGGACAGTAAACTGGAGCCTCGCCTCCATGCTGTCCCGGGTCACCGCCGTCGTCCTCGTCTTAACGCTCGCGGGGTGCACTGAACCGACGGAGAGCACGACCGAGCAGGGTTTGACCGCTGCGGTTCGCCGCGAGCGCGCGATGCTGATCCGCGACTCGGCCGCCGAGATGGGCATGTTCAACGCGGCGCTGCTGGGCGGCATCGCGATCAGCGAGACCAACCTCGCTCACTGTTTCTCGGAGGCGTCGTTCGCGTGTCCCGGTCCCGATTCGCCCTCGTGTGGTGACGGCCCGGTGATCGCGGGCGGTGCCGATGGCCCGTGCGGCAACATGCAGGGCGGCCTCGGCATGTTCCAGTTCGACGCGGGTACGTATGCGCAGACCGTGTCGACCTACGGGCCCACGATCCTCACCGTCGAGGGCAACACCGCGCAGGCCGTGAGCTTCGTGCAGGTGCGGCTCGCGCAGGACATCGCCGGTGTCGACAGCTGGGGCACCGCGATGAGCTACCTCAACAACGTGCCGCTGGTCGCGGGCGATCCCAAGACCGAGGAGTGGGCGCAGTTCCTCGCGTGCCGCTACAACGGCTGCTGCTCGGGAACCGCGACGTGTAACTCCCGCGCGGCCGGTTATCGCGACAACGCGATCGCGATCTATCGCGAGTTCGGCGCGGACTTCTGGCGCACCGCCGATCGCTGCATCGCGCTTCCGGACGACGGCGTGATCGATCAGCGCAGCGCGTGCTACATGGCCGCGGGCGATCCGCGTTACTGGCGCCGCGAGGTCAGCGGATATGCCGACAGCTCGGAGTGGACCAGCTCCACCGCGAACGCCGCGGCGAAGAACTTCGCGCAGTGGCTGATTCACGCACCCGCGCCCGGGCGCTACAGCGTCGAGGCGTACATGACCGGTGGCGAGGCAAAGGCGGCGGCGTACAAGATCGCGCACGCCGGCACCACCGAGACCGTGACCGTGGACCAGTCCACGAGCGACGGCTGGGTGATGCTCGGCGAGTTCGACTTCACCGGCCAAGGCGACGAGCACGTCGAGCTTGGCGACAACACTGGTACGGCGATGCAGAAGCTCGTCTACGACGCCGTGCGCGTCACGTCGCTCGATGGACCGCCCCCGCCGGATGATGGCGGAGACGGAGGCTGCGCGGCAGCGGGCGGCAGCAGCGGGCTCGCGCTCGGGCTGGCACTCCTGGCGATCAGGCGCCGCCGTCAGAGGGCTCCGCGATGATCCGTGGATGACGGGTCAGCAGGCCGTACTCGCGATCGCCGTGCTCGCGGGTGCGCTCGTCGCGCTGGTGCTCGCGCGCTGGCTCCGCGAGTGGCGCGGGTCGCGGCGCGCGAAGGTGCGTGCCGCGCGCGCGATCGCGGGTGAGTGTGGTGCGGTGCAGCTGCTGCGGGACGCTGGATTCACGATCGTCGCGTCGCAGGCGCGGACCTGGTGGTCACCGCTCGTCGATGGCGAGCCTCACGAGCTCGAGCTCCGCGCGGACTACCTCGTCGAGGCGGATGGCGAGCTGCTGGTCGCCGAGGTCAAGACCGGCGAAGAGGCGCCGCAGATCTCGACGGCGGCGACCCGGCGGCAGCTGCTCGAGTATCACGTCGCGTTCTCGATCGCGTACGGCGCGGAGGGCGTGCTGCTCGTGTGCCCCGAGCTCGGCACGATTCATCGCGTGACGTTTCCGCTGCCTCGTGGGTCGGGCGCGGAAGCACCGGCCGATCGGCGCACTTGATCGAGTCGCCGGCGCGCAACGCCTCGCGAGCGACCGGTCTCGGCCCTCCGGAGAGAAGAAAAGTTGCCACTCGCTCCCACCCCACCGAGGCTGCAAGGAGCCCCATGAGTTACCTCCACTGCCCGACGTGCCAGTGCGCGTACAACGTCGCGAGACAGCCCGCGTGCCCGACCTGCGGGATCACGGCCGGCGTTCCGGCGGATCCGACCGAGGCGGTGGTCGCAGCGGCCGAGCAGCTCGCGCGCGCGGTGTCCCGCGCCACCCCGATCCAGCTCGCGCAAGCTCAGGCAGAGCTCGCGATGCGCGACGCCACGAAGGCGCTGCCCGCACCAGGTGCGATCCCGACCGCGGCTCCGTCGATCCTTCGCGCGGTGCGCGCCGCGCTCGCGCCGCCACCGCCCTCGCCGCACGTCGTGACCGGCAAGGCGCAGCAGGCGCTGCTGACCGGCGTGGTGATCGCGTTGCTCACGCGCATTCCGCGACCGAAGGCAGGTGTTCGTGCATGGGCGTCCGCTCACGTGCTCCCGCGGATGCAGGCGGCCCGCGCGCTACTGGCGCGCAACTAGTTGCCGCAGCTGCCACGCTTGCAGCATGAGGCTGCGCTTCGCACCGCGCTCCCTCGTTCGCATCCCGCTCGCCATGCCCAGGGCGGCGGCGATCAGCGCGAGCACGTAGACCGCGGCGACGCCGAGCGTGCTGGCCTCGTCGCCAGCGATCGCGAGCGGCGTCATCAAGATTCCGTTCGTGTCGACGGTGGTCGTCAGCGACAGCACACCGATCCGCTCGAGCACCCACGGCCCGAGCACGGCGAGTGACACGATCACGAACATCGCGGGGACGGTCGTCAGCCTCGATCGCGTCGGCGTGAACAGAATGGCCATCGCGGACATCGCGGCGAGGCCGGGCGCGATCAAGAACGGTGTGTACATGCGCGCGACGATCGCGAGCAGCATCGCGTTGGTGATCGCGATGAGCCCCTCCTTGCCCGACGGGTTGTACTTCGAGCCCCAGTAGCAGACGCCCAGGTTGATGAGGACCATCATCGAGATCACGAGCAACCACGGCGAGCCCTGCGGCGCGATCCACCAGATCAACGGCATGAACGCGAAGAAGAAGATGTACGCGTAGACCGCGATCTTCGAGTTCCCCATCATCGTGCGGACGTCGTCCTCGTGGATCGCGGCTTCGACCTCGCGCGGCAGCGTCTTCGGCGGCTCGAGCATCAGGCGCCCGACGAGCTCCGCCGCAGGGGCGAGTGTCGGATCCAGCGCGAGCGCACTGCCGGCCTCACGCATCGCGAGGCTGCGGGCGTCGTCGCTCTCGGGATTGGCGAACGCGGCCTGCGCCGCGGCGAGGTGGTCGCGCGCCAGCTTCTGGCGCGCCGCGAGATCTCGATCACCGTCGAGGTAGCGCTGGACCCGATCGCCAAGCTCGCGCGCGGTGGCGATTCGCTTGTCGCGATGCATGTGCGTCGCGGCGACGCACGCGTCGTCGAGCTC
>JACCRC010000388.1 GCA_013813765.1 Deltaproteobacteria bacterium | reverse complement strand
GCCTCGCGGCGGTGCCGGGAGCTCGCTGATGAAGATGATCCAGTTGCCGACCTTTCCGCCGACCTCCTTGTACGACAGCGTCGTCGACAGCCCCGCTTGCGCGGTCGGAGGCAGGTACGTGTTGCCGAACTCGGCCGAGAACGCGGCGCCGTAGACGCCGCTGATGTCCGCGTGAGCGGTGCTGGCGAGCAATGCGAGGATCACGAGCACGCGCATCAGTCGTCCTTCTTCGTCATGTCGATGGCGAAGTGCCAGCCGAACGTGATCATCACGCCTTCCACCTCGAAGTTGCCGTCGTGCGTACCGATCGAACCGAGCTCCGCCGAGGCAGGCCCGGTCTCCGTGATCAGCGCAGCCCCGACCGCGAACACGTGGCTCGTGCGCTGGTTCGGGCGCGTCAGCCACTCGACGTCGACGCCGTACTCCTTCGTCACGCTGGCGCTGTTGTACTGGCCACCGAAGTTCGAGTTGTAGATGAAGTACGGGACGACGCGGAAGCCGCCTACACCGGCGGCACGAGGCCGAAGCCCCCGCCGGCGCGCGCGTGAAAGTTGTCGTCCTTCGCGAAGATC
Source organism: Deltaproteobacteria bacterium (assembly GCA_013813765.1). GTDB lineage: Bacteria > Myxococcota_A > Polyangia > Haliangiales > Haliangiaceae > JABFXX01. The sequence goes on along the minus strand of JACCRC010000388.1, from coordinate 1,794 downwards.
GGGCCCATCGGGCTGTTGCGAAAGCGCGTGTGACTGTTGCCACCGCCGAGCACGAAGATGCCGCGCACGTACTTCACGTCACCTTGCAGCTCGAGCTCGATCCACTCCTGGCTGTTCGAGGCGTCGGCCATGGTCGCCGGTTCGCCGATCGGAGACACCAGCGGCACCGGCTTCGTGGACCGCGCGACTCCCGCTCCCACCCGGGCACCCGCACCGAAGGTGCACCCCGCCGCAGCGAGCGCGACCAGCAGCGGAACAACCCCCATCCTTGACGAACACGAGGCGCCGAAGCCGGGTGTCAGACGATATGCTGGGGGCATGGCAATTCGGTGGCTCGGGTGTGTGCTGATCGTGCTGTTCGCGCTGTCGGCGTCGCAAGCGGGAGGCAAGAAGCCCGGGAAGGACTTCTACAAGATCCTCGTCAAGCCCAACGCGAAGTGGGAGCTGCAGAGGGAGGGCGCACGCAAGGACAGTAAGAACCGAATCGTCGTCGAGACCTACGACGTGCGAAAGGTTGGAGACGCCGACGTCGCCCGGATCCGGTGGACGCACCACACGCCGGATGGAAAGAAGGAGGACATCGGCGCGACCGACTCGGGCAAACCGACGCAGGTCGCCGTGACTCCAGCGGGCTTGTTCCTGCTGAACGCAGAGAACGACGATGCGAAGGTCGCCGAGCGGCTCAAGGGCAAGCCGTCGCGCTCGTCGCCGCCGAAGGCATACCCCGGGACCGCGAAGAACAACGGGCGTTACCTGTCGATCGACGCCGCCGGCGTCGTGTGCATGGGCTTCGGTCCGACCAAGGACAGCGAGCAGGAGTGCGAGGACACCTGTGAGGGCGAGGTCTGCCTCTCGGAGACGCGCGGCGTCGTCGAGCTGTCTGGAACCTACGCGCCGTCGTTCGAGATCTACAAAGCGAGGTAGAGTCCGGCCATGCCGGTCGCAGACAACACCACGCAGTGGGTCACCGAGAAGTTCAGCTCTTCGATCGTCCCCACGCTCGTCGACTACATCAAGATCCCGAACAAGTCGCCGATGTTCGATCCCGACTGGGTGAAGTCGGGACACATGACGAAGGCGGTCGATCTGCTCGCCGGCTGGGCGAAGCAGCAGCTCCCCGACGGAGCGAAGCTCGAGATCGTGCAGCTGAAAGACGGCGACAAGCCGCGCACGCCGGTCATCTTCATCGACATCCCGGGCACCGGCGGCAAGCAAGGCGACACCGTCATGCTCTACGGCCACCTCGACAAGCAGCCGGAGATGACCGGCTGGCGCGACGGCCTCGGTCCGTGGACGCCGGTGATCGAGGGCGACAAGCTGTTCGGCCGCGGCGGCGCGGATGACGGCTACGCGATCTTCGCATCGCTGACCGCGATCAATGCGCTCCGCAAGGACAACATCCCGCACGCGCGCTGCGTGGTGCTGATCGAGGCGTGCGAGGAGTCGGGCAGCTACGACCTGCCCGCGTACATCGATCACCTCGCGCCGCGGATCGGCGACCTGTCACTCGTCGTGTGCCTCGACTCCGGCTGCGCGAACTACGATCAGCTGTGGTCGACGACGTCGCTGCGCGGTCTCGTGATCGGCAACCTCGAAGTGTCGTTGCTCACCGAGGGCGTTCACTCCGGCGACGGCACCGGCGTGATCGCGGCGAGCGAGCGCGTCGCGCGCATCCTCCTCGATCGCATCGACGACGCGCTGACCGGCGTCGTCAAGCTGCCTCAGCTCGCGACACAGATCCCGAAGCAGCGCGTGATGCAGGCCGAGCGCACGGCGCAGGTCATCGGCGACGAG
>JACCRC010000376.1 GCA_013813765.1 Deltaproteobacteria bacterium | reverse complement strand
GAACTTGGTCTCCACTCACCGCGTAGATCACGGCCGACACGGCGCTGCAATCACGGCGACCGAATAGGGAATAGGGAAGCGGAACCGAGAAGGAGAACGGCACGTTGCGATTTTTCGGATCCGTTCTTAGCGCACACTCTGTGACGGCTTCGTCGCAGACCTCGGTGGTACGGAAAGACGTCACCAGGTCGAGGAAAGGCGGTCGCTGCGGGTCTGTAGAACAAGCGCATGCCTGAGCAACGCATTCAGTATCGCGGGCGCTACCAGTACACGGACGGGAAGATGCTCGAGCGAGCCCTCGCGTCCGCGCGCGCCGCGCTCGACGACGATGAGATCGAGGGCACGGAAGCTTGGCTGCGGTTCTTCGTGCGGTACGGCACGAGCTTGACCGTCAACGTCGAGATGCCCGCGACGAGTGCGCATCGCTTCGTCGCGGCGAACCTGTTTCTCGCGCTCGCCAACGGCGCCGTTGAAGGCAGTGTCGAGGCGGTCGCCGCGAGCGGGATGGTCGATTGGTTCGTCGCCGCCGGCGAGGCCTGAGTCAGAGCTTGAGCGGATCGCGCGGTGCGAGCGAGAGCGCCGTCATTCCTCCACCGACGAGGAGGCCCGCGTGGGCTGCGATCTGCAGCATCGCGCCGCTGGGCAGCGACATGAGGAACATGATCGCGAGCGCGGTGACGAACAGGATGATGAGGAACCAGATCGCAACGGACGTCGCAGACTGCATGGGGCGACTCCTTTGCGACCAGGTAAGCACCTGCATCGCGAGCGGCAACGCTGAACGCGAGACCTGGCCCAGCTTGATAGATCTGCGGCCCGTTCAGCGCGCGAGAGCACGCAAGGCCGCTTCAGTTGCATCGTCGGCGGGGAAGTAGCTCTCGATGTGAACCTCATCCGCCGTGACATCGAGCGCGGTTCCGATCGACGTCAGCATCGTGAACAACCGGAGCTCGAGCGTGGGCGAGCGCAGGTGAACGGTCGCGAACGGCGCGGCGATCCGGCCGGGCGCGAGGACTCTCCACTCCGCGGGCACCTCGGGTTGCGCGAGCACGGTAGCGAGCAGCTTGTGCAGCGCCTCGTCGGCGGGACGCGCGGAGACCTCGCGATGAAGCCGCGCGACGAGCAGGCCGGCGACCTCATCCCAGTTGACGAGATACGGCTTGAGCGCACCGGGATGGACGATCGCGAGCACGAGGTTCGCGGACGCCGCGATGCCATCGGGCGTGATCGGTGGAAACTGCGCGAACAACCGCTGCGCGCCCTGATTCGTTTGCAGCACGTTCCAGCGGCCGTCGACGACCACCGCACCGAACGGCTCCTGCTGCGCGAGCACGTGATCGATCGCGCGACGGAGATGCCGGAGCTCGTCGGCATCGAGCGGCGACGTCTGGAACACCGCCGCGAAACCGGCGGCGGTGAGCAGCGCGTTGCGTTCGCGCAGCGGGACATCGAGCGCGCCGGCGAGCGCGAGGACGACCTCGCGGCTGGGCTTCGCGCGCCCGTTCTCCACGAACGACAGGTGCCGGGCCGACACCCCGGCACGGCCGGCGAGCTGCTCCTGGCTGATCCTGCGCGCGGTGCGCCACGACCGCAGCTGGGACCCGAACGCATCGATCATGACCCGAGGCTACGACGAGCCGGGGCCATTCGACCTTACCTGGGAGGTAATGGTGGGTCCGCGCGCCTCGCCCTACAACGAATGGCATGACGACCAACTCTTCCCTCGCACGCTCCGCCCTGATCGCCGGAGTGCTCCTCGCCCTGTTCACCGCGTACTCGCTGTGGGTGGTGGCGGGCCATGGCTACTTCGGGTTCCTCGCGCTCGCGCGGCGCGAGCCGTGGGGGATGCAGCTCCTGCTCGACCTCGTGATCGCGTGCTCGTTCGGTGTGGGCTGGATGCATGCCGATGCGCGGCGTCGCGGCATGACGAGCTGGCCGTTCGTACCCGTCGTGCTCGCGTTCGGATCGATCGGACTTCTGTCCTACGTCGTCGTGCGCGGGCTGCGCGCGACTACCAGCGAACCTGCGCCTGCAGCTTGAACACGTCCGTGTCGGGCATCGTCTCGAGCGGGACCTGGCCGGCGCGGAGCGTGATCTTGTCGCCGTACCAGTAGTGCGAGTACATGATGAAGAGCTCGCCCCACGTATCGAGCGGGAACGAGAGCTTCGGCGACAGCACGCGGAAGCTGTTCTCCGAGTCGTAGAGATCGAGGATCACGCGATCGAATCGCGCGGAGACCGCGAGCTTCTCGTGAATGCGATAGCTCGGCTCGACTCCCCACTTGAGATAGAGGCGGCGGTCGCGGTTCGCGAGTGGATCCATCTCGTCGCGCTGCGGCGAGCGCACCCACGTGGCCATGCCGAACGCGCGGACGCCGACCTTGTCGATCACCTTGATCGGCGCGTCGACGGCGAGCGTGTACATCTTGCCGGAGCCATCGTCGGAGGAGTCGGTGCCGAGGAAGTTCTCGGTCAGGCCGCGACCGCCGGTGGAGTGCATCACCTCGAGTGCGGGGGCGAGGTAGAGCACCTTGTCCATGTGATAGAAGCTGAATGCGCCGTAGACGTGGCCGCGATCGCCGGGGAGCTTGTAGCGCGCGTCGGTGCCAGCGACGTACATCGTGCCGTCCTGGATCGGCGAGAGCTGGCGCTTGTCGCGGGTCCACGTGCGGAGCACGTACGCACCGAGCGTGAGATCCTTCGCGACCGGATACGTGCCCGCGATGTGCGCGACGGGCGTGAGCCCGAGGTTCTGCTGCAGCTGCGCCTGGTGGAGGCCGAGGCCGGTCTGCACGCGGCCGCCACCGGGCAGGGCGTAGGCGACCTTGAAGCCGCCCTGGTGCGTGCGGCCGAACACGTAGGTGTCGTAGGGCTCGACGTAGCCGAACCGATCCCAGAACACGCCGAGCTGGACCGAGAGGCCCTCCTGATCGAGGAAGTTTTCGGCGCTGACCGACGCCTGCGCGATGCCGAGCTGGTTCTCGAGGCGCGCCGACGCGTAGTCGGAATAGAGCGACGCGAACAGCCCGAACTCGGCCTTGTAGTTGCCCTTCCTCGCCGAGAAGAATAGCTCGGACCAGTCGGGCTCGTAGAGCCGCGTGTACGCGAAGCCGGAGAGGTAGTAGTCATTATCGACGAGGAAGGGCTCGCGCGGGCGTAGCGAGGACTTCGCCGACAGCGGCATGCGGGCATACCCGTGGAGCTCGAACCTCACACCGGCCGCGTCGAGGCCCTTCGCGTCCTCCTGCTTGGTCACACCGACGGTGTCGTCGGTCGTGATCGGCTCGATCGCGGCGGCCTCCTTGGGCGCCGGGTCGAGCGTCTTCGGGGATGTCGTCTCGGTGCTCGGCGGCGGCACGAACGCGGGTGCGTCCTCGGCGAATGCCGGTGCAGACAGGAGCAGAACGGCGAGGGCGGCGCGCATCACTTACCGCCTCGCGAGCTCGGCGCACCCTTCACCTGCGCGAGCTTGCTGGCGCACGCGGGGAGCTCCCCGGCGGTGAGGAAGCCCGAGTCGACGAGCAGCGACTTGACGGTCTCGGGCGTGACGACCTCGACGCGCACCGCGGCGATCGGTACGTCGCGGCCGCCCATCGGGATCGTGGCGGAGCCCTTCGCGGCATCGCCGGTGAGGAGCTGCGCGGCGACATCCGCGGCGGTCTTCGCGAGCGGCGCGATGTCCTTCAGCACCTCGATCGACTGCTTGCCCTGACACACGAAGTTGATGTTCGCGGCGTCCGCGTCGGCACCTGCGATGAACACGTTCGTGAGGCCAGCGTGCTGCGTGGCCTGCACCGCACCGCGCGCCATGCCGGAGTTGTTCGCGAGGATCGCGTCGATCTTGCCACCCGATCGCGTCAGCGCATCCTCGACAGTGCGCAGCGCCTGCTCCGGCGACCACGCGCTGTGGTTCTGCTGCAGCACGATCTCGACGTCTCCGCGCGCGACGTACGGCGCGAGTGTGTGCTCGTACCCGCGCGTGATCTCGGCGGCGACCGAGTGACCGGCCTGGCCGGAGAGCAGCACGTACTTGCCCTTGCCCTTCGTGGCGGCGAGCGCGGCTTCGGCCTGCAGGACGCCGACCTTGTAGCTGTCGTGCGAGACGTAGTAGTCGAGGTCCGGAGACACGATCGCGCGGTCGTACGCGATGACCTTCGCGCCGTGATCGTGCGCGAGCCGCACGTACGCGGACGCCGCCTGGCTGTCGGTCGGCTGGATGACGAGGACCTTCGCGCCCTGCGTCAGGACATCCTCGACCTGCGCGATCTGCTTGGCATTGTCGTTGTCGGCCGCGAGCGTGACGACGCGGAGATCGAGCTCCTTCGCACGCGCTTCGAAGTACTTCAGGTCCTTCTGGTAGCGCTCCTCCTGGAGCGTGGAGAGGAGGAACGCGACCTGCGGGCCTTCCTTGGCCTTGCAACCGGCGGAGCCGATAAGTGCGGCGAGAACACAGAGCGAGATCGAGCGAATCACGAGCGCCTGCCTTTCGAGAGAACGTCGATCAGCACGGCGGTCAGGAGGATGAGGCCCGTGCAGATCAGCTGCCAGTTGGAGTCGATGCGGAGATGGTTCATGCCGTTCGCGAGCGTCGCGAACACGAGTGTTCCGAGCACGGTGCCCACGATCGAGCCGCGGCCGCCGAGGAGCGAGGTTCCGCCGATCACGACAGCGGTGACGGCGTCGAGCTCGAGCAGCGTGCCCTGGCTGCCTGGCGTGACGCCGTTGACGCGCGCCGCGAGCAGCACGCCGGCGATCGCCGTCAGCACGCCGAGGATGATGTAGACGCCCATCGTCGTGCGCTTGACGTCGATGCCGGAGAGCCGCGCGGCGTCGGGGTTGCCGCCGATCGCGTACATGTGGCGGCCAAAGCGGGTGCGCTTCGTGACGAACACGCCCCACAGCGCGACGGCAGCGGCGACGAGCACGGGCACCGGCACGCCGCGGCGGCCGAACACGGCCAGCAGCAGACCTGCGAGCAGCACCATGCCGGCGATGCGGAACGCGATCAGCTTGCGGGGAAGCGCCTCGAGCTTGAACGCGTTCCGGCGCTGTGCGTCGCGCAGGGTGAGGCCGATGCCGATCGCGAGCGCGATGCCGACGGCGATCCACGTGGTGGACGACGAGACGTGGCTCGCGAGGAACCCGAAGTCGTCGTTCATCGGCGACAGGCCCTTCGCGTCCGAGAGCACGAGTGCACCGCCGCGGAACGCCTTGAAGCCGGCGAGCGTGACGACGAACGCAGGCACGCCGAGCCAGCCGACCCAGAAGCCGTGCCACGCACCGATCGCCGCGCCGACACCGATCGCCATCGCGATCGCGACGGGGGCGGGGAGGCCGAGCTTGATCTGCGCGAGCGCGGCGACCACACCGGTCAGTGCCACGCCAGCACCGACCGAGAGGTCGATGCCGCGGATCACGATCACCATCGTCATGCCGACGGCGACGACGAGCAGCACTGCGCTCTGCGTGAGGAGCGTCGCGATGTTTCCCTCGGTCAGGAACACCGCGCGCGTCGCGGGAAGGACCGCGAGGATCGCCCACATCGCCGCGAGCACCGCGGCCATCACCCAGGCGTTTCGCTCCGACGGGCGCGGACGCGACGGGAGACTAGGCTCGAGCTTCATGGACCGACTCCTTCGACAACACGGGGACGTGAGCGGCCGCGCGGTCGGTCAGCGTGCCGAGCGCGAGCTGCATGATCGCGAGCTGGGTCACCTCATTGCGCGCGAGCGAGCCCGCGAGCTTGCCCTCGCGCAGCACGAGGACGCGATCGGCGAGCCGCACCACCTCGGGCAGATCCGAGGAAGCGATCAGCACGGCGTGCCCGCGCGCGGTGAGGGCTTCGATCAGCTTGTAGATCTCGGCCTTCGCGCCGACATCCACACCGCGGGTCGGCTCGTCGAGCAGCAGGACGCGCGGCTCGCGCTCCAGCCACTTTCCGATCACGACCTTCTGCTGATTTCCGCCCGACAAGGTCGCGACCTCGGCGCCGAGACCCGGCACCTTGATACAGAGATCGCGAGAACGAGAGAGCGCGCGGGCCTCGGCCTGCGCGGCATCGACGAGCCCCCAGCTCGACAGTTGATCGAGCGAGGACAGCGCCAGGTTGTCGGCGACCGATGCGCCGAGGATCAGGCCCGCGCCCTTGCGGTCCTCGGGGACGAGCGCGATGCCGGCGGCGATCGCTTGCGCGGGTGAGCGCAGCTTCACCGGCTGGCCGGCGACCTTGATCGCACCGGAGACCTTGCTGGTCGCGATGCCGAACAGCGCGGACAGCGTCGCGGTGCGCCCCGATCCCATCGCACCCGCGAGCGCGACCACCTCGCCGGCGTGCACCGTGAATGACAGGTCCTCGACGACGGTGCGCGAGGGCAGGGCGGGGTGCGCCACGGTGAGGCCGGTGACCTCGAGCATCGCGGGGCCGAGCGCGGCACCGCTCGCCTTGCGCGCGTGAACGTTGCCGAGCTCCTTGCCGGTCATCATGGCGACGAGATCGTCCGCCGCTGCGCTGCCGAGACGGATGCCGACGAGCTCGCCATCGCGCATCACCGCGACCCGGTCGCACAGTGCCGCGATCTCCTCGAGGCGGTGCGAGATGTAGATGAATGCGGTGCCGGCGGCCTTGCGCGCGCGAACCAGCGCGAACAGCCGGTCGATCTCGTGCGTCGTCAGGGCGGCGGTCGGCTCGTCGAGCACGATCACCTTGGCATCGTCTGCGAGCGCGCGTGCGATCTCGAGGATCTGCTGGAGGCCGACACCAAGGTGGCCGGCGGGCGCCGCGAGATCGATCGCGTCGGCGTCGGCGCCGAGCACGGCGGCGAGCAGGTCTCGCGCCATCGCCTCGGCGCGCACGCGATCGAGGATGCCGAATCGCGTCGGCTCGCGGCCGAGCACGAGGTTCTCCGCGACGCTGAGGTCGGGGATCAGCGCGAGCTCCTGGTGCACGACCGCAACGCCAGCGCGGCGCGCATCGCGGCTGGAGCGGAAGCTCTGGCGCACGCCGTCGATCAGCACCTCACCGGCGTAGCTGCCAGTCGGGTACACACCTCCGAGGATCTTGATCAGCGTGGACTTGCCGGCGCCGTTCTCGCCGACGAGCCCCAGCACTTCGCCCGGCTCGATCGCGAGCGTCACGTCGTGCAGCGCACGCACGCCGGGGAACTGCTTGCCGATGTCGCGCAGCGTGATCACCGGCGGCGCCTCCGCACGACGAGCAGACCCACGATCGCGAACAGCACCGCGTTCCCCGCCGATCCGGGACCGCCCTGGCACGCACACGCGACACCGGTGCGCTCGTCGAAGCTGCCCGAGCCCGTGCCCGGACCCACGCCTCCGTCGGGATACATGCCCGGATCGAACTCGCCGCAGTCCGAGTGCTCGAACTGCTGCGCGCGATCGAGCAGCGTCATCTGGTACGCGCCGGCGCCGTAGCCGACCATCGGGATGCTCCCCGAGTACGCGCCGATCTGACCGCTCGACGTGCGCGTGTTGTAGAGCTCGGGGAGAAGGTCGTTGTTGACCGCCGCCTGCGCGGTGACCCAGTTGAGGAGCTGGTCGGCCTTCTCGGCGCGACCCGCACGGCGGAATGCGGCGGACGCGCGGAGATCGATCAGGATCCACTCGTCGGTGTCGTACTGATCCTGCGAGCCCTCGACGCGCTTGTAGCCGCCGGCCGGCGTGACGAGATACGACATCGCGTCGAGCGTTGCCTTCGCGACCGGATCGCCGCCGGGGAGCAGGTCCCACGTGATCGCCTCGACCGTCGATCCGTCGCGGTAGTTGTTGCCCTGCGCGAGCCGCTCCAGCGAGCCCGCGAGCACCCGCTGCGAGTCGATGAACGCCGTCGGGATCGTGGCCTTCGCCTTCTCCGCGAGCCCGCGGTAGCGCTCGACATCTTCCATGCGGTTCATCCGGCGCGCGATCGTCGCCATGTCGCAGAAGCCGCGTGCGGCGGCCGCCGTCGTGTAAAGGAAGTGCTGGCGGTTTGCGTGGTGGACCTCCCAGATGCCGGAGTCCGCCATCGCCATGCCCGCGCTCTCCATGTTCGCGGCGAGCGGCTCGGCGACGCCATCGCGGATCGCGTCGTACACGGTGTCGCCCTTCTTCGTGGTCTCGGAGAGCCACGCGACGTCATTCGACGCGTCGAGGTACTGGCGCGCGGACCACATGAACAGGCCCCAGCCGTCGATCTCGATGTTGCGCGATGGATGGCCGGCGTAGTCGGCCTCCTCCTGGCCGTCGCCGTAGTAGCGCACCGTCGAGACCCGGTAGCGATCCTGGTTCTGGACGAACTCTGGATAGCGACCCGCGTCGGCGTCGAGGAAGAACTGCAGACCCTTCTTCGCCATCTCGACATGACCCGTGCGCGCCATCGCCGTCAGCGCGTACGCCGCGTCGCGGACCCAGCCGGTGTGCCAGCCGCCGGGCGGCAGGCTCGCGAGCACCATGCCGTGGTTCTTGCGGCGCGGACTCTCCTGGTACGGCTCGAGGATCTGCGACATGCGCATCACCATCTCGGACTGCCGCCAGATCGCGGTCTCGGTCGCGTCGAGCCCTGCCGGCGGCGGCTTGCGCCACGCGGCGACCTCGGCGAGCACGTCGGTGTAGAGCTTGTCGGCGGTGCGGCCCGCGAGGAACGTGGACCATGCCGTCGCGACCGCGCTGCCGTTGCCCTCGGCATCGAACACGAGCGCCACGCCCCACCACTTCGACTCGCCAGGCGCGATCGTACCGAGGTCCTTCTGGAACGCCTGCTTCTTGTCGGTGCCGCTGCAGCTCGTCTGCGCGCTGATGCCGGCGCCCGCGGTCACGCTCGTGAACACGTTGTCAGCGCAGCTCGCGACATCGGCGCCGCCGATCGGCGCGTACACCATCGCGCCGCCGCCGGGACCGGTCTCGGTCGCGACCGCGCCGTTGTAGTTGATCGACTCGCCGTTCGCGCCCGGGTCATCCGGGTTCGGAGCGGAGCCGAGCTTGAAGTTGTGGATCGCGTATGCGGTGACCGGCTGCGCGGTGCCGCCGGTGTTCTTCACCTCGAGCAGCATCACGAGGCCGTTGCCCGCGAAGCCGAACGGCGAGACGAAGTAGCTCGCGGTGGTGATGCCGCCAAAGCCGACCGCCGAGCGGATCATGTTCGACTGCTCGACGTAGCCGACCTCGCTCGGTGCGCGGCCGCCGAGCCAGCCCGCGGTCGCGCCGACCTTCACGCCGAAGTACGTGTCGAACGCGAGGTTCCTGCGGACGATGCCGTCGCCGTCGGGATTCTGCGGGTTCGCCCGGAGGAACCGGTACGGCCGCTCGAGGAAGTGCTTGATGGCGTTCGACGTCTGGTCGTAGACGGAGAAGCCGAAGCCGTTCCCGGTGACGAGGTACTTGAACGATGCGACCGGATCGACCGCGTGCGCGGGACGCGCGATCGCGAGGACGCCGAGCGAGATCGCGAGGGCAGGGAGCAGGCGCCTTGACACGACAGCGCGTTTTCCACGATCCGTGCCCGATCGAACGTGCCTCGGAGTGCCTGGCTCGCCCGCGATTCCGAGGACATGGCCGGCACGACGTCGCGAAACGAAACGTCCTGCCGAGGGATCGACGCTGCGATAAGCAACCGTCGACGGCGATCCTCGCGAACCGGGGTCACGCCGGCGTGGCATGTCGCTTGAAGCAACGCGCGTGGATGCGCCTCGTCCTCGTGCTCCTCCTGACCGTCTCCGCGTGCCGGCCCCCCGGCCATGGCAGGGGCGGCGGGGATGACGGTGGCGACGACCCCAAGCCGGACGCGGCGGTCGTCTCTCCCGACGGCACGACCGACGGCGCCCCGGCGACCTGCACGAAGGCGTTCCGGCTCGAAGGCCACGGCCTCGCGAACAGCGTCGCGTTGACCGGCAGCTTCGTGAGCTGGGCCGGTACTGCGCCGCCGGCGGTCGCCTTCACCAAGGGAGGCGATGGTGCGTGGACCGGCAGCCACGACTTCGTCGCCGGGATGCACCAGTACAAGTACATCGTCGACGGCAGCTGGATCCCCGATCCGACGAACCCGAACCAGATCGACGACGGCTTCGGCGGCAAGAACAGCGTGATCAGCTGCACGCCGTGAGGCCCCAGCCAGACGCGCGCCGCGCCCATGCACGCCCGATATGATGGTCGGCGATGCGCTGCCTCTCGCTCCTCCTGATCGCCGCGGCCTGCCAGAGCAGCGCCGGCGCGGGTGGCGGCGGTGACGACGACGGCGGCGGCAACACCGATGCGCGCCACGACGGCCCGGGCGGCGGTAGCGGGGGCACCACGCGCCCGTTCGATCCCGCGGTGACGAGCGTCGTGATCGAGATCGACTACGAGGCGAACCAGCAGCCGTACGCCGGCACGATCGTCGGGTTCGGCGACATCTGGGACATCAGCCAGACCAACCTCGATCGCCTGTTCGCCGGCAAGAAGCCCGTGATGATCCCGCGCGCGGTCGCCGACATGCAGAACATTGGCGCGGTTGCCGACGAGGAACTCACCGTTCCGGAGCTCCTCGCGATCGCCTCCGCGCATCGCGACAAGCACGACACCGCGACGCAGAAGACCTACTACATCGTCTTTTTGAGCGGTCACTTCGCCGATGCCGGCGGGGCGAACCCCAACGTGCTCGGCGTCAACATCGGTGACACCGGCGTCGTCGTGATGTTCAAGGACGTGGTGCGCGGCACCGGCTCGGTGATCGATACCAACACGCCGCGCTATGTCGAGCAGTCGACGATCGTCCACGAGATCGGGCATGCGGTTGGTCTCACCGACAACGGCGTCGCCATGAAGACGCCGCACAAGGACCCCGCGCACGGTCCGCACTGCAACAACAACAAGTGCGTCATGTACTGGCTCAACGAGGGCGCGAGCGAGGCGCGCACGTTCGTGCTGCAGAACGTGCTCGCTCCGAGCACGATCCTGTGGGACGCGGCGTGTCTGGCCGACGTCGATGCGCTGACCGGCGGACCCTAGAGTACAGTCCCGCGATGAAGTCCGACGAGCTCGCGCGCTACGGCTACGACGAGGCCGTTCAATCCGCCTTCGCGCGACGCGCCGCGCAGGCCACGAGCAACGCCGTCACCGGCAACCTCTCGCCACTTCCCGCCTCGCAGATCGCGCGGCTGCCAGCGCTCGGTACGCCCGACCGCGCACGTCTACGCGACGCGGGCCTCGAGCTCATCGGCGACGGCAAGGTCGGCGCCGTCGTGCTCGCCGGTGGCATGGCCACCAGGTTCGGCGGCGTCGTGAAGGCTGTCGTGCCCGCGCTCGGGGAGAAGTCGTTCCTCGAGATCAAGCACGCGGACATCGCGGCGTTCGGCAAGAAGGTCCCGATGCTCGTGATGTCGAGCTTCGCGACGCACGACGCGATCAAGCAGCACATCGCCGACAAGAAGCTCTCCGGAACGATCGATGTGTTCCCGCAGCTGGTCGCGCTCCGGCTCACGCCGACGGGCGAGCTCTACAAGGACGCCTCCGGCGAGGTCTCTCCCTACGCTACCGGCCACGGCGATCTGACGTTCGCGCTCCGTGCATCCGGTGCGCTCGCGCGTTTCCGCGCCGCGGGCGGCACGACGCTGCTGATGTCCAACGTCGACAACCTCGCTGCCACGCTCGATCCCGCGATCATCGGTCTCCATCACGAGCTCGGCGGAGCGATGACCGTCGAGGTGGCGCCGAAGATCGCCGGCGACAAGGGGGGCGCGCCCGCCATGCTCGACGGCACGCCGCAGATCATCGAAGGCTTCCGCTTCCCGCCGACCTTCGATCAGGACTCGATCGACGTGTTCAACACGAACACGTTCGTGCTCGACGCAGCCTTGATCGATCACGACTTCGAGTTGCCGTACTACCGCGTCGAGAAGACCGTGGACGGCGACAAGGTCATCCAGTTCGAGCGCCTCGCGGGCGAGCTGACAGCGTTCTTGCCGTCCCGGTTCATCCGCATCGAGCGCGATGGCGCAGATAGCCGGTTCTTGCCAGTCAAGGATCCCGAGGAGCTCGAGCGTCAGCGACCCCTCATCGGCGAAGTCATGCGATCGCGACGTTCGTTCGAGGGCTAAGCTATCTACGAAGGGGGCGAGACTCCCGTGGTCCGCCCCACGGGACCGCCTGGATCCGTCGTCGGCGTCTCCATCGACTTCTGACGCGCGACGTCTTGCGCTAACCTGGCAGCGCCGACGATGCATCGCTATGCGTGTCCGTGCTGCCGCTACCTGACGCTCGCGGAGGAGCCGCCAGGGACCTTCGAGATCTGTGCGGTCTGCTGGTGGGAGGACGACCCCGTCCAGTCCGAAGACCCCACGTACGCAGGCGGCGCGAACACGATCAGCCTCGTGGCCGCGCGCGCGAGCTTCGACGAGCTCGGCGCCATCGACCGTGCGGCGCTCGCGCACGTGCGACCGCCGACGCCCGAGGAGAAACGCGGCCGGGCGTCGCGACACCGCTGAGGCGCCGAAACTGAAACGGCCACCGGCTCCGGAGAGCGGTGGCCGCAGCGAACCGAACCAGTGACTACTGGTCGGCGCTCTTCACGGTGAACGCGCCGGCCGCATAGCCGTGCACGCCGACCTTGAGGACGCCGTTGCTGGTCGCGGTGAACGTCACCGTCTCGTTGCCCGAGGTGGTGTAGCCACGCGCGAGATACGCGCTGGTGGTCGGCGCCGCGCCGAACTGGATGTAGAGGTCGACGTCGACCGACGAGGTCGTGCGGATGACGACCTTCTTGCCGGCCGGGATGGGCAGGTCGAACACCTTCATCTCGTTCAGAGCGGCCGAGCTGCTCTGGTTCATGTGCGTGAACGTCGGGGCGGGCGGGGGCGTCGTGCCGCCGCCGGTGCCCTCGGTGTACGTGATCTTCAGCTGGTAGTTCGACGTCGTCGCGTAACCGTTCACGGCCACGTAGACCTTCGCGGGGCCGACGATCGAGCACTGCTCGCTCGAACCCGAAGCGTAGGGGCGGCAGTCGTACTGCGTCGCGGTCGGAGCGGCTTCCTTGCGGACGTAGAGGTCGGCGTCGGCGTCACCGGTCATCACCGCGGTGAGCGTGGTGCCGGCCGCGACGTTGTACGGGCCGAGGTGCTTCCACGCGGCCTTCGCGATCGCGCCGGAGTCGTTGACGGTCTTGACCGTGCCGGTCGTGCCGCCGCCCGGGTCCTGCATCGACATGTCGTAGATGGTCTTCACGTTCGCGTAGGTGATCTTGCCGCCTGCGACCGTGACCGAGTTCGAGCGGATCGGGAGCCACACGAAGTCGGGGTGCTGCTTCTTCGAGGTGCCGATCCACTCGCCGCCGATGATCTTGCCGGCTGCGTCGAGCTCGAGGATGTAGTCGTAGCGGTCGGTGTGCGTGTACGTGTTGATCGTCGAGCCGAGGTGGCCGTCGGTGCCGGCCGCCGACTCGGCGATGTAGTCGACGTCCATGTGCATCTTCATCAGCTTCTTCGCGTTGCTGTTGAACACGTAGGTCGTCGGGATCGTGCCACCGGAGTTCACCTTGATCGTGTGGGTGGCGGCGGCGGTGCCGTACGCATTGACGGCGACGAACGCCTGCGTCGCGCCCGCGGGAACCTCGAGCGTGCAGGTCTCGGTGG
>JACCRC010000355.1 GCA_013813765.1 Deltaproteobacteria bacterium | reverse complement strand
GGGCTCGACGACGTTCCGATGCTGCTCCAACACTTCCTAGCGACTGCACGCGCACGCAATCCGCACTCACCCGTCGAGCGGGTGACTGCCGAGACCGTCCATGCCCTCACCAGGTATCCATGGCCCGGAAACGTGCGCGAGCTGGAGAACCTGATCGAGCGACTGGTGGTCGTCGGAACGACCGTGGAGGTCGGCATCGGCGAGCTCACCGCGATCGCCCCTGGCATCACGGGGAACCATGAACGGTTCAGCCTACCGCGCGACAAGCTCGCAACCCTTCGGGAGGTGGAAGAGGAGTACATCGCCTGGATGATCGAGCGCTGTGGCGGCAACAAGACGCGCGCCGCCGAGATCCTCGGGATCGATCCGTCGACGCTGCATCGCAGGACACGCCCGCGGAAGTAGTCTGGCAATTTGCCACGCTGGCTTGCGTGATGCCGGGACGGCGGGCACGCGCAGCGGGGTTGCGCTGGCACGATGCATGCTCGCATGGAGCCTACGTTGCGTTACCAACACGAACGCGAGGGCGACACAGAGGACGGCCGGATCGACTTCCTGGTCTACGTCCTCTGGGCGGCTCTTCTGATCGTGTTGCTGCGCGTCGTGATCTGACAGCTCATGGTGGGCGTCCCGTCATTGACGGGCCTGGGGCCTCTCTCTAGCGATCGTCTGACCGGGCACGGGCAGGACGGGACGCTCACCGCCATTTCCGATGATGACGCATGACGAGATCGACAGCCTCCTCGAAGGGCTGGACGCCGACGCTGCAAGCGATGTCCAGCTCGAAGACGTGGTAACCGGGTCGAGCGACCGACCGCTGTGCCGTGCACGGTGCGGTGCTCGGTGGGCCTACGTCAATCGCATGCTCGCGCGTGACTTGCGTCAGCTAGGAGCGGTGTGGCGCGGGGACCTCCTTCGCGATCCGTGCGCGGTGGCTTGATGCGCTCCGAGGGACGAACCGACGCGCCGAGTGCCCCCGAAGAGGAAACGCTGGAGTCGATCGTCGCGCTTGCGACCGAGGTCGGTGCCGCCGCGGTATCTCGAGACGCGCGCGAGCTGTCGGCGGCTCTCGACGACGCACGCTACCGGGTGGCCATCGTCGGCCCGCCGACGGTTGCCCAGGCACAGCTCGTCGAGAGCGTCTTCGGCGAACCGATCGAGGAAGTGGCAGCGATCGCGGCCCGTATGGGGTTGCGCGTTCGCTATGGCCGCAGTGGATCGCACGTGAAGGTCTACCGGCCTAGCGGGGAATGGATGCGACTACCGCTCACGGCACTGCGCCGCGTGAGCGCCGCGAATCACGGCTTCGAGATCGTCGAGCTGGTCTCCGGCGCAGCGGCACTTGCCGCGGGCGTCTCAATCAGCGTTCACGCGCGAGGTCTGAATACGATCCCCGAGACCGCCAATGCCTACCTTGTCGCCGCGCCGGATGTAGCCCGGGTGGCGATCGGCTGCCCGATCCTCGCGGCCGCACGGTGGGGCGATGTCGCCGACGTGATCCGGCGCGGGGCGAACGAATCCGGCGCAGCGCGTGTCGAGCCGCAGCGCCGCGCGCTGGAGCGTCATCTATGCAGCCGGCTGCAGCATCACATCGCCGAGCACCACCGTGCGCTACATCGCTCGCCACACGAGCTCGTTGCATGGACGAACGGTCTCACGCTCGCTCGGATTCTCTGCGAGCGAGTGCTCGACAAGCGGCGTCGTGAACCGGACATGGCGCGGGACGAGCTCGAGCGCTGGTTGGCGCGCGAGCAGCGGAAGTTCGTGATGAGCACGAAGGCCGATGCGATCGTGACATTGCGACGGCGCCTCGAGACCGCGTCGGCGCGGGATCTGCGACACGTCGGCCACGAGGTCGCGCGCGAGATCGCAGACGACCTCGCGCTGGACTTGCGCAGGATGTTCGCGCGCCAGGTGCAAGCCGCAGCGACCCACGACGGTACGCGGCTCGTGCGCGACCTGCGCGAGATCTTCGGGACGCTGCCGGAGGTCGTGCCGCCGGAGGCACTCGCCGGGCTGGACCTTCTGGCGCTGCGCGCGTACCGGATCGAGCGAGGCCCAGGCCTCTCACGCACGTCCCTCGTCGATCTCGTTGGGCGCATCCGGCTCGCAGGTCGACGTCGGTTCGAGGAGCGAGCCGAGGCGCAGCTGGCCGAGGAGCTCGAACGAGTGTCAGCCGCGTGGGTGCACGAAGCGCGCACCGACTACGACGTCACGAGCGCGGGAATGGAGATGCGGTTCATCGCGCTTCTCGACGCGGCGATCGAGACGGGACGCTGCGCCGCGCTGTTCGTTTACAACGCGCGGCAGCAAGGACAAGACGGTGTCGCGTGGGCGCGGCACCGCATCGCGCACTGGAGCGCGCTCCTCTCCGACCTCGTGGCGCAGCTCCAGTGAATGAAGGAGAACCATGAAAGCGGACGTCGACGCTCAGCGGCGCAATCTGCAAGTGAGCTGAGGCGACTTGCAACTGGCGCCGATCCATCGCTCTGAACCATTCACAGTCTTGGATGGCACGGTTGGTGCTGTGCGACCGGGATATGCGCATGCATGTCTTCGTTCTGCTCCTGGCCGTGATGGGCGGTTGCGGCAGCTCTGCGAAACCGAAACGGTTTCAAGCCGCATTCAACCGTTCGCCAGGCCCTGCATCGGACGCCACGCCAACGGAGCGTAGCCCCGGCGACGTCACGGTAGCGACGTCGACAGGCGACGACCTGTGGTGGCTGGAACCGATCTACTTCGCGTTCGACTCGAGCGAGCTCACGCCGCACGCCCGGGACACGCTCGTGAAGCTCCACCAGTGGATGGTCCAGCATCCCAAGGCGACGGTCTCGATCGAGGGTCACTGCGACGAGCAGGGCACCACCGAATACAACATCGGTCTCGGCCAGCGCCGAGCGCAGAGCCTGACCGACTACCTCGTGCGCCTCGGCACCGACGACAAGCGCGTCCAGCCGACGTCCTTCGGTTCGGAGCGGCCGGCGGTCGAAGGTCACGACGAGGTCGCGTGGCAGAGGAATCGGCGAGGGGAATTCCGGGTCCGCCCGTGAACCTCTCGCGCATCGCAATCCTCGTCGCATTCGTGTGTGCGATGGTCAGCGGCTCTCACGCAGAGCCGCGCCCGCGTGTCGTCGTCCTGCCGGTCGAGGGACCGAGCGGTGCCAGAGTTGGTTCAGCGCTCGAGGAGATCCTGAAGCGGACCTACGCCGTGGTTCCCACGCGCGACTGGAACACCACCGCGAAGCGATTGTCGGCAGAGACACGGACGGCCAAGAGTCTGCAGAAGGTCGCGGGCAAGCTCCGGATCGACGCGATCCTCGATGCTTCGGTCACGAAACGCCGCGGCACCTACGTGGTCTTGATCAAGCTCCATGATGGTGCCGATGGCAGCTACGTCGGAGAGATGACCACCACGAGCGAGGTCTCCGGGCTCGACAAGGCTGCGCGCAAGTTCGTGAGAGACGAGCTGTCACCGGAGATCGCAGCTCTCTCCGAGCTGCGCTCGAAAGCCAGGCGCATCAAGTCCAAGCGCGCGCCTGAAGGAAGTCGATAGATGGGCGCGCAGATCTGCAGCGTGGCTTGATCCAGCGGAGCACGCGGTGGCGTGGTCGAGGATGCTCGTCACTTGAGCTCTTTGATCTCCTGGTAGTCGCCGTCCGTCTTGAGCGTGACGGTGATGACGTCGTCGGTCCGGTTGCGCCAGAACCAGCCGTGCCGTCCGTCGAAGGCGGCCACGAGTACGTCTTCGTGCTTCGCCAGCCCTTTGCCCTTGCCGTACCCATGGTACGCGCCGGTGGTCGGGTGGTCGCTATGGAGGTCGTAGTTCACCACGCCCTTGTCGGTCGCCCACGAGAACGACACGCGTGCACCCGCGCGCATCGTCAGCTTGACCTCCTTGCCCTCGCCGGGTTTCAGCGTCACCTGGGTGACGTCGCTCGGTGCCTTCGCGACGACCGGTGGGGCTTTCACCTCCGGCGCTGCGACGGGTGCGGGCGGCGCAGGAGGGCAGGGCACCGCAGCGACGGTCGGGGGCTGTGCGGCCGTGGCCGCTTCCTTGTCGAGTGCGAGCTTCGTCTCGCCCATCTCGGTGAGCCCGAGCACGCCGCCGATACCGGTGGGATCGATGCCGTACTCTGCGGGAAGCACGACGGTGACGAGCAGCGCCGTTGCAACGGCCGCCGCGATCGCGGTCGAGCGGAGCAACGCACGCGTGGAGGGGAGGGCGCTTGCCGGTGGAATCTGTTCCGTCATGTGATGAAGAGCCCCACGAGTTGATAGCCCATGAGCACGAACCCGGCGCTCATGAGCCAGACATTGGCGGCATAGGCGTGTCGCGCGAAGCTGTGCGTGCGACGCCAGAAGCCCATCGCGATCAGGATCGTGCTCAGCGCGAGAAGCTGTCCGATCTCCACGCCGACATTGAACGCGATGAGGTTCGGAACCAGGCCGTCCGGCGCGATTTCGAACTCGAGGATCTTCGTCGCGAGACCGAAGCCGTGAAACAGGCCGAACACCAGCGTCGCGACCTTCGTGTTCGGCTGGACCCCGAACCAGCGGCGGAATGCGCCGAGGTTATCGAGAGCCTTGTAGACAACGGACAGGCCGATGATCGCGTCGACCAGGTACGAGCTCACGCTGACCTCGACGAGGACGCCGAACAGTAGCGTCGACGAGTGCCCGAGCGCGAACAGCGTGACGTAGATGCCGATGTCTTTCAGTCGATACAGGTAGAAGATGACGCCGAGCAGGAACAGCAGGTGGTCGTATCCGGTCACCATGTGCTTGGCGCCGAGGTACGCGAACGCGATCAAGCGGACGCCCGAGCTCTCCTGGATGTAGCCCTTGTCGCCTTCCGCGACACCATGGGCGAATGCATCGAGCGGCGTCCCGAGCAGGATCAGGAAGCCGACGCAGAGCACCGCGACAGCCCCGAGCCGGTCGCGCGTGAGGAACGGCACTCGTAGCAGTTACTATCGACAGTAGTCGAAGTCAATCGTCGTCGATTTCGTCCAGGTGCTCGGGCGCGCGCGTGGGTCCATGCCCTGGACGGTGACGTAGAGCGTCTTCTGGTCGGGCGACAACGAGACGATGTGCGGCTTGCTCCCTGTCCCCGCGGGGATCGTGCGGACGAGCGACATCGTCGCGCCCTTCGTGCTGCCGGCCTCGACGACAGCGATGCCCGCGGCACCCGACAGCGGAATGTAGAGGCGATTACCCGACGTGATCGCCGGCTGCTGCGGCGTCGCCCCGACATGGATGCTCGACAGCACGCCGCCTGTCGTCCGATCGATCTCGGAGAGCATGCCGGTGTTCTTGTCGGTCACGAACGCGCGCTGCCATCGCGCGAGTAGAGCGCACCGAAAGCGTTGGGCCCGGTGTTGAACTTCTTGCGCGCCGCACCGGTCTTCGCGTTGATCGTCGCGGCGCCACCGTCCTCGACGGCGACGAGGATCTCGTCCGCGGACGGGGTCGCGGCGCACGACTCGCCGCAGTCAGGGTCTGGGTTCTTGCAGAAGTCGTCGCAGATGCCGTCGCCATACCAATCGTAGATGGCGCAGTAGTCGGGGCTGTTGTGATCGCCCTTGCCGAGCATGCCGCGGACGTCGTCCTTGGTCAGCTGCGGGTCGGCCGCTTCCTGGTTCGCGCACGCAGAGGCAAAGAGAACAGAGGCGAGTGCAATTCGAGTCATCATTGTGTGGTTCCTTGTGGGTTGGTGCCCGCAAGAACCAGCTCGCCGCCGCAGTCGCATGAAAATCGTCTGCGCGCGCCCAAGCGTTCGCGATCGCGAAGAAATCCCCGACTACTTTTTTGCGCGCGCCCACCGCTTGTCGAGTGAAGCCCAGTTCAGATTCGCGAAGTACGCATCGATGTACTTCGCGTGCGCGCTGCCGTAGTCGATCGCGTACGCGTGCTCGAACATGTCGAGCACGAGAATCGGTGTCCCCGCCGCAAGTGCCTGCGAATGCCCACCCGTCCCGACGATCCGCAGATCGTTCGTGAGCGGTGACAGCGCGACCACGACCCAGCCCGATCCACCGCCGAGCGACATCGCCGTCGCGCGTACGAGCTCTTCCCACCGAGCCGCGGTTCCGAACTGCGCCGCGAGTGCCTTCGAGAATTCACCCGACGCCCTCCCGTTCCCGCCGAGGTTCTCGAAGTAGGCCTCGTGCAGATAGACGGAGTTCGAGTACGTCAGCTCGCGCTCGCGCAGCGCCGCTACTTGGAACCCGGGCGTGTCCTTCGTGACCTTGTCGAGCTCGAGCTCCACGGCGTTCAGGTTCTTCACCGCGCCGCCGTAGTTGTTTGCGTGATGCGAGGACAGCAGCTTCTCGGAGAGACCGGGCTGCTTTGCAGGATCGAACGCGAGCGGAACAGGCTTGTGCGTGCCGGGCGCGACGGGTTTCGGCGCGGGTTTCGGAGGCTCCTTCGCGTCCGAAACGCGGGCGAGCGCAGCAGTCGCGGCAACGGTCCCGGCAATCGATCCAAGCGCTTGGCGGCGGTTCATCAGTCCGGAGCATAGCCGGGAGCGCGGCAATGACGATTTCTGCGCGACTTCTTGCGCGTGCTCGTTCCTGCGGTCATGCGCATCCTACTTGCCATCGTGTTCGCTGCTTCAGCCTGCGCTATGACATCGATGACATGCGTGCCGCGATCTGAGCGCGGATCGCGCCGGACCCTACAGTGACGTATCCGGCTCGAGTGGCCTGATCAGCTTGCTCGCGAGCTGCGCCGCGAAGATCCCGACGACACACGCGACCGCGAAGACGTAGAACCCAGGTCCGGCTCCAACGAAGGTTGACCCACCGGGTTTCGTCTTGGCGAAGACGGTTCCCGCGACCACGGCGAGCATGAGCGCGATGAGAGCGAGGTGCTGCGGTCCGTTCGGTCCGGAGGTTCGCTTGCTGGCGACAAGCCACCCGGCGCAGAGGAGCAGCATGAGGGCCGAGAGCAGCGACAGCCCGAGCGTCGCCTGACCCGCGGTGGCGAACGCCATCGAAGCGTCCTCCTTTTTCTGCATCGTGAGCTCTGTCATCAGCTCGCCGTGGGACTTCGACTCGCATGTGGTGTTCGCTGACTCGACGACACATTGCTTCGATGACAGCAACGAGAACGAGACACGACGCGACGGCGTCTGGTCGTTCTCGAGCCAGCGATCAGAAAACGCTGCGTAGCCGAGCCCACCCGCGGCCGCGAGACAGATGATGGCGATCAGGACCCGGTACATGGCCGATCGATCCTAGCTCAGACGGTCACGCTGGTGAGCTCACCGCTGCCGCCCAGGCCTCATCGGTGGGCCACGGGAGCTGGCGCAGGTAATCGCGGAAGTCGGTGCGGTCCCACGCCTCGAGCGCGACCAGTACCATCCGGGGCAGCACGCCGAGGTAGCGCCGGCCGACCTTGCGACGCAGCGACAGGCGCTCGCGGAACGCCTCCTCGACCTGGTTTGCGGCGGCGACCTCCTTGCGCGGCGTGTACGAGCTGATCTGCGACGAGCGGGCGTTGCACAGCTCGGGCGGCGTATAGACGTAGAGCTGGGCGCACGTGGTCGGGCGGACGTCATAGACCGTGCAGCGCTCGCGCTCGTCGAGGAACAAGCACGGCGTGAACCACTCCCTGACGGGCGTTGCCTCCATTGCTTCGGCGCGCGCGCGGAGCTCGGCGCGCAGCTCGGGAGAGTCGCGGCCGGTTCGCTTCAACTGGTCGGCGATCACCAGGCCCTCGTAGAACCGCACGATCACGTAGGAGCTGCAGCAGGCCTTGGTCGCGGTGCACGTGGAGCAGTGCATCGGTAGGCTCGACTGCTTTGACACCAGGCTCGCGCCGCGCTTGGAGTCGCGATGGTTCTGCCCGATCTGATCTCGGAGCCAGTCGATGATCCGCTCGTCCGCAACGAACTCCGCGAGGGTCCGGATCGCTTGCACGGCGCCATCCTACCCTCTTGTTTGACGAGGCCACAGCCCCCGCGCTACGACGGCGGCGTGGAGCACGTCGAGTATGCGGATCTCGTGGATGCCGATCCTGCGCCGCGGGAGCTGACGACGACCGCGCGCCGGTATGTGACCGGTCAGGCGACGTACTTCTGGGGCGTGATCGCGTTCGTGTTCCTGCTGCTACCCAATGCGCTCGCCGTCTCGGTGCTGAAGACGTCCGGCGCGTACGTTGGCCTCGTCGCGATGTTCGCGATCACGGCCGCGGTGATCGCGCGAACGGCGATCGTGCGGAGCCAGCTGCGGAAGATCATCGTCCATGGGGACCAGAGGCCGGCACAGATCGTCGGCGTCGAACGCCTGCAGGTCCGCAGCGGGCTGGCGCGCGGTAACCGCGACACGCTGTGGCTCCAGGTGGATGGTCGGCGCGTGAAGTGTGCGTCGTGGGCCGGCGATCTCGAGGGCGCCGAGACCCACGCGTGGATCCGCGTGCTCGTGCACGCCGCTCACCCGCAGCGCGCAGTGCCCGTGATCAGCGTTACCTGACGATCTCGTCAGCTCACGCCGTTCCCTATGACCTGTCGCCGAGCAGGCCGTTTTCGACGGCGAAGAGGGCGGCCGCGGCACGGCTCGAGACGCCGATCTTCTCGTAAATGTGAATCACATGATGTTGCGCGGTGCGCGCGGAGATGCTGAGCGCGAGCGCGATTTGCTTCGTCGGCTGGCCGCGTGCGACGAGGCGAAGCACCTGGACCTCGCGATCCGTCAGCCCGGCCGGATAGGCGGTCGCGATGCGCGCTCGACCGTGACCGGCGGCTTCGAGGACGGCGGCGACCGCTTCGTGATCGAGCTTGCCCGGGCGCGATTCGGTTCGCAGCACGTTCGCGGCGGCGTCTGGCGCGAGCGCCGGGCGCTGCGGCCGCGGCTCCGTGAGCGCGTGATAGACGTCCGCTGCGGCGAGCAGCCGCGCGCTTCTCCCGATCATCGACGCGGGCACGTTGCGCGGATAGCCGGAGCCATCGATGCGCTCGTGATCCGCGGCTGCGACCGGAGCGAGCTCGCTGAGCAGAGGCGAGCGGCGCAGGATGCGGTCGGTGAAGTAGGCGTGGAGGCGGATCTGCTCCCACTCCGCCATCGTCAGCTTGCCTTTGCGCTCCCAGATCGAGCTCGGAACCGCGGCGCGCCCCAGGTCGTGCGCGCTTGTCGGCTGTTGCCGGTCGGGCACGGCCTCTGCGAGCTCTCGCCAGCTCGCGGAGTTTTCGGTTCTGAGCTTCGCGAGCTCGATGTCCTTGTCCTTGGCAACTTGATCGAGCTGCGCGAGCTGCGCGTGCAGGGCCTTGAGCTTCGCGTCCGTTTCGGTCTGCTGCGACCTCATGTCCGCGAGCTCGTTCCGGAGCCGCTTGTTCTCGGCCTTCAGCGTCCGAGACGGGGCATTGCTGGCGCACGCCGCCACCATCGTCAACAGGAGCACGCAGATCCGCACGCGCGGAGGGTACCCCAAACCATTCGGCTCTATCGTGTCACCTCACTCGTAGCGGCGCGAGGTCGGCGACGATCGCGGCGGCACTCGCACGATCGCGAACGTCGGGCGCCAGCATGTTCTCGAGGGCCGCGCCGAGCGGCTCGCTGGGATCGATCAGGTCGCGCGAGACGTCGGGAAACACGCCGGTGAGTGCCCGGTACGCGATCGCACCGAGGGCGTACACGTCGGCGCGGCCATCGATCGCGCTCGTGCCGTCGTGTTCCGGAGGACTGTAGACGCTCGTCGAGACCGGATCGCCGAACGCCGGGATCCCGGAGGTCCGTAGCCACGCCCAGCCAGAGATGGTGACCTTCGCACCCTTGGATAGCGTCAGGTGATGCGGCCGCAGCATCCCGTGCACCACGTCTTGCCGGTGCGCGTGAACGAGCACGCTCGCGGTGGAGTGGATCAACGCGACGGTCTCGTGCGGCAAGAGCCTGCGTTCCGCGAGGACGTCGGAGAGGGCAGGGCCGGGATGGCGCGCGCACGCAACCCACGGCCGGCCGTTCGAGAGCACACCGTGGCGGACCATGCGCGCGATCGACGGGTGATCAACGCGCTCGAGCTGCGCACACGCGCGCGAGAACCGGACGTCGATCAGCGCGGCGTCATCGTCTCCGGCGATCTCGATCCGGACGGGCAAGCCTGACTCCAGCGTCTCCGCGTCGTAACAACCGGGGGCAACACGGCGCAGGACCCGATACGGTCCGACCCGATTGCCGGCGTCGAACTGGAGCTCGGAAGCCGAGCGACGGCGGTCAGGTAACCCCACGTGACCAGCTGCTGCACTCCGTGTACCGCCACGAAGGTGACCAATCCGCCGTGTTTACGTGATTCACGCCCGGGTCGCCAGACCCTATGGGAGTCGTGACCTCGGGTATCTCGACCTGCTCGCTTCCCTGAAGCTGTGCGAGGGTTATCGGGATGGCGTCATTCGAATCGATCGCAGGCGTTGTCGACATCCACGTCGTGCGCGGCTCGCAGGCCGGCGCGGGTGTCGACCTCGTCATCGAGATCCCGCACGGCGCGACGGAGACGGCGGACTTCACGTCCCTCGCGGCGAAGCTCACGAGTCCGCTGCCCGACGCGCTCGTTGACTTCTTTCACGTCAACACGGACACGGGTGCACCGGAGCTGGCAGAGGCGATCGCGGCGGGCCTCGTGGTGGCTGATCCGGCGCGCATCGTGGCGATCGTACGCTGCCGCATTCCGCGCACGTTCATCGACTGCAACCGCCGGATCGACGCGGCGCCCGCGGACTTCAAGGCGGGCAAGGTCACGCCGGGCCTGATGCCGTGGATCACGACGGATGCGGATCGCGAGCTCCTGCGCGCCGCGTACGAGAGCTACCAGCAGGCCGTGCGGGACGCCCTGTCGCCCGGGGCGGCCATCCTGATGCTCCACACCTACGCACCGCGCTCGGTAGATGTCGAGGTCGATGCGGACATCGTCGCGAGTCTCCGCCGTGCGTATTTGCCGGAGGTCGAACCGACCTGGCCCCTCCGCCCGGAGGTCGACGTCATCTCGCGGGCCCTGGACGGCACGAACCACGCCCCGGTGGACGTCGTGGATGCTCTTCGAGGCGCACTGGCAGAGGAGGGAATCACCGTTGCCGACGGGGCGACGTATCCGCTCCATCCGAGCACCGTCGCGTGGGACCACGTGGCCGCGCGCCCGGGTCGCGCACTGTGTGTCGAAGTGCGCCGGGACATGCTCGCGGATCCGTTCGAGCCGTTCGCGCAGATGAGGATCGGCGCGGCCAAGGTGGCCCGCTTGGCGGGCCCATTTGTGAGCGCCCTCCGTCGATGGTGGTAACGCGCGCCGTCTGATAACTTAGCTAGCTCGTGAACCTGTTGTTCGTCGCGTCAGAGATGGCGCCGTTTGCGAAGACCGGTGGGCTCGCAGATGTGATCGGCGCGTTGCCCGCCTACCTCGCGGAGGCGGGGCACGACGTTCGCGTCGTGATGCCGCTCTACGACACGGTCGACACGTCCAAGCTCACGCTCGAAGCTGTGGGCGACTTCGCCGTTCCGCTCGGCCCGCATCGCTACTCCGCGCGGGTCTTCCGGAAGACCGGCAACGCACCGACGGTCTACTTCGTTCACTGCCCCGAGCTGTACGGGCGCGGGCGCTTGTACACGAGTGATGGCGACGAGCACCGCCGCTTTCTCGCGCTCTCGTACGTCGCGCTGTTCATCTGTCAGCGCTTCGAGATCGCGCCCGACATCATCCATGTGCACGACTGGCAAGCCGCGCTCATTCCAATGCTCCTCAAGACGCTGTTCGCGAAGGAGCCGCTCTTCCGTCGCACACGCACGCTGCTCACGATTCACAACCTGATGTATCAGGGCAGCTTTCCGGTCGAGAACGGCCCGGATACGAACCTCGACAAGTACAGCGACTTCTTCCATCAGGATCTGATGAAGCAGGGCCGCGTCAACATCCTCCTGCAAGGCGTCCTCTACGCCGACGGTGTCAGCACCGTCAGCCCCACGTACGCCAAGGAGATCCAGACGCCTGCACTCGGCGGCGGTCTCGACGGTCTGTTGCGCGCGCGCAGCTCGACCGTCGTCGGAATCCTCAACGGCGTCGACTACAAGGAGTGGTCGCCCGAGACCGATCGCTTCATTCCGCACAAGTACAGCGCGAGCGACCTGTCGGGCAAAGAGCACGACAAGCAGCACCTGCTCAACCAGCTCGGCCTCCCGTATCAGAAGGGCGTCCCCGTCATCGGCATCGTGTCGCGGCTCGTCGGGCAGAAGGGCTTCGCCCTCCTCGCGAAGACGATGCCCGAGCTCCTCCGGAGGCTCGGGTTCCAGCTCGTCGTGCTCGGCAGTGGCGAGCCGGCCCTCGAGGACATGTTCGGCTCGCTGCAGCGCGCCTTCCCGCGCCAGGTCTGTTTCTACCAGGGCTTCAAGAACGACCTCGCCCATCTGATCGAGGCGGGTGCGGACATGTTCCTCATGCCGTCGGTCTACGAGCCGTGCGGCCTCAACCAGCTGTACAGCCTGCGGTACGGCACCGTCCCGATCGTGCATCGGACCGGCGGCCTCGCGGATACCGTCCAGACCTGGAGCCCGAGCACCGGAACGGGCACCGGGTTCGCCTTCGAGCACCACGACGAGGCAGGCCTCCGCTGGGCCATCCAGGCGGCCCTGGCGACCTACAAGAAGACTGCAGACTGGGACCAGCTCGTGCAAAACGGCATGGCCGCGGACTTCTCGTGGCAGACGCAAGGAAAGTTGTACGAGCTGGTCTACAAACGCCTCGCCCAATCGTGACAGCCCACATCGTCTTCATCGAACCCCGGTTCCCCCCGAACCAGAAGCACTTCATCCGTGCCCTCGCGGAGATTGGCGTGCGCATCAGCGCGATCGGCGAAGGGTCGAAGGACTCTCTCGATCCCGAGCTGCGCCACTGGTTGACGCACTACGAGGAGGTGCGGAACGTCACCGACGCGAAGTCCGTGCTGCAAGCCGTGCAGTTCATCCAGCGTCACGCGCACGTCGATCGCATCGAAGCGACCGTCGAAGCGCACATCATGTCGACCGCCCAGGTTCGCGAGGCCGCGGGCATTCCGGGCACGAGCGTGAAGACGGCGTATCTATGTCGCGACAAGCCCGCGATGAAGGCCGCCCTGCGCGAAGGGGGCGTCCCATGCGCCGCATCGGATGCGGTGGGCTCGCTCGCCGAAGCGCGTGCGTTCGCGGAGCGCGTTGGCTACCCGTTGATGCTGAAGCCGCGCGACGGTGCCGGCGCGTCGGGCGCCGCCCGCGTCGACAGCGATCGCGAGCTCGAACACGCCGCCAGTGACCTCGGGTTGCAGCACGGTCGCTCCGCTGCGATCGAAGAGTTCATCGAGGGCCACGAGGGATTCTTCGACACGCTCACCCTGAACGGCCGCATCGTTCACGAGTTCGCCTGTCACTACTATCCCAACGTCCTCGAGGCGATGCGCACGCGCTGGATCTCGCCGCAGTTCATCGCGACGAATCGCATCGACGTCGCGGAGGGCTACGACGAGGTGAAGGCGATGGGCCAGCGCGTCGTCGAGATCCTCGAGATCGAGACCTCGGCGACGCACATGGAGTGGTTCGCAGGGCCCAAAGGGCTGCGGTTCTCCGAGATCGGTTGTCGGCCTCCCGGCGTGCGCGCGTGGGATCTCTACAACGTCGGCAACGACATGGATCTCTATCGCGAGTGGTCGATGCTGATCGCCGCGGGTCGTCCGTCGCAGAGGCCGTCGCGTCGATTCTCGACGGGCATCATCGCGCTGCGCCCGGACCGCGATGGCCGCATCACGCACTACTCCGGGCTCGACGCCGTGCGCGAGGCGTACGGCGATTGTTTGATCGACTGGCACACGCCGGCCGAGGGCACACCGACGCAAGGCGTCGAGGCGGGCTACATGGCGAACGCGTGGATTCGCATGAAGCACCCCGACTACGACCGGCTGCGCCACATCCTCGACTCCGTTGGTCGCACCGTGAAGGTGCACGCGGCGTGACCCAGAAGATCGCATTGCTCGGCCCGCAAGGTGCGACGCCGGATGTTGGTGCGGTCATGATGGACCTCGGCATCACAGGTCCGGTCGCGCTCGTGCGCGCGGGGTATCAGGAGCGCGAGTCCGACGACGAAGCGCTGGTCACTGCGCTCCGTGTCCCCGCCGTCAACCTCACGTTGCACGCGCGCGGAAACGACGTGTTCAAGAACGCCGCAGAGTTCGCGACGGCGTACCAGGCGCGCCAGCAACGCCTGCGTCACATGCAGGGCTTCTACCGGACGCGTCTCGAAGGCACCGAGGAGTCCGCAAAGAAGATCTCGTTGCGCTACGTCGAGCCGGAGCTCCTCGCCCAGGAGGAGAAGGTCTCCGTCGACCAGTACCGCTACCTCGATCACGATCACATCGAGCGTTGCCGGGCCATCCGCGCCAGCTTCGACAACGCGTCGCCTCCGGGCGGGGTCGACCTGATCGCGAAGCACCGCGACGAAGTGCGCGCGCTGATGGCGACCACCGAGGCGCTCGTGATCGCCGGTGGCCACGTCGCGTCGCTGCTCAATCGTCTCCAGCTGTTCGACGTGCTCGGCCAGTGCGGCGAGAAGCCGATCATCGCGTGGTCCGCGGGCGCGATGGTGCTCACCGATCGCATCGTCCTGTTCCACGATTACCCGCCCTACGGCTCCGACATCGCGCAGGTCCTCGACGCGGGCTTTGGCCTCGTGCCGAGCTACGTCGTCCTCCCCGACGCGCGCCGCCGCATCAACTTCGAAGCGAGGTCTGGCATCCAGCGCTTCGCGCGTCGGATGGCTCCCGCCACCTGCGTCGCGATGGATCACGGTGCTCGCATGATCTTCGAGGGTGGCGACCTCGTCTTCGCGGATGCGACGCGCCTCACCACGACCGGCGATGCGGAGCGCCACTGGAACGGCGAGGCGAGCCGGTTCAGCAGTCCTGACCTGTACGGCGTGCACGTATGAGCCTCCCGATCGACGCACTGCTTTACGGGCCCAAGGCGCGCGAGGACATCGACGCGTTCATCGCCGCGAACACGTTCCCGATCGTGTCGGGTCCCAACTGCACGTTCATGTGGCGCGGCGATGCGCAGGCCGTGCACCTCAAGCACTGGGTGTTTGGCCTCGAGCGCTCGCAGCAACTCTCGCGCATCGACGGAACCGACGTCTGGCACCTCACGCTGCAGCTCCCGCCCGGCTCGCGGGTCGAGTACAAGCTCGAGGTCGTTCGTCACGGCCACGGCGAGTGGATCCAGGATCCGCTCAACCCGAACCTCGCACGTGACCCGTTCGGCGCGAACTCCGTCGCCCACAGCCGCGGCTACACGGTCCCGACCTGGATCCACCCCGATCCCACCGCCGCCAGGGGGCACCTCGACGAGATCTGGATCGACTCCCAGACGTTCGGTCGCCGCGGCTTTGGCCTCTACATCCCCGCGCGCTTCCAGCGCAGTCGTAGCTACCCCGTCGTCATCGCGCACGACGGTCACGACTACGTGCGCTACGCCTCGTTCAGCACCGTCCTCGACAACCTGATCGATCGCCTCGAGATCGCCGACACCATCGTCGTGCTCACCAGCTCGCCCGACCGCCTCAACGAGTACGCGGACGACGAGCGCCACGCGAAGTTCATCACCGAGGAGCTCGTCCCCTACGTAGAGCGCCTCCTGCCAATCAGCACCGAGCCGCAGAACCGCTGTCTCATGGGCGCGAGCTTTGGGGCTGTCGCCTCGATGTCGACCGCCTACCGCTACCCCGGCTTCTACGGCCGCCTGCTCCTGCAATCCGGTTCGTTCGCGTTCACCGACATCGGCGACCGCAACCACCGCGGCCCGCTGTTCGACCGCATCGTCCAGATGATCAATCGTTACCGTGCCGAGCCGATGGTGATCGCCGAGAAGGTGTACGTCAGCGTCGGCATGTACGAGTCACTCATCTACGAGAACCGCACGCTCGTGCCGGTACTGAAGTCCACGGGCATGGACGTGCGCTACGTCGAAGCTCGCGATGGTCACAACTGGGAGAACTGGCGCGATCGTCTTCGCGACGGCCTCTCGTGGCTCCTGCCGGGCCCCTTCCTTCACGTGTACGAGTAGGAGCGAACGATGGCCGCCGTGACTCGCAAGATCGGACTCTCTCTCGGCGCCGACATCTGTTGGCCGCTTTGCTACGAGCAGATCCTCGACAAGCTCGACCTGTCGATCAAGTACGGAGGCGACACCGTCGGAATCGAAGTCGAGCGCGTCTCGATCGAACCGTTCGATCTGCGCCAGCCGTGCAAGTACGACGTCGTCCTCGATCGATTGACGCACTGGTATCACACGAGCCGCGAGTGGATCAAAAAGTCCATCCTCATGGACAACCTGTACGTGCTCAACAACCCGTGGGCCGTGCAGTCGATGGAGAAGCACACGTCCTACGCGGCGATGATGCATCTCGGCATGCCCATCCCCGAGACGTGGATGGTGCCGCCCAAGTCGTACGAGCCCACGCCGGATCTCTCGCCGACGCTGAAGGCCTACGCGCGCCTGTTCGACCTCGGCGCGATCGGCAAGCAGATCGGTTACCCGCTGTTCATGAAGCCGTTCGACGGCGGTGGCTGGCGCGCCGTCACGCGGATCAAGGACGAAGCCTCGCTCCGGAAGAATTATGACGAGAGCGGCAAGTCGATCATGCACCTGCAAGCGGCCGTCGATCCGTTCGACAGCTTCGTGCGCTGCATCGGTCTTGGCCCGCAGACGCACCTCGTGAAGTACAACCCGGATGCGCCGCTGCACGATCGGTACACGCAGGAGACGGACTTCGTCTCCGACGACGAGGCGCAGATCCTGCGAGACACCACGCTGACCATCAATGCGTTCTTTGGCTGGGACTTCAACTCGTGCGAGTCCTTGCGCAAGGGTGGGACCTGGTACCCGATCGACTTCGCGAACCCGTGCCCCGACTCGCAGGTCACCTCGCTGCACCGCCACTTTCCGTGGCTCGTGAAAGCGAACATCCGGTGGTCGGTCTTCTGCGCGGTCACCAAGAAGAAGTTTCGCCGCACACTCGATTGGGATCCGTTCTACGCGATCGCCGCGAAGGAGCTCCCGTACCGCGAGAAGCTGCGCGCCTACGCGAAGATCGCCGACGAGCGCTTCGAGACGGCCAAGTTCGAGGAGTTTTGCGCGAAACACCTCCCGAACCTCGACGAGGTCGCGTGGGAGTTCTTCGGCACACAGGCCGCGAAGGAGGCCTTCCGCCAGAAGGTCGCCGCGCTGTATCCCAAGCACGAGATCGAGCTGTTCACCGAGCTGTTCTGGAAGCGCGTCCAGGCATGGCGCGAGGAGACGAGAGCAGCGTGAAGGGCGCACGGCACGACAAGGTCGTCGAGCGGTGGCACTCGGAGCGCGTGCACCGCACCGTCACGCTCGCGCGGTGGGGGACCGTCGGGAAACCTGTGCTGTTCTTCCCGACAGCGGGCGGCGACGCCGAGGAGATCGAGCGCTGGCAGATGCTCGACGTGCTCGAGCCGCTGATCAACGCTGGCAAGATCAAGATCTACTCGTGCGACAGCGTCGCTGGTCGAGCCCTCGTCGAGAGCGAAGGCTCGCCGCAGCACCGCATGTGGCTGCAGAACCAGTTCCAGCACTACGTGCGACACGAGGTGGTGCCGGCGATCCGCACCGACTGCAAGACACCCGACCTCGAGATCTGGACCGCGGGCGCGTCGTTCGGGGCATTCCATGCCGCGGCCGTGCTGTGCCGCTGGCCCGACGTGTTCTCGCGCTGCCTCGCGATGAGCGGGACCTATGATCTGGGCCGGTTCTTCGGGACCGATCACTTCACCAACGAATACTTCGTCTCGTCGCCCCAGCACTTCGTCCCGTCACTCGGCGGCCACCACCTCGACGTACTCCGGACCCGCTTCATCGACCTCGTCTCGGGCGAGGGCAAGGCCGAGGCACTCTGGGAGTCGTGGGCGTTCGCGAACGTCCTCGGCCGCCAGGGAATCCCGAATCGCGTCGATTCTTGGGGCCCCTCGTGGCCCCACGATTGGGCGACCTGGCGCAAAATGGCACCCAAGACTCTCGGCGAGTGGACCAAGTGACCACCAAGGAACACAAAGAAGTCGACGGGCGGCTCGACGGCGAGCGTCAGCGCGAGTTCATGTCCGCGATCCTCGATGACGTTCGGGCTCTCGAGTACATGCTCGAGAACAACCTGTTCGAGACGGGGGTCCGGCGCATCGGCGTCGAGCAGGAGCTCTTCCTTCTCAACGAGAGCTGGCGCCCCGCACGCGGCGTGCTGCAAGTCCTCGACAAGCTGCGCGACCCGGCTCACTACACGACCGAGCTCGGTCAGTTCCAGCTCGAGATCAACTGCGATCCGCAGATCCTCGGCGGTGACGGCCTCGCATCTCTCCACACTCAGCTCGATCAGCTCGTCGAAGGTGCGCGGCGGAGCGCCGGTGAGCTCGGCATGCAAGTCGTGCTGATGGGCATTCTGCCGACGATGCAGAAGAGCGACCTCAGCCTCGACAGCATGGTGCCGAGCGCGCGCTACATGCAGCTCAACAAGATCGTCACCGCGCTGCGCGGCGGCAAGTTCGAGGTGCAGATCAAAGGTCTCGACGAGCTCGTTCTCGATCACGACTCGGTGATGGTCGAAGCCTGCAACTCGAGCTTCCAGGTTCACCTCCAGGTCGCGCCGGACGAGTTCGCGCGCATGTACAACATCGCGCAGGTCGTCGCCGGCCCGCTGATGGCCGTCTCCGCAAACTCGCCGATCGTGTTCAACCGCCGCCTGTGGGCCGAGACCCGCATCGCGCTGTTCCGCCAGTCCGTGGACACGCGCAAGCACAAGAGCGTGCACCGCGAGCTCGAGGCACGCGTCAGCTTCGGTACGCGCTGGGTGCGCAAGTCGATCGTCGAAATCTTCAAGGAAGACATCGCTCGCTTCCGAGCACTCGTCGGTACCGAGCTCGACGAGGCCCCGATGGCTGTCCTCGCGAGGGGTGGGCTGCCGCAGCTCAAGGCGTTGCGCCTGCACAACGGCACCATCTATCGGTGGAACCGGCCCTGCTTCGGCGTCACCGACGGCAAGGCGCACCTCCGGATCGAGAACCGCATCATGCCCGCAGGCCCGAGCACGCTCGACGAGGTCGCGAACTCCGCGTTCTGGGCCGGCATGATGATCGAGATCGGCGCGCGCGAAGAGGACATCACTCGTCGCATCGATTTCGATCAGGCCGCGTCGAACTTCTACACCGCCGCCCGCGAGGGCCTCGGCTCTCACTTCACCTGGCTCGACGGTAACGACGTCACCGCGCGCGAGCTCGTCCTCGAGCAGCTCATTCCGCTCGCGGCGGCGGGGCTGCGCCGCCAGGGTGTCAACGAGGAGCACGTCCAGCACTACCTCGGTGTCGTCGAAAATCGCGTGAAGACCACGCGCACGGGCGCGCGCTGGCAGCTCTCGTCGTGGAACTCGCTCCGTGATCGCGCGACGCTCTCCGAACGGGCCACCGCGATCGTCGCCGCGACGGTCCAGCGTCAGCTCACCGGTCGCCCCGTCGCAGAATGGGAACGCGCTCGCCTGGACGAAGCGAAGGTCTCGGCGAAGAACTATCAGCGCGTCGAGCACTACATGACGTCGGATCTGTTCACGGTCCAAGAACACGACGCCGTCGAGATGGTCGCAAACCTCATGATCTGGGAGCGCATCCGTCACGTTCCCGTCGAGGATGCCGAGCATCACCTCGTGGGCGTGCTCACGTATCGCGCCGTGCTGCGCTTCATCATGAGCGGCGGTAATCCGCGTCGCACGCCGGTCTCCGACATCATGAAGAAGGACGTGGTCACGATCGCGCCCGACACGCAGACCATCGAAGCCCTGCGCACCATGCGCCGCCTCAAGGTGGGCTGCTTGCCCGTGCTCCACGACGGCAAGCTCGTCGGCATGATCACCGAGGAGGACTTCATGGACCTCGCGACCAAGCTGCTCGAGGAGCAGATGGGCATCACCGAGCAGCTGCCGCTCGATCTCGATCCCGCGAAGAAGTGATCACTCGGCGTACATCGTGATCTCGTTGGCAGCGATGTCAGCGAGCTGATTTGCGATGCGCCAGTCCGGGTGGCGCAGGATGATGAAGCCGTCGCTCAGCAGCGTCTGCTTCCAGTTGCGACGCTGCGAACCGAGCGGCAGCAGCTTCTCCTCCATCACGAACTCGCCGTACTTCCGCATGAACTCGCGGAGGCCGACGATCTTCGTGATCCGTCCCTGACCACGCGCGCGCTTGAAGATGATCGACGTGTTGTACTTGCGCACCGTCGACGCCTCGAACGAATGCCAGCACACCGCGCGTGCCCACTCGCGGAAGAGGTCGATGTCACACGTGTAGTTCATCTGATCGACGAGATGCGCACCGCCGGGCCTGCACCCGATCTCGCCGAACACCACCTCACCGCTCGGCTTCCGGAACCACTCCATGTGAGTGAAGCCCGTGCCCATGCCAAGCGCCGAAAGCACCCCATAACCGAGCTTGATGCCATCGGCAACCGCGGGCTGCCGGAGCTCGCGTACCGTCGTGATCACGGGGCTGATCCACTCGTTCGTGCGCGCGATCAGCGGCTTGGGCAAGTACTGCGCGACGTTCATGAACGCGGGCTTGCCATCGATGCACACGCAGTCGAACGTGAACTCTTCACCGTCGATGAACTCTTCGATGCTCAGCTCGCGCACGTGCTGCGTACGCGCCAGAGTCTGATCCAGCTCGCGCTCGCTGCCGACCTCGTAGGTATCCGCGCTACCCGCACCCGAGATGGGCTTGAGCACGAGCGGGTAGCCGAGCTTCGCCGCTGCCGCATGCGCTTCCGCCGCGCTACGCGCGCGGGCCGACCGGGGGACCCGTAGCCCCGCCGCGATCGCCCGCTCTTTCATGATCTGCTTGTCGCGGAAGCCGCGGACCACATCGACGGACATCCCGGGGATGCCAAGCGCCTCGCGCAACCGGGCGGCGGTCATGACCATGACCTCCCAGTTCGCCTCGATTCGATCCACGGCGCGTCCGCGCATCCACGCCGCCACGCGCGCCACGACGTCATCCTCGTCGAGGAGCTTGGGCACCTGGAGGTAGTCCGTCAGGTACTGCTTGAACGAGGGCGCGAGTCGCTCGCGCGGGGCATCGCCGACCCCATACACGGAGGCCCCCACCTCCGCCAACCCGCGCGTGTACTGCTGCATCTCCGGCGGGTACCCACAGGCCAGGAAGACGACGTTCACGCACGTCAAATGTCGCACGGCCGGGCGTGTTACAAGCCCCGCGATGCGCAATGTCGTGTTCGTCGCGCCGTTCCCGCTGGAGACGACCATGCGGTTCGCCCGCGCGGTCGGCCAGCTCCCCGGGGTGCGGCTCCTGGGCATCGCCCAGGAAGCCGCAGGCGGCGACGATCGCGCCCTGTTCGCCGACGTCGTCACCGTCCGTGACGGCCTCGACGCACGGCAGCTGGTCGAGGCGGCCCAGCTCCTCGCGAAGCGGCACGGCGGACTCCACCGCATGGTGGGGATCCTCGAGCCTCTACAAGTTTCGCTCGCGGAAGCGCGGCAAGCCCTCGGGATTCCGGGCACGAATCCGGTCACCGCGGATCTGTTCCGCGACAAGGGGCGCATGAAGGACGAGCTGCGCCGTCATGGCCTGCCGTGCGCGCGGCACGCCGTCATTCGCTCGTGGGCAGATGCCGAGGCGTTCGTGAAGCAGGTCGGCTTCCCCGTCGTGGTCAAGCCGCCCGCAGGCATGGGCAGCAAGTCGACGTGGCGAATCGAGAACGTCGACGAGCTCGGGGCGGCGTTGCGTGCGTTGCACGCGAGCCCCGAGCGCCCCGCACTGGCCGAAGAGTTCCTCCGCGGCCGCGAGTTCAGCTTCGAGACGATCACCATCGACGGTCGGGTGCAGTTCGAATCCGCCACGCGGTACTACCCCACGCCGCTCGAGGTGATGGAGAAGCCGTGGATCCAGTGGGTCGTGGTGCTGCCACGAACGATCGACGGGCCCGACTACGCGGATGCCCGTGCGCTCGGCGTGAAGGCCGTGACGGCGCTCGGCCTCGAGACCGGCATGACGCACATGGAGTGGTTCCGTCGAGACGATGGCAGCCTCGCGATCGGCGAGATCGCCGCGCGTCCTCCCGGCGCCAACATCGTGCGGATGAACAGCTTCGCCCACGACACGGACATGTATCGCGCATGGGCCAGAGCCGTCGTGGATAGCGCGTACGACGGGCCGTACGAGCGGAAGTACGCCGTCGGTTGCGCGTTCCTTCGCGGCGGCGGGCGAGGGCGGGTGCGTGCGGTGCACGGCGTCGACGCAGCGAACGCGCGCGTGGGCAAGCTCGTCGTGGAGAGCAAGCTCCCAGCGCCTGGCTCACCCAAGTCCGACAGCTACGAAGGCGATGGGTACGTGATCGTCCGCGATCCGGACACCGAGGTCGTGAAACAAGCGATGACCACGATCATCGAAACCATCTCCGTCGAGTACGCCTAGTGCGCGTCATCTTTCTATCGCCGCGCTACCCGAACGAGATGCGGCAGTTCACGCGCGGGCTCGCGGAGGTCGGCGTCGAAGTGCTCGGTGTCGGTGACGGTCATCCCGATCCAGAGCTGCGTCGGTACCTCTCCGACTATCTCGAGGTTCCCTCGCTCACCGACGAGGACGATCTGATCCGTCGCATCCACGGCTGGCTGCGCGGGCGCTCGGTCGATCGCATCCTCGCGAACTGGGAACCGCTCGTGCTGACCGCGGCGCGCCTCAACGAGATGTTCGGGCTGCCTGGGATGTCGGTCGATACCGTGCGTGGCTTCCGCGACAAGCAGCTCATGAAGGAGCGAGTCGCGGCCGCAGGCGTACGCGTGCCGAAATCATCGCGGGCGCGGTCGATCGACGATGTTCGCCGCGCGCTGGAGGAGACGGGCTATCCCGCCATCATCAAGCCGATCAGCGGCGCCGGAAGCGCCGACACGTTCCGGGTCGACTCCCCCGACGCACTCGCCGACATCCTGCCGCAGCTGCGCCACGTCGCAGAGGCGAGCTGCGAGGAGTTCATCCAGGGCCAGGAGTTCACCTACGACACCGTCTGCATCCAGGGCAAACCGGTCTACGAGAGCGTCACGCAGTACCTGCCGAACGCGCTCGAGATGCGATCCCAGGAGTGGGTCTCGCCCATCATGCTCTCGGTGCGCGATATGACCCAGCCGCACATCGCCCGCGGCGTCGAGCTCGGTCGCAGAGCACTCGCCGCGCTCAACATGGGCGATGGCATGACGCACATGGAATGGTTTCTCAAACCCGACGGTGAAGTCGTGTTCGGTGAGATCGCATGTCGCCCGGGCGGCGCATGCGTCGTCGATCTCATGAACTACACCGGCGACGTCGACCTGTTCCGCGAATGGGCACGCAGCGTGTGCTGGCATGCGTTCGAGGTGTCGACCGAGCGCAAGTACAACGTCGGCATCGTTTTCAAACGCGCGAAGGGCCAGGGCCGCATCACCGCCATCACCGGGCTCGCCCAGTTCTACGATCGCTATCGCAACCACATCGTCGAGGACACGCTCCTGCGCCCAGGCGCCCAGCGCCGCGACTGGAAAGCCACGCTCCTCTCCGACGGGTACATCATCG
Organism: Deltaproteobacteria bacterium; assembly: GCA_013813765.1. Classification (GTDB taxonomy): domain Bacteria; phylum Myxococcota_A; class Polyangia; order Haliangiales; family Haliangiaceae; genus JABFXX01. The sequence continues at coordinate 1,621 of JACCRC010000355.1, read as the reverse complement.
TGCGCCATCCGGTCTGGCAGACCGCGCGTGACATGGCCATCGACGCGGCGACCGACATCCAGCTCTACGCCTCCTGAACCCTATGCCGCACATCGTCTTCATCGCGACTCACTTCGTCGGTAACACCAACCGCTACGTGAAAGCATTCACCGAGCTGGACGGCATCACGTTCAGCGTGATCAGCAGCGATCCGAGCAGCTCGATCCCACCGTCGATGCGCCCCAAGATCGCGGCGCACTACCGCATCGAGAACTGCCTCGACTCGGTGCAGCTCATCGAGGCGACACGCGCGATCGCGTCATCGATCGGTCGCGTGGATCGCCTTGTCGGATTCCTGGAAGAGCTCCAGGTGCCGATGGCTGAGGTGCGGGACGCACTCGGCATCGAGGGCTTGACGACCGAGATCGCTCGTCGATTCCGCGACAAGGATCGGATGAAAGAGGTCCTGCGCGCGGCGAACGTGCCTGTCGCGCAGAGTGCCCTCGCGACGACCACCGCAGAGCTGCAGGCGTTCGTCGCGAAGATCGGTTATCCCGTGATCGTCAAGCCGCGCGCGGGTCTCGGCACGCGCGCGACGTATCGCGTGACGAATGCCGAGGACCTCGCCGCGATTCCTGCGCCGACGTCCGCCGTGCCGCTCCAGGTCGAAGAGTTCGTGCGTGCACGCGAGCACACCTGCGAGACCGTGACCGTGCGCGGCGTTCCCGTCTGGCGCTCGGGCACGCGGTACTTCCCGTCGCCGCTCGAAGTCCTCGAGACGCCGTGGATCCAGTACGCGGTGCTCCTGCCGCGCGAAGATGACGATCCGACGTGGAAAAACTTCCATCCGACGAACGACGCTGCCCTGACCGCGCTCTTCGGCGATCAGGCGGGAACCGCCGCCGGCACCGCGCTCACGCACATGGAGTGGTTCCTTCGCGAGGACGGCACGCAGCTCGTCAACGAGGTCGGCGTGCGCCCCCCCGGCGTTCACATCATGCCGATGATGGGCCTGACACACGACACGGATATGTTCGCGGACTGGGCGCGCCTGATGTCATTCGATCAGTTCACGCCGAAACCGAGGACGTCCGCCGCAGGTGCGTGCTTCTTCCGCGGCCCGGGCAGCGCCGAGCACATCGTGTCCGTGAAGGGCATCGAGGTCGCGATCGAGCTGTGCGGCGACACGCTGTTCCACATGAAGACGCCCAAGGTCGGCGACCGGCGCGCGACCGGTTACGAGGGCGAAGGCTTCGCGATCGTGAAGCACGCGACCACCGAGGGTGTGAAGCACGCGCTGCGGACGCTCATCGAGAACGTCCAGATCCGCTACGGCTGAAGGGTCACGAGTCGTAGCCGAAGCCGCCTTCGAACGCGACGACGCGGAATGCGTCCGGCCACCACACGAAGAGCTTGTAGCGGTGGTCCGTGCAATTGTGACACGGCACCTCTTCGACGACGGTCCACGCCCGGATCTCGCCGCCGCCCATGTGCGCATCGACCGCCTGGAACAAGGCCGGACCCGACGAGTAGCCACTCGAGAACGCAGGAGTCTGCTGGACGCCTTCGCGATCGAGCACCGTTCCGACCGCGAACGGACCCGCCGCGAAGCTCTGATCGTCGGTCGCGGCGGCCACGTGAG
>JACCRC010000342.1 GCA_013813765.1 Deltaproteobacteria bacterium | reverse complement strand
GCCTGCTACTCGGCGCTCTGGTGCCTACCGAGACGGGACTTGCACCCGCTGGATCATCACAGCCTGACGCCGGGTTCCCATCGGCTTCGCCAACGAGGCTTCCGTTGTCGTCACGGCGCTCCACGCGGGCAGTCTAGCGCATGCAGTCGAACGTCAGCGGGATCATGGGTCCGTGATCGACGACCGCGAAGTCCTCGACCCGAAGCATCGCGAGATCACGCGGCTCGAGCAGGCCGTCCCACTTTACGGTCGTGTATTTGTCACTCTGCGCGGTCAGGGCGATGTTGCCGCCGTCGGCGTGATACATGCCGTACTTCTGCATCGCCCGCGCGACGGTGCGCGCAGCGTCGTTCGGCAGCGACGCGAGCGGGAAGTCAGCGCGCAGGCGGAGGTGGACGCCGTACGCCGGTGAATTCGCCCCACCGGTGGTGTTCGTGCCGTGGCTCGCCGGGTGAACGTAGCCGCGCTTCGGGCGGTTGTTCGGGAGGATGAACCGGATCGCGTGATCGATCTTGCCGGCCGCAACCTCGTCGGCAGTGAACAGGAGCGGAGCGATCGGGAAGCCCGCGGCGTCCGCGCTCGAGCACTGCTCGCCGCGCAGGCCCGCGCTGTACTGCGCACGCGTATCCCACGCCGCGAGGCAGCCGCCTTCGAACGTGCTCGTGATGTTCGCGCGCCACATCTCGTAGAGCCGGCCTCCCGCCTGGTCGTGCACGAGCAGGTGGCAGTCGCCGTCGCCGGTGCACGCGTACCCGGTCTCGCCCTCGATGTTGCCGCCCGGCGGCACCGGCATCTCGACGTGATCGCAATCGGGCGAGTAGAAGTCGCCCGTCGGCGTGAACGTGCGCTTTGGCGTGCTCGCAGTGGCGGAGAGCACCTCGATGGAGAAGTCGATCTGCATGACGTCGCCGTTGCCCCAGCCACCCGACGCGCGAAGCGCCGCGATCTGCTGCGCGCTGGTCGCCGCTACCGGCGCGCCCGAGACGTCCTCGTTGAAGAACATCGGCGTCTCGAAGTACGGACCGCTTCCGCCCATCGGCGGATCGATCCGGGCATCGAGCCCGAGCTCGGGGCCTTCACCACCCCCATCTCCACAGGCGACGAGGAACCCCAGCGCCACGACCGCGCCCTTCACATCACCTCGCCCCACGGCGCAGATAGTAGTGCACTCCGCGCTGTGGGTGCGAGAGCTTGATGGCCAGGGCATTTCCTGAGGGCTTCGGCACCTTGGCCGCAAACCGGCGCTGGTTATCGATAGGGATGCCTACCGCGTCGACGGCGGCGGTCCAGCCCGGGAGTACGGCACCGCGTACGTCGATGTCGGCTTCCCATGCCTTACCGTTCTGCGGGGACGAGATGTAGACCTGCGGCGCGGTGTTGTCGAAGCCGATCTTGAGCGTCGACACCTTCGGATCCTTCACGCCGTTGCGATCGATCCAGTACGTGTAGGTGCCTTCCTTGAGCTTGGTCCCTGGGACCAGGATCTTCGGGCCGTTGCCGGTAAACGTCTCGTCCTTGCCCTCGGTCGCCATGTGCAGTGTGAACGGCGCGCCCTCGCCCTTGATGCGCACCGCGATCGTCGGAATCACGCTCTGGTAGTCGACGCGGTAGTTGCGGCCATCGGCATCGATGTCATTCGTCGCGGCCTGCTTCGGTAGCGCGCGGCTGCCGGCATCGCGCAGCACGACGATCCGTCCCGAGCCGACGGCGGCGCTGTCGCCGCTGCCCGTGGTGCACCGCAGGCGATACGCCCAGCCACCCGCACCGACCATCATGTTCGCGGAGACCTTACCGCCGGAGACCTTCGCCGTGCGGAACTTCGCGTCCTGGTCCATCTCGATGAAGCCGGACTCGGCGCACTTGCCGCCGAAGTCGAACTGCACCGCGGTCGCGCCCTTCGGGTCGTGAATCGTCACGGTCTCGCCGACGGACATCTTGAAGTCGTAGTAGCTCGGGATGGCCTCGATCACGCGAATCGTTCCGTTCTTCGCGAGCGTCGCGCTCTCGCCGCGGTTCATCGCGAGCTCGCCGCCGTTCGCGCCGATCAGCTTCGCCGCGCCGCGCGTGTCGGTCACCTTGGTCTCGCGCGCGTTGCTGTCGACCCTCACCTCGGATCCCGTGGGGGTGGCGAGCAGCGAGATCGAGCCGCCGGGGATGATGACCTTGCCTTCGCCGTTCGCAGGCGCCGACGCGCGGACCGCGCCGCCCTCGACCGTGATCACGAGATCCTCGCCGAGCGTGGCGCGCGAGCCGCCGCCCATGTCGAGCGTGGTGCCGCGCGCGGTGAGCTTTGCGGTGGTGCCGTTGCCGAGGCGGATCTTCGTGCCCTTCGCGATCACGCCCGCGCCCGCGGGCAGCGGCTCCCACGTCGTCGAACCGGGGCGCTGGATCTCCGCCTTCTTTCCGGTGACCTCGATCGATCCGTCGACGCCCTCGGCGACCGCGGGTGCATCGATCGGCGTGTCGGCCACGGCGGCATCCGCGACGCCGGCATCGATCGTCGTGACCGAGACTTCCATGCTCAGGTCGATCACCTTGCCGACCTCGAGGCTGATCGTGCCGCCGTTGATCGTCGACACCTGCGCGTCGCCGATCGTCAGCTCGATCGTGTTCTTGCCGCCGCCCTTCGCGGTGATGCGAACCGTGCCCTTCGACAGCTTCAGATCTCCGCCGTCGACCGCGTAGTTGCCGGTACCGGTCAGATCGATGGCACCGAGCTCGACACCGATCCGGCTGTTGCCGTCCTTGCCACCGAACCGCAGGATCGTGTGCGGCTGCATCGCGATCTGCGCGCCGCCGACGACCTCGAGCCCCGCGCCACCATCCGCAGTCCTTGCTGCATCGCCGATGAAGAACTCGGTGCCGACATCAGCGGGTGTCCATTCGGACCCACCCTTCTGACGATCTACCGGGCCGTCCTTCTTCGTCAGCTTCGCGATGGCGCTGCCCTTCTTGCCTCCGCACCCCACGAAGAGGAACGCGAAGGTAAGCAGCAGCAGGACCGTGCGGCGCACGTTCCTACTTGTGCTACTCGATGTTCTTGATCGCGACACCGTTAGGATCGATGGTGACGTCGAGCTCCTGGTCCTTGAGACCGGGCGAGCTCACCTTGATCTTGTACGACCCCGGCTGGAGATCGACCTCGAACTTGCCCTCGGCATCGGAGGTGGCGGTCTGGCCACCCGGCTCGATCTTGACGGTCGCGCCCACCAGCGGACGCCCCGTCACGAGCGACCGCACGACAGCGCGCAGCTGACCCGGCGGCAGCACCGGATCGAGCGTGAGCTTCGCGACGGTGTTCGGCCCCTTGACGAGGGTCATCGTCGTCGTCGCAGGCTTGCGGTCTCCGAGCTTCGCGGTGATCTCGACGCCGGCGTCGAGCGTGGTCACGCCCTTGACGGTCTCGCCGATCGGCAGCTTGGTCGCCGACCACGCGCCAGCGCCGTCGGTGGTAGCGGTGGTCGACGCGGTCTTCGCCTTGATCTCGACCGTCGCTCCCGCGAGCGGCTTTCCGTTCTCGTCGGTGACCGTGCCCGAGAGATCGGCGGTCTCGATGACCGTGATGTCCACGGGATCGTGCGGGATGATCGTGCTGCCGCGCTTCGGCCCGCCGAACCGGCCGGTGAGGCCGATGCCACCGGTGAAGGTCGGCTCGTAGGCGATCAGCGTGATGTCGCCCGCGGTCACGTCGGCGGTGTCGATCTTGGGGACGCGCGCGCCCTCGACGAACACCATCGCCGCCCACTCCGGCGTGATGCGATAGCCGGCGCTCGCGCCAAACCGCACGAGCGGACCCGGTGCTTCGTGCGCCGGGTTCATCCCCATCGCCTTTCCGGAGCCGAGGAACACGTCGACGCTCGCCTCGGCGCCGAAGAACAGCTTGCCGCTCGGGATCGAGAGGTTCACGCCGCCGATCACGGCGTGGAACTCCGAGACACCGAGCGAGACGCGATCCTCCAGCGTGAGCTTCGTTGCATCCGCGGACTTCGCGCTGTTGTCGAGCCGGAAGCCCGCGCTGAGGGACAGCAGACCGGGGCCGGCGTTGAGCGAGATCAGGCCGCGCGCATCGAGCGAGATCGCGGAGCCCGCGACCGACGGTGCATCCTTGCCCGGCACCCAGACGCCGAGCTGCGCGCCGGCCTTCAGATTTCCGAACGTCTTTGCCGCGCGGACGATCAGGTGCGGATCACCGACGTAGCCGTCGTCGCCGGTCGGCGCGAAGCCCGTGTGCTTGTCGTAGCGGCCATCGAGCGAGAGGCCGATCGTGAGGAGCTCGTGTGGGGCGAACGCCACCGCGAGGTTGCCGATGCCGCGGCGGAGCTTGTGATCGGAGCCGAGCAGCCCGTTGCGGAAGCCGAAGCCACCGAGCATCGCGATCTGGACGGCGCCCTTCGGGAGCGTCTCGGCGGATGGCGCGTGGAGCCCACCGGGCATGGCGCCATAGCCGATGGCCTGTGGCGGTGCAGACTCTTCTCCAGCGGGGGCGCTGGCAGTGACATCCGCGGGCTGCGCGGACACCGTCGGAACCGCAGCCACCAGCCCGATGATCGAGGCGAAAGGTGCGGTTCCCCACCGGCGGCGCATGGAGAAAATTGTAAGGGTCTTCGGTACCTGATTGCCAGTCCAACACCACTTCAATAGCGGAGCCAGCGGATGAGCTCTCGTACCGACGGACGCTTGCCATATAGAAGCACACCGACGCGGTAGATCTTTGCAGCTGCACGGGCGACCAGCACCGTCGACACCAGCAGGATCAGGAGCGAGATACCGACATCTGCGAGCGATGCGCCGCCGAGAACGAAGCGCATCGGCATCAGCATCGGCGACCACAGCGGCACCATGGTCATGATCGCGGTCGTGGAGCCTCTGGGCGCGTTGGAGACCAGATTGATGCACATCACGCCGATCACCAGCAGCATGGTCACCGGCATCTGGACCTGCTGGGTGTCCTGCTCCGACGACACCATGGCTCCCACCGCTGCATACATGGCGGAGTAGAAGAAGTAGCCGAGGATGAAGTAGCTGAGGATGATCGCGAGCTCGGTGAAGGCGAGCGGAGGCAGCTCGGCTCCACCGGCTCCGTGGATACCGAACACGCCGAGCACCTGCTCGCGATAGGCGAGGCACAACGCGCCGATCCCGAGCCACACGACGATCTGGATCAGCGCCGCTCCGCCGACGCCGAGGATCTTGCCGCCCATCAGCGAGCTCGGCTTGACCACCGCGACCAGGAACTCCATCACCCGGCTGGTCTTCTCGGTGACGACCGATCGCATCACTGCCACGCCGTAGAGCGTGATCACCATGTAGAGGATGAACGCGAGGATGTACGCGATCAGGAACGTGCCAGTACCCGAGCTGCCGGCCTCGCCGGTCGAGTGCTGCTTGTCGATGGTGACCGGGGCGAGCATGCCGTCGATCTGTTTCTGGGTGAGCGAGAGCCGATGCGCCCGGGTCTGCTGGACGACGTGCTTCACGATGCCATCGAGCACGGCGCCGAACACTTGCCCCGACGCGTTGTCGCCGCGGTAGACCATCACGCCGCCATCGAGTGCGTCCGCCGGGATCACGAGGAAACCGTTGATCTCGTCGTCGCGGACTCGCGCGAGCTCGACCGTCTCGGACGTCTCGGGTGGCACCACACTGGTCTTCCAG
>JACCRC010000341.1 GCA_013813765.1 Deltaproteobacteria bacterium | reverse complement strand
GATCTGTTCCGGCCGCTCGACGCCGACAAGGTCCAGATCGGCGAGGGCTCGCAGGACAGGATGGTCGGCGACGACACGCGCCTGCCGGCGGTGGTCGCCGAGGAAGTGCTCGGTCGCAGCTTCCTCGCGCGTGCGATGGGCTCGATCGATGCACCCGAGGAGGCGGAGCTCCTCGAAGCGTCACTGATGGTGCTCGTCAACAAGGTGCTCGCCGCCGGGCGCACGAAGCCCGGCCAGGCCGAGGTCGTTCGGCGCGGCGCGCTGTACGCGACCGCCACGCTGTCGCTCGGTCTCGAGACCGTGTCGCGCTCGGATCTCGGGCGCGCGCGCGAGGCGCTGCGCTCGATCTCGCTGCAGCGGATGTTCCGCGTCGGCTACACCGTCACGACCAAGCTCGCGCGCCTCGCTCAGGCACTCGCCCCGCGCTCGCTGACCGCGGCGTCGCCGGCGAAGGAGCTGGTCGCCGGACTGTGCTCGCCCCGCCCGCTGTTCTCCCGCGCCGCCGACGAGCCGCCGGTCATCGGTCTGCGTCCGTACGAGTCCGTTGCCGATCTGCGACGGGCGGGCGAGATCCTCGCGGGGCTCACGTTGCGCATCGCGCTCGTCGAGGGCCTCGGGGTCGATGTCGTCGCGATGGGTCAGGCACCGGAGCCGCGCCCGAACCTCGACGATCACATCCGCACGGCGCTCGTCCGCGCGGTCGTCGGTGGCGATCTGCGCGGCGAAGCGCTCTCGCAGGCCGAGCTGACGAAGCTACGCGACCACGGCATCGTCGATGGGCTGCTGACGCCCGCGGCGCGCAAGGCCGGCCACGCGGCGATTCGCGCGCGCCTGGGTGCGGCGCAGCTCACGGCGTCGGGCGCCGTGCTCGACAAGCTCGTCGATGCCTGGCTGAACGATCTCGAGGGGATCCTCGGCGGCGTCAAGGATACCCAGATCGATCCGCGCTACGTCGAGGGCCTGCTCGTCGAAGTCCGCCGCAGCTGATCCCGCGCGCGTCTACCTTCGCACCGCCCTTCGGCGGTGCTGCGCGGTCCGGCAAAGCCGGACCTTGCAAGCGAGCACCGCCGATCCGGCTGTGGTAACGCATGGGCGTCGTGTCAGAACCCGCGCCGCCCGCTGTTCATCCGTATCGCTCGGGCATGGTGGCCGGGCTCGGCGTGGTGCTCGCCGCCGGCCTCTTGCTCGGCCTCGCCGACGTGTTCCACACCGGCGGTGGCTTCGGATTCGCGCCTGCCCTGCTCGGTCTGTGGGCGCTGATCACGGTGCCGTTCGCGGTGTTCGTCGGCCTCGTGCTCGGCGCGGGCAACGCGCAGTGGGGCAACGGCTGGATCCTGCGGTTCTTCCGCAAGCTCGTTGACGAGCCCGAGCTCGACCGCTCGGTGTATTCGATCCTCTACACCGCGGCCGTGCTCGCCGGCGTGCTCGCGGTCGTCGTCGCGATCTTCGCGCTCGGTCTCGTTGGATCGGTGCAGCGCAAGTCGATCGGCGCGCTGATCGCGGGCGTGATGGTCGTGGGAACGCTGCCGCTGATCGTCCTCGCGGGCCTTCCGCTCTACCGGGGCGTGCGGTTCGCGAACAAGGTGCCGCTCCTGTACTTCATCGGGCCCGCGGCCGTCGCGGTCGGCGCGGCGTTCTACAAGTTCGGCAAGTACGGCGGACTCGCGATGGCCGTCGCGATGGTCGGGCTCCGCATCCAGCCGGTGCTGCAGTTCTCGCGCGTGCTGATCCTCCTCGTGGTTCCGCCCGTCGCTGCCGCGATCCTCGGGCCGACGGTGGTCGTCAGGAAGATCGATCTCGACTGGCAGGCGCTGAACATCTGGTCGTTGCTGATGCCAGCGCTCTTGCCGGTCGTGGCGATCGGCATCGGCTTCCTCGCCTACGGTCCGGGTGCGAAGCTGCGCGAGCGCGTGCCGTCGCGTGCGGTGATCGCTCTGGTCGCTCTCGCGATCGCCGTCGCGCTTCCCATCGTCGGGCTCTCCGGACCGTCCGAGTCCACGCGGACCGCCGTCACCGAGCGATCGTACATCGGTGCGCGCATGATCCCCGTGCTGCGAAAGCTCGTCGATCGCGACCGCGACGACTACTCCGCGTTCTTCGGCGGACCGGACTGCGACGACCACGATCGGGACGTACACCCCGGCGCGACCGAGGTGCCGGGCAATGGCAAGGATGACAACTGCGTCGGCGGCGATGCGAAGGTCGAAGCGGCGAACCCGAATCCACCGCCGCCGACCGACGCTGGAGTCGCCGCTGCGGACCCGGGTCTATCGGGTGGCAAGAACGTGCTCGTGATCTTCGTCGACACGCTTCGCTACGACCGGCTCGGCATCTCGGGCTACCAGCGCGACGGCAAGTCACTCACGCCGCGCATCGACGCCTTCGCGCAGCAGTCCGTCGTGTTCGACAAGGCGTTCGCGCAGGCACCGAACACGCCGCGCTCGGTGCCCTCGTTCCTGACGTCGCGTTACCCGTCGCAGGTCAAGGTCGACAAGATGTTCCGGCCCTACCCGACCGTGGACGACTCGAACGACACGTTGTTCGAGGCGATGAAGGGCGCGGGCTTCACCACGATCGCCGAGAGCTCGCACTTCTACTTCTGCGATCGAAAGCGATATCCCGACAGCTGCCAGGGCGTCGTCACGTACATGAACAGCAACATGACCCAGGGCGCCGACCTCTGGGACAACTCGGGTGCACTGAACATCCCCGAGTCCAACAAGGACATCGCGAGCCCGCGCATCCTCGACAAGACCATCAAGAAGCTCGACGAGCTGGCGAAGTCCGACCAGAAGTTCGCGATGCTCGTGCACCTGTTCGAGCCGCACTCCTCGTACATGGTGCACGAGGGCTTCCCGATCACCGAGAAGGGCACCGCATCGCTCGTGCAGAAGTACGACTACGAGATCGCGGTTCAAGACATCTCGATCGGCAAGCTGCTCGATCACCTCGACGCGACCGGCCTGTCGAAGAACACGACCGTCGTGCTCGTTTCCGACCACGGCGAGGCGTTCGGCGTGCACACGTTCGCCGGCGAGAAGATGTTCTTCCACGGCCAGACTCTCTACCGCGAGCTGATCCACGTGCCGCTGATCTTCCGAGTGCCCGGCGCCACGCCGCGCATCGCGCACGACGTGGTGCAGATGATCGACCTCGCGCCGACGATCGCAGCGCTGTTCGGCGTGCCCGCCCCGGCCTCGTGGGTGGGTCGCAGCCTCGTGCCGGCGATCGCGAACAAGCCGCTCGAGCCAAAGCCGGCGTTTGCCGAGCTGCTCCGCGCGCCCGACTGGGATCACGAGGGCAAGTCGATGATCACCGCCGACGGCAAGCGCCACGTGTTCTACCGGATCAGCGACTCGCGCTGGGAGATCTACGATCTCGAGGCGGACCCCGACGAGAAGACCAACATCGCAGACTCCGATCCGAACGCGAAGGCGCTACAAGACGCGCTCGCGCAATGGATCGAGGGTCCGCTCGCCGCAGGAGTGCCGAAGTGAGCAACGCGAAGACGTACAAGAACCCGACGCCCACCGTCGATATCTTGATCGAGCTCGAGGGTCACCCCGGCACGCTGGTGTTCATCGAGCGCGGCAACGAGCCCAAGGGGTTCGCGCTGCCCGGCGGATTCCACGACGACGGCGAGTTCTCGATCGACGCGGCGGTGCGCGAGGCGAAGGAAGAGACGCAGCTCGACGTCACGATCGACGAGCTGTTCCACGTCTACTCGGATCCTTCGCGGGACCCGCGCAAGCACACGGTGTCCACGGTCTTCATCGGGCACGCGCGCGGTACGCCGAAGGGCTCCGACGACGCGGTGCGCACGATCGTCTGCGCGCCGGACGCGCTGCCCGGGCCGCTGGTGTTCGATCACGCGACGATCGTGGCGGACTACGTCGCCTATCGGTCGCGCGGAGTGCGTCCGCCGCCGCGGCGATAGCTTGCCTCGGGCGCCGCTCCGCACGCTGGGCCCGGACCGCGCCGCTTCCTCTCGGCCGCGCCGCCCGCCGCCCGCGCCGCCCGGAGCGACCCACACGCTTCCCATATTCAGATCCACGCACGAGCTTCTAGGGAGAGCACGCACCCCGCGAGCGCCCGCATGACACCGCCGCCCACGCCATATCTTCGCCGACGATCCAATCCCGAGCTCGTGCGCCCATCGTCGGCACGGCGTCCCGCGCTGCGCTCCGACGCTCCGCACGCTGCGCTCAGCAGACGAGCTATTCCACCCCGACCTCGCGCCAGGCCTCGGTCAATCGTGCGAGGGGCTGGTCGTCGATGACGTTGCCGTGAGCGACCATGAGCCTCTGGATCGCGAGGCCCTGGAGGGCGCGCAAGGATCGTGACGCCGCGGCCTTGTCCGTCACCTTCTTCCGGACGTCGGGTGGCACGCTCCATCGCTTGGAGCAGCCCGTGATGCGCGCCGCGAAGCGCCAGGTCCAGTGATCGTTCTCGTCAGCGCGCAGGACAACGTCTGCACCAAACAAGGTTTGCGTGGGCCGATGGTAGAGCAGCGTCTCGTCCAGGAAAGGAACGCCCTCGAGGGGAAACAGCGCCATCTCCGGCACCCCCTTCGTGAATGTCGAGTCGTGAAGGTCCACGTCGATGCGAAGCACGGGGTTCTTGGCTGCGGCGCTCCTGGGCGCCAGGATCTTCGCTGCCGGAAACGCAGCGGCCGCAGCCGGTGTACCGAGATGATGGAAGCAGTTGGGAACGACGAGCCAGCTCACCTCACCGATCGCGGCCACCTGTTTCAACCACGCGTCGGAAGGCGGAGCCGGGCTGTGCACCAGCAAGCGGCCGTCGTCGAGGCGTATCACGCACGTTCGCGCGCGGAGCCGGACTCCACTGAACCACACCGGTCTCTCGCTCGCCCAGATTCGACCGTCGACAATCTCGGAGAGCACGTCTGGCTGCATCGCGCGCATTCATTCACCTGGTGATGCCAAGGTTTGGCGGGCACCGTTCGATGTCCTGTGCGCGAGCAACGTTGCATCAACTTCCGGGGCGGGTCGAGCGGGCGCTCGCGGGGAGCGACCCGCGGCGCGCCCGACGTCGGCTCCCCCTCGGCGGCGCAGTTCCGAGCACGGCACGCCGGGTGGTGATTCCGCACGGGAGATCACCGGCGGAGGATGTTTGAGCACGACGAGGGGGGAGCCGCGGCGTGGCAGCCGCGGGGTGCGTGCTCTCCCTAGAAGCTCGTGCGTGGTCCGCGACGAGCGGCGGCGATCGAGCGGCGAGTGCGCGGGCGGAGCACCGAGCAGCGCGGCGCGTGCTGAGGCGAGCGCACCGAGAAGCTGGCACAACAGGGTCAGCGAAGTGCGGCGGGGTCAGCGAAGCGCGGCGAGCGCGGCGCGAGCGAGCGAGACGTCCGGATCCGCGGCGAGCGCCACGAGCTCGGTCACGAGGGTCGCGCGGCGCGGATCGTCGGGCGCGATCGAGTCCAGGAGCTCGGCGCGGATCGAGACGTCGCGCGGATTCCAGCGCGAGGCGACCCACATGCGCGCGATGTTGAGCACGCCGGGCGTGCGCTTGTTGGCGGCGAGCGCGGCGACGGCGTCCGTCGGATCGTCGGTGCCGCGATCGACGCGCACCGGGGTCGGGACCTGGCGTCGGCGCTCGGTCAGCGCGAGCACCTGCGCGTCGCGACCGAGTGCGCGAGAGGCGGAGATCGCGGCGTCGAGCGCGGGGCCGATGGTTTCGGGACCGGCCAGATCGATCGCAGAGCGTGCGGCCTCGAGAGCGTGGACGTGCTTGCCGAGAGCGTCGAGCGCGCGCGAAACGCTGACCCAGATGACGGCGGGGTCGCCGTGGGCCGCGGCCGCCGCGGTGGCTTGAATCATCGCTGCGTCCGGATCGTTCGCGCGGGCCATCGACTCGGCGAGGCCGGCCAGGAAGGCAGGCTCGGGGCTCGCGTCGACGGCGCCCTGCCACGCGGCGCGGGCGCGCGCGGGATCCTCGAGCACGTCGAACATCGCGCCGAGCGCGGCCTGTGCGACCGCGTCGTCGGGAGCTTCGGCAACCACGTCGGCGGCGAGGATGTCCGCGCGCGAGGGGTTCCGGCTGTACGCGTCGAGCAGCGCGGACAGCGGGATCGCGTCGAGGCGGCGGGCGCGGAGATGCGCGGTGAGCGCGACCGCGAACGGATCGACGAGCGGCACCGGCGGCGCGGGATCGAGGATGCGCAGGAGCGCGATGCCTTCGGGACTGCCTGCGAGCGAGCCGAGTGCGACCCGAACCTGCGCGGACGAGCCGCCATCGAGCGCGCGGCCCGCCGCCACGACGAGGCGCTGCTGCGGCGTCAGGCTTGCGAGCTCGCTATCCGGGACGCCGGACTCGCGCTTCCCGGCGAGCCGTGCACCGGCGCTGCGCGCGTACGGCGGCAGCGAGCCGGGCGAAAGCGTGGGCAGATCGATCCGGATCGCGGCGGCTTCGCCCCAGCCCGCTTCACCGCGAAGCGCCGGACCGAGCGAGAGCGAGAGCCACGCCGCCGCGTCGTCGTCCCTCGAGGACATCGGGGCGGCGAGCAGCGCAGCGGAGGCGGCGGGATCGTCGAGGACATCGGACGCGCGGCACGCGCCCGCGAATCGGCAACGCTCGGGACCAGCGATATCGGTGCCCGCGGGCGGCGGCAGGTCGTACGGCGTCCACCACGAGAGCGCGCGCAGGTACGCGTCATGGAGCGGGCCACCCTTCACGCTCGTCGTGCGCTGCCAGTCGCGCAGCGCCTCGAAGGCCGCGCGCTTCGCTCCGCGCTCCCACAGCCACATGCCCCACTCGCCCCGATCGCGCGGCACCGGCTGCGACTTCGCGCCGAGCCACGTCGGATCCGCGATCGAAGATCCGGAGAGCTGCGCGAGCATCCTCTGCCCGGCTGCGCGCTCCTTCGCGTCGACATGGCGAAGCTTCGCGAGCGCGACGGCGGCGCGTGCGCGATCGAGCTCCGTGGCATCGATCGCCGCGCCGTAGGACTTCGCGCGGGTCAGATCCTCGAGCGCCGAGGCTGCCCCGCGGTCGAGCCGGATCCGGCCGCGCGCCGCGAGGAGGCGAGCGAACCGCGCACGATCCTCGGCGTGCCAGCGCGTGCCGAGCGGCCCACCGATGCGGAGCACCGTCTCGAGCGCCGCGATCGCCTGGCTGGGCCGCTTGGTCTGGTCAGCGAGCTTCGCGAGCGCGAGGTGGACCTGGATGTCACGTGGCTCGTCGAGCGCGCGAACCTCGAGGTCCTGCCGCGCGATGACGAGGCCCTTCGCCTTCACCATGCCGTCGACGTCGAGCGGCCGCGGAGCGCTCACGCACCCGGCGAGCATGACGGCGAGCACGAGACGGCGCACGCCGCATGTTTACTCGACGTAGAGGTCGAGGGACACCGACGAGCGCTGATTCATCCCGAGGCACGTCGCTCCGGGGCACGGGAATGGCCCGTGCAGCCTCGACCACGGATAACGGGGAAACCCGGCAGCGTTCACGGAGCGCGCATGTGCTCCACCTCGGCGTACCGCACGACGTCGGCGAGCGCGTCGGTGGTGCTCGTGCACTGCAGCGCGGGCTCGAACATGGCGCTGGTGGCGTGGTTCGTGATGTCCCAGCCGCGTGGCGCCGCGATGTAGCCAGGATCGCAATCGAACAGCATTCCAGCGAGGGCTGCCCCACACAGGTTGTACTGGTTTGCGACCTCGAGGAGGTTCTTCCCCGCGGCGTTTCGCGTCTCGCACAGATCGCTGAACACCAGGTGACCGCCACCAGCGATCCCGACCAGATCGCGCGGCGATGTCGATCCAGTCCATGCGGTGCTGACCTGCCCGTACGAGACGACCGAATCCGCTTTGCCACCCATGAACAGCACGTGCTCGATCGATGCGCCGGGTTTCGCCACGGCGTTTCCGGCGAGGCTGCCGACAACTCTGACGCCGGGCTTCCCGGTCGCGTTCGCCGCCGCGCTACCTCCCGCCGAGTGCCCGATCACGCCGACGCGGGTAGCGTCGACCTTGCCGGCGAGAAACGCGAGCTGACCGGTCGGCGCAGCGAGCGCCGCGAGCATCGCGTCGATGTCACCGGAGAGGTTCTGCATGCCCGAGGGGTCGTCGGGGCAGAACTGCGCGAGCAGGTCCCCGAGCATCAGGCCGGGATGATCGGCGGCGACGACCACGAACCCGCGACTCGCCCAGTGCACGGTCTGATGCAGCGACTGATGCCGAAACGCCGCCGTACCGTGCACGAAGATGATCACCGGAAACGGCCCGTGGTCCGGATCGAGCGGGAGATCCTGGAAGCAGTCGCAGTCCTGCCACGTGTTGTCGGCGTCCGGGATGAGCGCTCGTTGCGAAGGATTGAGCGCCTTGCGGATGTCGTAACGCAGCGGCGCCTTGTCGACGTCCGAGCCGAGCGCGGCTGGATACCAGACCTCGGCTTGAAGTCGTCCGATCGTCACCGTCTTCGCGCCCACCGGCCAGGGGCCGGGCTTCGCCGGATCCGGTGGATTTGCGAGGAGCGAGGCACCATCACACCCGGTGACGTCACCGCCGCCGCCGACAGGGGACTTGCTCGAGCTGGTGCAGCTCACCACGGCGAGGAGCAGGAAGACGCGCGCCAGGGTCGGGATGGTCGTCATGCCGGGACGGTACGACTGGATAGCTCCACTGTCTAATGAGAAACGCTCTCCGAGCCGAGACATCGGGGCGTCAGAGCACCGTCGTCGCGTCGATCCGGGTGCGCTCCGCGGCGAGCGCGGCACCGAGGTCCGCAGCACCGGCGAGCTGATGCGCCAGCGACTCGGCGGCCACGTACGCAGCCTGCGCCGCGGGGTCGTGCCACAGCGCCCACGGTGGTGATGGCGCGAGCGCGTCACCAGGCAGGGAGCCGCGTTCGACGGCCGCGAGCGCTCGCGCGATCTGCGTGCGCCGCGTCCGCGCCCGCACGGCGCTCGGCGTGGTGGCCTCGAGGTCGCGCGCCACGAGCGATGCGACGGCCTCGTCGAGCACGCGCGGCAGCCCACCGGCAACGAGCAGATTTGCGACCGCGTGCCCGAGCTCGTGCAGCACCGCGAACCGACCCGCGGGCGTGTTCGCGCGCGGCGGCACCACCGCGATCACCTCGCGGCCAGGTTCGACGACGAAGGCGCGCGGCCGAACATCCGCACGCACGACCGCGAGGGCGCCCTTGATGCGATAGCGATCGACGAGCGCGCGCCACGCGGCATCCACATCGAGCTCGATGCCATCGGGCTCCTTCCAGCCATCGAGCGAGGCGGGCATGTCGGTCGAACCAGCATCGGGTTCCGCCGCGCCGTGCAGCAGCATCAGCACCTCGCGCGCGGACCGACCGAACCGCGCCTTCGCGACGGTGTCGCGGAGCGCAGAGAGAGCGGCGTACGCGGCCCAGCTCGGCGTCGACGACGTGAACCGGCTGCGCGCTGCAGTGACGCCGGCATCGCGCTCGATCACGATCGGCGCGACGAGGCGCAGTAACGCGAGCCCGCGATCCGCGATCGTGGGGTGCAGCAGCGCGCGCCCTCCGACGGTGGCGCTCGCTGCACGGCCCGCGATGTCGGGCGCGGCCGGCGGCGGCGTGCCTGCAGCGTAGGCCTGCGCGAACGCGCGCATGTGAGCGGGCAGCTCCGCCGCGAGCTTCGCCTCGACCCGATCGAGCGCGAGCTCGGTCTCGAGGAGATCGCAGGGTGCGTCGCCCATGTCAGCGCTGCGGATGGATCCCGAGGCGCTCGAGCTCCGACATCACGAGCTTGAGATCGGTCCAGGCGTCGCGCTTCTTGTCGGGCTCGCGCAAGAGGTACGCGGGATGGAACGTCGGCATCACCTGGATGCCGTGGCGATCGTGGAACCGTCCGCGCAGCGTGCTGATCGGTGCGTCGGTGCCGAGCAGCTGATTCGCCGCGGGACGCCCGAGCGCGACGATGATGCGCGGACCGATCGCGGCGACCTGCGCCTGGAGGAACGGCATGCACTGCGCGAGCTCGTCGGGCTGCGGGTTGCGATTCTGCGGAGGGCGACACTTGGTCGTGTTCGCAACGTAGACCGACTGCCGCGACCAGCCCATCGCCTCGATCATCTTGTCGAGCAGCTCTCCGGCGGGCCCCACGAACGGCTCGCCGCGCTTGTCTTCCTGCTCGCCGGGCGCCTCGCCCACGAACATCAGCGGCGCATCCTCCGCGCCGACGCCGAACACGATCGAGCGGCGCGTCGTGTGGAGCTTGCAGCGGGTGCACTCGCCGAGATCGGTGCGGATCTGCGCGAGCGTGCGGCGACCGAGCGGCACCACGGTGTCGTCGAACACCTCCGCCGAGGGCGCGCCGTCACCGGCCCCAGGTCGAGCCGTTGGCGTACCCGGCGCGGCCCAGGCCCCGAGGGCGGCGTGCCGCCGGAGCTGTGCCCGGAGCTGCCCGGTCACCGCGAGCAGCTCGTCTGCCAGCTCGTTGTCGGGCGTGCTATCCATCCGACGGGTATGCCACGTGTCCCTCGCGCGCCTCAACTGCTGATCGCCTGGCTGGCGATCTGCCTTGCTGCCTCCGGATGTCAAAAGCGCGAGGCCGGCCCCACCGGCGACATCGTCGAGACGCTGCGCGCCCCACGCGTCGACGGTGCGCCGTTCGATCCGAAGGTGCTGCGCGGCAAGCCGACGCTCGTGCTGTTCGTCAGCCCGACGTGCCCGCATTGCGTCGACGAGCTCCCCGCCGCGCAGGCCGCTGCGAAGTCGAAGAACGCGAACGTCGTGGCCGTGTTCATCGCCGGCAAGGCGGAGAACGCGCAGGGCGTGATCGACCACACCAAGTTCGATGGCACCGCCCTCATCGACGACGGCACACTCCGCCGGAAGTACGGCATCCGCGCCGTGCCGCTCACGGTCGTGCTCGGCCCCGACGGCTTCGCGACCGAGCAGCTACGCGGCGGTGTCGGTCAGGAACGGCTCGCCGACGCGCTCGCCGACGCGCGCTGACCGATCGACCTGCGCATCGCCTTCGGCGCTGCTGCGCGGCCCAGCAAAGCCGGGCCTTGCATTACCTGTCGACGGCGCTCGAGCTCGTCGCGGCGCCGGACTCCGTCGTTCCCTCGGGGAACGACAGGTACACGTAGTACATCCCGTCGGCTTCGTTCTTCGTCGAGACCGAGGC
>JACCRC010000336.1 GCA_013813765.1 Deltaproteobacteria bacterium | reverse complement strand
GAGCGCACGTCCTCGATCCACTCGACGAGCCGCTGCTTCAGTAGGCGCAGCGGCGGGGATGCGGCACCAGCGCGGGCCTGCGCGTCGAGCTCCTTTGCCAGTGCGGAGAGCGCCGCGAGGTACGCGTGCGAGCTGACCGGCGCCGCATCCTTGGAGGCCGAACGATCCTCCTCGCCCTTCGACCGGCGAGCCGGTCCCGGCGACGGCGGGGCAGCCATGGACTTCGACGCCGGAGGCGAGTGCGCGGGCGGCGGCGGCGGTGCGCCGGGCATCGACGGCATCGGCGGTGCGCCGGGCATCGACGGCATCGGCGGTGCGCCCGGCATCGACGGCATTGGCGATGCCTCGGTTGGCCGCGGGGCGCGGACGTCGGAAGGCCAACCACCGGAGAATCGATCCGGCGCGGGTCCCGACGGAATCGACCGCGGTGCCGAGCGCGCGAACGGCAGATCCGAACGAGACGACATCGGCGACGCCGGTGGACCGTTGGCGGGCGGAGCAGCACCGACGGGCATCGCGTAGCCCTGTGCCTGCACGCCACCGAGCGAGCCCAGGGTGGCTTGCTGCATTGGCAGACCGCCACCGCCGGGGGCACCGGCACCGGCACCGCCTTCCCAGCCCGCGGGTGTCTCGACCGGCTGCACGGCCTGCACGAGGCGACCTCCCGCGTTGACCACGGCGCTGCGATCGACGGCGAGGAACGCCGTGAAACGGGACAGCACGCTGTGCCGCTTCGAGAGCGCGACGATCTCGTGCTCGAGCTCCCCGCGCGCACCCGTGGCGTATTGATCCTCGAGATCGCGGATCGCTGCGCGCGCCCAGCTCGCGGCGAGCCAGGTCGCCGCGGAGGTGTCGCCTTCGCGTTCGACGGTCGTGCACATCGCCTCACCGAGCGTGGTGCCGGTGAGCTCGACACGGGCGCTCGTGGGCGCCGCACCGTGATAGCGGCCCAGGATCGTCACCGGCGCACCGGCGTAGACGTCAGGTAGCTTCTTCGGCGCGAGGGTCGCGTTAGCGATCGCGAGACCGAGGCCGCGCAGCGAAAGATCGGTCGCGATCGGCGTGCCGATCCGGCGATGGACCTTCGCCATCACCGCGTCCAGTCGATCCTCCGACTCGACGAGCTCGCAGAGTCCGCCGCCGGCAGCAGCGAGGCGCTTCAGGAACGCTGCGTTGACGGCCTGATCGATGCCGAGCGTGAACATGCGCACGTTGCGGAGGTTCGGCGCGAGCTCGCGCAGGATGTGGTCCTCGTTCCCGACCTGACCGTCGGTGACGAGCACGATCACGCGCTCGCGATCATCGGTGCCGCCCGCGAGCATCTGGGCTGCACGGCGCAGCGGCTCGGCGAGCTCGGTGCCGCCCCGCGCATCGATCTTCGCGAGCGCCTCGACGGCCTTGAACCGGTTGCGATCGGTCGCATCGACCAGCGCCGCACCGGGCACCAGCTCGACGACGTTGTCGAACGGGATCGCGCAGAACCGATCGCGCGACGTGAGCGTGTCGATCATCCGGGCGGCAGCGCGGCGCGCCGCGACCATCTTCCAGCCAGCCATCGAGCCGGAGCGATCGACGACGATCACGACGTCGCGTGCCTTCGACGCCATCGCGGTCGTGCTCGGTGGAACGAGCGTGAGCGCGAACGTGCCGGCCTTGCCGTCCACGTCGTCGACGCACACCAGCTTCGAGCGCAGCTCGCCGCCATCGACGTGCCAGCGCAAGATGAAGTCGCGATCGAGGCGATGTCCCGGTGCGAGCTCGATCACCTGCGCATCGCGCCGTGACGACGTCGTCGCATGCAAGCTCGACACGAGCTCGCGCAGCCCTCCGCTCTCGAGCGAGACCCGGATGCCGAGGCGCACCGGATTCGGGCAGCCCGGCAGCATCACGGGCGGCGAGATCCGCGACGCGTCGGGGACGAGGCTCGTGTCCGCGGCGGTGCCGAGACCCGCCTGATCACCACCGAGCGCGGCGCCGGGGATGTAGCGCGGCGCGACGACGAGCGGGAACCGGAACGTGACCTCGCCGTCGTCGACCGGCAGCGGTCCGACGAGCGAGAGCCGCACCGTCGCAGCTTCGCCCGGCATGAGGTTGCCGACGCGTAGCGTGAAGACCCCCGGTCGCTCCTCCTCGGTGATCGCGGCGCGATGGCCCGTGGCGATCGCTTCCTCGTACTGCTCGCGCGCGGCACCGCGCTCCTCGACGACGCCCTCGATGACGCGACCTGCGACCTCCATCCGGAACCGGTGCACCGCTGCCCGATCGGGCAACGGGAAGATGTACGTCGCCTCGATCGCGGTGCCCGTCGTGTTGACGAAGGTCTGCGCGACCTCGATGGACGCGATCACGCCGGCCACCTTCGCGTCGACGTCCATCGCGGTCAGCGGCAACAGGCCGCGCGCGGTCTGTAGTGCACCGAAGCCTGCGTCGGGATCGCGCCCGAGCGCCGCCACCTCCTCATCAGACATGACGTTGAACACGAGCGGTAGTGCGGTCACAGATCCTCCTCCCCAGCGTGGGTGGTGAGCCGGCGAGATGCCAGCTCCGTTACGAGCGGTGCCGCGGCCGCGCGGATCGCGCGGACATCGGCGGGTGTGAGTGCGAGCGCGGCGGAGTCCTCCACCGCGACCGTGATGAAGACATTCGGTGCGAGCTGCAGGCGCACCTCGACCTGACCAGCGGCGGGTGCGCCGGGCGGGAGCGTCGTGCGCGAGCCAGCTGCGGATGACGCGGGCATCGGCCGCGGAACCGGCGCGGTGGTCGGCGGCGGCGCGATGTCCTGCTTCCAGAATCCATAGCGAGAGCCGGCGCGCGGCACGCTGACGCCTGACATCCGGGAGAGCGTCGCGTCATCGAGCGTGGGCCACAGCTCCTGGATCTCCGCGAGGCTCTTGCCGGCTGACTGCAGCCTCTTGATCGCGACGACCTGCGCGAGGTGGCGGGGACCGTACAGCGCGGTGCGCCCGCGCATCGCGAGCGGACGATCGAGCAGGCCGATCGTCCCGTAGTAGCGAACGGTCCGCTCGTCGGGGACCGCCCTCACCTGCCCGTTCTTCGGCGCGGGGAGCGCAGCGATGCGCTCTGCGACCTGGGCAACAAGCTCGGCGAGGGTCGATGACGACACCACCACAAACTAACACTGAATGTAACAGTGTCAAATAGGATCGTACGGATCCCCGTCGAGTGCAACGATTCGTTACTCTGGTGACAGCGGTGCCTCCACGGATCCAGCGACTTGCGCTGGCACGGACCATGGAACGCCCTGCCCCGTGACCGCCGTGGCTCGCATCCTGATCGTCGACGACGACCGCTCCATCCGCCGCACCCTGGAGAAGTTCCTGGGTGCCGAAGGGCACACCGTCACGACCGCGCAAGATGCGCCCGGCGCGATCGCCGCCGCCGATGGCGCGGAGCTCATGCTGCTCGATCTCGGTCTGCCCGGCGGTAGCGGCTTCGACGTGCTCGAGGCGATCGCTGATCGCCCTCGCCCGCCGACGGTCTGCGTCGTCACCGCGCGCGATGACATGCAGTCGACCGTCAAGGCGATCCAGCTCGGCGCCTACGAGTACCTCGTCAAGCCGGTCGATATCGATCGGTTGAAGGAAGTCGTGACGCGCGCGCTCGAGTCACGCGCGTCGCGAGATAACGCCACCGAGGTGGTCGCCGAGGGCGCAGCGGCGCACCAGCGCGGCGACATCCTCGGCAAGAGCGCGGCGATCCGCGACGTGTGGAAGCAGATCGGCTCGGTGTCCACGACCCGCGCGCCGGTGCTCATCACCGGCGAGAGCGGCACGGGCAAGGAGCTGGTCGCGCGCGCGATCCACGTCGCGTCCGCGGAGCGCGAGCGGCCGTTCGTCGCGGTGAACTGCACCGCGCTGGCGCCGGGCGTACTGGAGAGCGAGCTGTTCGGTCACGTGAAAGGCGCGTTCACCGGAGCCGTCGCCGACCGGCCGGGCCGATTCGAGCTCGCCGCCAACGGAACGCTGTTCCTCGACGAGATCGCCGAGATTCCACTCGATATCCAGGCCAAGCTGCTGCGCGTCTGCCAGGAGCGCACGTACGAGCGCGTCGGTGACGCCAAGCAAATGCGGCTCGAGGCCCGCGTGATCGCGGCGACGCACCGCGATCTGCAGGCGATGGTCGCGAAGGGTACGTTCCGCGAGGACCTCTATTACCGGCTGCGCGTCGTCGAGATCCACCTGCCGCCACTGCGCGACCGGCCGACCGACATCCCGGTGCTCGTCGAGGGACTGCTCGCGAAGATCAACACCGACCTCGGCAAGGACGTCCGCTTCGTCACGCCGACCGCGCTCGCGCGCCTCCAGGGCTACGCCTGGCCCGGCAACGTACGCGAGCTCGAGAACACGCTGACCCGCGCCCTCGTGCTCGCGAAGTCCGACGTGCTCGACGAGACGCTGCTCTCTCTCGGCGCAGTGGGCGCGGCCGACCACGGCTCGCACGAGACCGATGCCGAAGGCTCGCTGCCGACGCTGCGAGAGATCGAGCGTCGCCACATCACCCGCGTGCTCGCACACACCGAGTGGAACAAGCGTCGTGCGTGCGCGGTCCTGGACATCAGCCGCCCCACGCTCGATCGCAAGATCGAGGAGTACGGGCTCCGAAAGGAGGAGCCCTCGTGAACGAAGGCCTCATACCGCTCGTGATCGCCGTCATCGGCGCGTCGTACGCGGGCTTGATGCTGAAGAACCGGTCTCGCCACGACAACCTCGTGTTCGGCATCCTCGTGCTCGTCGATGCGGGCATGACCGCGTGGCGCGGTCTCAACGTGCTGACCGGCGGCTCGATCGTGTCGCGGGGCGTGCTGGTGCCGTGCACGATCGGAACGATCGCGCTCGCGCTCCTGTCGTTCGAGTTCATCGCTTCGTTCCCGCGCCGGACGCCGATGCGATGGGGCTGGCGCATCGCGGCGCTCGTCTGGGGCGCGGCGGCAATCGTGATGGCGCTGATCAACATCGACGGTCCGTGGAAGCACAACACGGCGATCGAGCTGGGATTCTTCGCGCCCGCGACGATCGTGATCTTCATCCTGATCGCGCGTAGCTACCGACGTACGCCACAGAGCGACGCGCGCGTCGTGCTGTCGATGCTCGCGTTCCGCTGGGCGTTCGGTTTCTTCGCCTACTTCGCGGCACCGCTCCTCGGCATCTTCGAGGAAGTGGTGTGGGCGGAGACCACGATCGGCTCGATGATCGCGTTCGTCGTGATCGGCACGGCTGTCCTGCGCACGGAGCTGTTCTCCGCGCGCTCGGCGGTGGCAGAGGTGGTGACGATCGCGACGCTCGCGGTGCTGGTCATGCTCGGTGCCGGTGGCGCGATCGCGGCGGCACGGCTGTACGTCCCCGAAGGCCGGCTGCAGGACATCGCGCTGTTCGGGGCGACCCTCGTTCCGCTCGCACTGACGGGCATCGGGCTGAAGCTCTACCCGCGCGTCGAGCGCCGCTGGCTCGCAGGCCTCGACGAGCGCCGCGCGCGCCGGCTCGGCGTGCAGGGCGATCCGATCCCCGCGGATGCAGCGGAGGCGATCACCGAGGCGAGCGCACGGATCGCGACGTTCGGCGATGGTTCCAAGGTGCGCTGGGTCCCGGCGGCGGAGATGCCCGCCCCGCTCGCCGCCGAGCTGCTGCGCAACGGCGTGCTGCGCCGCGACGAGGATCCGACCCTGCCCACCTGCCTCGCCGTCCCCGCCTTCGGCGCGGAGAAGGCGCTCGTCGGTGCGTTCTACATCGACGGCGGAACACTCGATCGTGACACCTACCTTGTCGCGCGCGATCTCGCCGCGCGTGTCGCGCTCGTCGTC
>JACCRC010000319.1 GCA_013813765.1 Deltaproteobacteria bacterium | reverse complement strand
ACCCAGTACCGCTGGTCCGAGAGCTCTCCCGCAAGCCGTGTGCGGGAAATCCGCGAGCACGGTTTCTACGGGGGTCGTATGGAAACTCGCGCAATGCGCGAGGGAAAGTAGACCTACCAATGCGCTGGGTCTCCCGCATCGTGACCACGGTGGTCATCGTGTCCGCCCTGGGACTGCTGGTGCTCTACGTGCGGTCGCGGATGCCGGAGCAGGCGCTCGGTGGTGGGTTCCTCACGTACGCGAAGTTCCGCGACGGATCGCAGCTGGCCGTGGGGTCACCGGTCGTGATCGCGGGCGTACGGATCGGCGACATCACGAAGGTTTCGATCGAGGACCGGTTTGCCCGCGTCGACATGAATCTGATCTCCAACATCCAGATTCCCGTCGATGCGTTCGTCACCCGCCGCGCCGACTCGCTGTTCGGTGATAGCTACATCGAGGTGATCTTCGCCGGCGCCGACGAGGGTGCTGCGCCGGTACGCCTCCTGCGCTCCGGCGAGCAGATCACGAACGTGATCGAGGGCGCCTCCACGGACCGCGCGCTTCGCACGATGGAGCGGTCGCTTCCGCGAATCGAGAACGCGCTCGAGGTCCTGCACGAGGTGATGACGAAGGGCCGCAAGGCGATCAACGGTGACGTCGTCGAGGGCATGCTCGCCGCGGATGCCTGGCTCGCCTCGGGCAGGATCGAGAGCCCGCTGTCGAAGACGGCGCGCGCGATGGAGCGGATCGATCGTCTGAGCGAGGCCGGCGCGAAGGCGCTCGCCGAGATCGCGCCCGCGACGCTGAAGACGATCGACCGGATCGATGCGGCGGTCGCGGGCTCGCGCACCGGGATCCGCGATGTGAAGACGCAGCTCGCCACCGCGATGGCCGACACGCGCGCGGGCCTCGACGGCGCGGACCCGCAGATCGATGAGGTCGCCGAGATGCTCGCGGCGATCAATGAAGGGCAGGGCGCGGACTGGAAGGGTACGCTCGGCCGCCTCGTCAACGATCCGAGCACTGCCGACGCGATCGAGGATGGCACGGCGTCGATCCAGGAGGGACTGTCGAGCTACAGCCGGTTCAAGTCGTACCTGGGCATGCGGCTCGAGTGGAACCTGTTCGCGAAGTCGCCGCGGTTCTATGCGATCGCAGAGGTCAGCGCGCGCACAGACAAGTTCTATCTCGTCGAGCTCGAGAGCGGCTCGCTCGGCAGCGTGCCGGCGGATCAGCTCTCCGATGCGGCGAACACCAGCGTGTATACGCGGCGCCAGTCGATCGGCGCTGGCCTTCGGTTCACCGCGCAGTTCGGCAAGCAGCTCGGTCCGTTCCGCTTCCGCGCCGGCATCAAGGACTCCACGTCTGGAGCCGGAGCGGACCTTCTGCTGTCGCGCGGTCGGCTGCGGTTCTCGACCGACGTGTTCGGCTCGTTCGACCGCACGCCGCGGATCAAGGTCGCCGCCGCGTTCGCGGTGTTTCGCTCGATCTACGTGCTCGGCGGCGTCGACGACGTGCTGAACCAGCCGGGCTACCTCGCGATCAACAGTGGCAACCAGGCGGTGCCCGACTCGCTCACGAAGGTCCGCTACGGGCGCGACTACTTCCTCGGCGCCGCGATCTACCTGAGCGAAGCCGACCTCGCGACGCTGCTCCGCGTGTACGGCGCGCTGCTCGTCGGCGCGCTCGCGGGCGGCTGACTACGGCGCCGGCGGGCGGCCGTCGCACTCGCAGATGTAGTCGCGGCCGTTTCCACACTGATCGTCGTCGAGCCTGCCGCTCGACCTGATGTGCGCGCAGTCCTCGGACCCGCCTCCGTTGTCGGGCTGACCGGGCTCCCACGGCCTGAGATCGTTCGGCTCGAGCGTGACGTTCTGGAACTGTCCCTCGGTCGTGCGATCCGAGAGGCCGATCCAGCCGAGCTGACCCGCGGCGTACGAAACCTCGGCGGCCGACGACAGCACGATCAGGTGCGTGGCGCCGGGCACGTCGTCGGCGCAATCCGCCTGCGCGTTGACCCAGCTCTGCCCGTTTCCGACGGCGCGGTGCAGGCCGCTCGCGTCCTGCGTGTAACCGGCGGCGATGCACTGCTGGCGAATCTGCGCGAACGGATCGGCGTCGGGCATCGGCGCGCCGTCGATGGCGGCGTCGGGGGTGACGGTGTTCGACGCATCGGGGTTTGGGCCCGCGGTGCCGATCACACAGTACCCGCGCTCGCAGATCCGGCCCGTCTCGCAGTCCGCGTTGACCCGGCACGCGTAGTCCTGCGACGGCGTGGGGAAGTCACACGCCGCGAGCATCGCGAGAACCAGGACAGACCTCATCCGGCCGGCGGTGTTGCACGGGCCATGCCTCGGCCCCGTAGATGTAGATCCTGTGTGTTGCATGACCCGCGGCGGAGACTCAGCCCCCCGCGAGCGGGGCCAGCAAGTAGAGCT
The DNA here is from genome assembly GCA_013813765.1 of Deltaproteobacteria bacterium. Classification (GTDB taxonomy): domain Bacteria; phylum Myxococcota_A; class Polyangia; order Haliangiales; family Haliangiaceae; genus JABFXX01. The sequence goes on along the minus strand of JACCRC010000319.1, from coordinate 11,280 downwards.
CGTCGCCGTCCTTGATCTCTCGCTCCCCGTTCTCGGCAAGCGGGCAGCGCTCGCCGTTGAGCATCATCGTGTCGGCCAGGTGCGGGCTGGAGTCGAGCGCTTCGCGCATCGGGACCCCCTCGCGCTGGGCGGCCTCGACGAGCTTCGCCAGCGTCGTGCCGACCGGTACGCGCAGGTACTGATCGACGTCACGCCAGTCGTCGCCGATCCGCCCCTTGATCAGGATGTGAACCTTGCAGCTGCCGCCGCGGTGACGATCGAAGATTCCCATACGTTCACTCCGTGTAGCCGTCGAGGATCTCGGCCATGCCGAGCTCCTGCGCGCGGCCCTTCGCGAGATGTCCTGTCGTCGGATTCCACTTCATGTTGCCGTAGTAGTCGTCCTTCAGCACCTTCAGCGGAACACGAATGCCCTTGAGCGGTCCCGCCGCTAGATTTCCATCGCCCTCGCCGAGCATGCGGTGGTGCGGCTTGAAGTCGTCGGGAACGATGCCCTCGCGGCGATTGAACGCGGCGCGCAGGTTCTGGATTCGCTCACCGCACACCAGCAGATCGTCCTCGGTGAGGCCCCAGCCCGTGGCTGCGTCGAGCAGGTCTGCCCACGGCAGGCGCCCGGTCAGCATCGTGAACATACAAAGACCGAGGCCGTTCATCGTCTGGTGCGCGTTCGAGTGCAGCGCCTGGGCCTTGCCCTTGCCCTCGGTGCCCTTCCACTTCACGTTCCAGTCCTTCTTGTCGGCGGCCTTCGGGAGCGAGAAGCCTGCGCCGAACGTCTCGTTCCACGATGCACTGCCGGCGGTGTGACGGCCCGGCGTGGGATCCGCGGTGTACGTCACGCCCATCAGCGAGGTGAAGCGCGTGTCGTGATACGCGGGCTCGCCGCCGTGTACGTGCACCGCGAACTCCTCGGTGCCCTTGCCGGTGTGCTCGGCTGCGCGCTTGATGCCGTGACCGAGCCAGGCACCGCAGCCCTCGCCGGTGCCCATCTTGATCGTCAGCGCGAGCGCGGCCTCGCCGCTGCCCCACTGCATGTCGATCCCGTCGAGGTCCGCCTTCGAGAGCAAGCCCTTCTCGACGGCCTCGCACACCCAGGCCAGCGTCGCCGACGAGCTCACCGCGTCGATGCCGTAGCGATTGCACGCGTCGTGACACGCGGTGACGAGCTCGAGGTCATCGTTGACGAGGTTCGCGCCGAACCCGACGATCGTCTCGTAGTCGGGGCGCCGCACGTCCTCGAGACCCCTCGACTTCACCTTGACGATGCCCTTGCACGGCATCGGACAGTCGCCGCACGACAGCTTCTTCGTCACGATCTTGTCGACCGCGCCACCGTCGAGCTTCATGCCCTTCTTCGCGAGGGGGAAGTCGCGCGACCCGACGCCCATCCAGTTCTTGATCGGCGCGTCGCCGTTCTCGATCGAGAGCGCGACCGCCGCCGTCGTTCCGCGCTGCGACCACATGCGCCGCATCGAGGCGACCGGGGCCTGGACCTTCATCCCCATCTTCGTCATCAGCCGGTACATCCAGCCGAGCCAGCTCTTCGGCTTGCCCATGTACGCCATGAAGCGAGCCACGATGCCGAGGTCCTTCTTGTACTCGTCGGTGATCTCCTTGCAGATCTTCTTGAACTGCTCCGGCTTTGCGATCGGTACCTCGCCGGTACCCGACACGACGATCGCCTTCAGGTTCTTCGAGCCGTAGATCGCGCCAAAGCCCTGGCGGCCGAACGCGTGATAGCGATCGTTCATCACCGATGCGATCCGTTGCTGCTTCTCGCCGGCAGGACCGATCGCCGACACGCCGACGTCGCGCTTGCCGCCGAACCGGTTCTTCAGCGCATCGAACGTCTCTGGAATCTGCTGGCCCCACAGCTCACCCGCGGGCTCGAATGTCACCTCGGAGTCTCTGATCACGAGGAGCGTCGGGACACTCGCCTTGCCACGGATCATCACCGCGTCGTACCCCGCCGCGCGCAGATGCGAGCACACGCTGCCGCCGGAGTTCGAGTCCGCCCACGTGCCGGTCAGCGGAGACTTGCCGACGATCTGGATGCGGCCGGAGAACGGCGTGCGCAGTCCCGTCAGCATGCCGCTCGAGATCGCGAAGCACGCCTCCGGAGCGAACGCGTCCGTCTTCGGCGGGAAGTGCTTCCACATCAGCCACGCGCCGAGCCCGTAGCCACCGAGGTAGCTGCGGTACACCGCTTCATCGACCTGTTCGACCCAGGACTTCTGGCTGGTCAGATCGACGAACAGGACCTTCCCGTGGTGCCCGTAGCGAGGGGCAGCCAGCGCTGTTTCACCCATGCCCGAAGTGTAGCGGGAGCCCCCGGGCGACAACTCCCCGAGGCCCCAGATCCTGTGGGGACAGGCACCACCGGCCCCATCGATCCCCCTGTAAACCCCCTGTAATCACAGTGCTCGCGGGCGACTTAACCTGGCCTGGCTACTGCAGTTATCATGGGCAATGCGCTTCACCCCTGCGATCGTGACGGCTCTTCTCCTCGCCACCGGCTGCGTTGGTGGCATCGAGAACACGGACCCGCCGCCCGCCACGCCGGATGCCGGCGTGACCCCGCCGAGCGGGTCGATGGCGCGGCAGATGTTCACGACGAACGTCCACCCGATCGTCATGCGCTGCAGCGGTGGCGCATGCCACAGCGTGACCGGCGCGGTCGGCGGTGGCGCATCGCGGTTCGCCGACTCGAGCCCCGACACCTCCTACGACGCGATCGTTCGCCAGCCGCTCGCGGTCGGCGGGTTCAACGCGCAGGCAGGCTTCCTCACGAAGATCGCCGGTGGCCACCAGGCCATCACGTACTCGACCGCGGAGATCAGCTCGATCAACGCGTGGTTCGCGCAGGAGCTCAAGGAGAAGATGGGCACGGGCATGCCGCCCGCGGTCGATCCGATCGAGGTGCTGAAGAAGTGGTCGGGCTGCATGACGCTCGCGAACTTCAACACCGCGCAGATGGCGCAGAAGTGGGGCGGTCTCGCCGCGTCGCAGGGTCAGAAGTGCGCGAACTGCCACGCGCTCGGTGGTGACAGCTTCATCGCCACCACGAACGCGCAGACGATGTTCGACATGATGACGAAGTACAAGGACTACCTCCTCAAGTTCTTCACCGTCGACGGCACGGGCAAGGTCATCATCAACAAGGCGTCGATGGTGAACGCGGGCGTCACCATCCCGAGCCACCCGCGCTTTGACCCGACGACCAACGCGGGCATGCAGGCGCTCGAGGCGTACTACACGGCCACGCTGCCGCTGTTCGAGGCCAACCCCAACACCTGCGAGCCGCCGCGCCTCCTGCCCTAACCCGCAGCGACGCGGAGGAGCAACGCGGGGCCATCGACGGCCACGATCGGATGCGCCTCGGGATCGAACTCCGCGGCCGACAGGCGCCGCCCGTCGGGACCGCTGACCTCGTCGCCCGGCTCCAATCGCTCGCCGTCTGCCAGCGTCGCCGCGACATCGCGGAGCAGCAGCGCCGCCTCGGTCGCGGTGTCGGGACTCACGCCGAGCAGGACGACGTCGGGTCGGCCGAACTTGCGGAGCCCGAGCGACCACGCCGCGAGGGTACCGTCGCCGGCCTCCTCGAAGAACAGCGTCACCTCGTGCATCACGTCGAAGCTGCGCGCGGGCGGTAACGCGGCGACCTCGCTGCCGAGGTGCGCACGCGCGGCGTAGACATCGATCACGACCGCCGCGCCTTCCTCGCACACGCACTTCGCGAGCGCCCAGGCTGCCTGGACGTGGCCGAGGTCATCCGGATCCTCGAGCTGTGCCTCGATCACATACGCGTGCTCCGCGGCGAGCGCAGCGGCGGCGGCGCTCGGACCGAGGTCGGTCGCGATGAGCTCGGTGAACGGCGCGAGCACCTGCTGAGCGAACCAGGCCGGATCCTCGGAGCGGTCCTTCGCGACCATCGCGACGGACTCCGGGCCTTCACCTCCGTCGGGCATCCCGTGCTTCGTGCGTGACACGGGCAGCGGGTCCGGCAGCTTCACCGACGACAGCGCGATCAGCGCGATCTGCGCCGAGCCGCCGTGGGGGACATAGCTGTCACGCGGCCAGGGGGCCGTCACTCGACGCTGTCCACATACATCGCCTCGATCTCGGAGGCGTACATCTGGGCGACGACCTTGCGCTTGATCTTCATCGTCGGCGTGAGCTCGCCGGTGTCGATGCCGAACGGCTTCGGCAGGATCGCGAACTTCTTCACCTGCTCGACGCGGGCGAGCGACGCGTTGACCTGATCGATCTGCGCCTGGATCTGCGCGCGGATCTGGGTCTTGTCGTCGACCTTCGCGGCAGCGTCGCCGAGCGTGACGAGCGCGGTGAGGAACTTCCGGCGATCGCCGATCACCACGGCTTCACCGACGAGCGGCGACTGCTTGATCGCGGCCTCGATGTTCTTCGGCGCGATGTTCTTGCCGCCGGCGGTGATGATGATCTCTTTCTTGCGGCCGGTGATCGTCAAGAAGCCGTCGCGGTCGAACTGACCGAGGTCCCCGGAGCACAGCCAGCCGTCCTTGAGGCACTCCGCCGTGGCCTCGGGCTCCTTGTAGTAGCCGAGGAACACGTTGGGACCCTTGATCAGGATCTCGCCGTCGTCGGCGATCTTGCACTCGAGGCCGGGCAGCGCCGGACCGACACTGCCGATCTTCGTCTTGCCCGGCAGGTTGAACGAGGTCGGGCCGCAGTCCTCGGACTGCCCGTAGATCTCGCGGATCGGCAGGTCGAGGCTCGCGAAGAACTCGAGCACGTCAGGAGCGATCGGCGCGGCGCCGGAGATCAGCGACCGCGCACGGTCGAAACCGAGCGCGACCTTGAGCTTGCTCATGACGAGCTTGTGCGCGAGCTTGTACTGCAGGTCGAGCAGGCGCGGCACCTTGAGGTCGCGGTCGCGCTTGTTGTTGACCTCGGTGTTCACCTTCCGGGCCCAGTCGATCAGGCGCTTCTTTCCGCCCTTGACCTCGGACAGCTTGCCGCCGAGCACCGCGTGGAACTTCTCCCAGATGCGCGGTACCCCGAAGAACACCGTCGGCCGGCTCTCCTTGAGGTTATCGGGCACCTTCTCGATCGACTCCGCGAAGTACACGGTGGAGCCGGTCGTCGCGGGCATCAGGATCGTCGCCATCTGCTCTGCGATGTGCGAGAGCGGGAGGTACGAGAGCGAGACATCGTTCTCGGTGCCCTCACCGATGTCGACGAGCGTGCGCGACGTCCACGCGAGGTTGCGATGCGACAGCATCACGCCCTTCGGCGGTCCGGTCGTGCCCGACGTGTAGATCAGCGTCGCGAGGTCCGCCTGCTCGATCGCGTCGATCCGCTGATCGAGCGCCGAGTCCGTCGTGCCCTCGGCCTTTCCGAGGAACTCCTCCCACGACATGATGTCCGGGCCGGTCGCGGTCGCGCCCTTCATCAGCACGATGTGCTTGCACAGCGGCATCTCGGCGCGCTTCGCCTTGATCTTCGCGAGCTGTGCCTCGTCCTCGACGAGCACGACCAGCGCCTCGCTGTGGTGCACGATGTACTGGACCTCCTCGGCCGAGCACGTCGTGTAGATGCCGGCGGCAGCACCGCCCGCCATCATCGCGGCGTGATCGAGGATCACCCACTCGGGACGATTGAAGCCGAGGATCGCGACCTTTGCTCCGCGGGCGAATCCCAGCGTCATCAGGGCGCGCGCGGCGCTGCGGACTTGATCCGCGAACCCGCGCCACGTGGTCGGTTGCCAGCGTCCGTTGACCTTCGCCTGGTAGGCGATGTGCGACGGGCGTTCCGTCGCTTGCTTGAGGAGACGGCCGGGGATGTGATCGCGGCTCTGTTCGCGTGCCATGCGGTTAGTTCTTGGCCTTTCCGGGGAAGTACGTCGTGGAGCGCTTCTTACCCTTTGACTTCAAGTAGCCCTCCGCGAGCATCTTGCGGATCGGGAGTGCGAGGTCCTTCGTGGTCGTGCCGAGCTGTTTGTTGATCTGCTCGATGCGAAGGCCGGGGTTCTTGCTGACGAACGAGAGTAGGTCATCCTGCGTCTTCTCGAGCTCGTTCGACGTGCGCTTCTGCCCACGACCGCGACCGCGGCCGCTGCGGAGTGCACCGCTCTTGCCCGCGGCGCCGCCGACGGCGCGCTGCAGCCCTTCGATGGCGGCGCGATTCGCGAGGTCGGTGATCTGTGCGACGAAGCTGTCGACGAGGCGCTGGATATCAGCCTGAAGATTGGCCATTCGATTCGTTCCTTCGGAGGATAAGAGTGAGTCGCTTTCCCCGACCAACCCACATCCAGCGGAAAAGGCCGCTGGCTACGGCTGGAACGCTGCTACCACGTCATCGAGCGTGATGTAAACAACCGGGCCCAGATGACGAGTGGCGAGCTTCATATCTGCGTATTTGAGGAAGCCGTTCACCCGTAGATATTCAGCCTCGCTGAAACCCGGTGTCGCCGGGTGAAAACCCATCATGAGGGTCGTCGGCTTCTCCAGCGGCTGGCCGTTCCAGTTCGTATCGAACAGGCCATTCATCTCGGGCAGTGTCACGTAATCGATCATCACGCCGTTGTCCGGAACCTCGAGAATCTTCATCCTCGGCTCCGTCGACATCAGCACGTTGTTCTCGCCGGGGAAGTACGGCTGGCTCTTGTCGTTGATCGGATTCCAGTTCTCCATGTTCCAGCGGAACAGCTCCTGACCCGACCATTCCTCGATCCGCGCCCAGTTGAGCGCGCTGGTGTCCGCCGTGAAGCCCTTGTCGTTCAGCGCCTGCACGGTCTCCAGCGTCGCGGTCCAGCCGCCGGCGCGGAACGTCTTCGGGCGGTTGAGCCCGTTCTGCGCGAACAGATCGGACGCGTGCTGAAGGAGGATGCCCATGTTCGTGCGGCCGTACGCGCCGAGCTTGATCGTGTAGCCAGTGGTGTCACTCGTGTAGACCGTCGATTGATCGGTGACGCACGTGAGGCCCGCGGACACGACGAAGTGGCAGTACGGGTGAATGTGCAGCGCGATCTCGTCCTTGAACATGTCGCGCTGCTTGACGAGCCAGGCGACGAGCTCCTGCTGGCGCGCTGGCGTTACCGCGGGATCGGTGAACGTGTACGGACCCACGAAGTGCGTGATTCGCAACTCCGGGTGATCTCGATGCATCAGGTCCTGATAGCCATTCGCCGTGTTGCCCGGATCCGCGAAGTCCCAGTCCGTGGTCACGAGCACGTAGTACGGATGGCTGCGATACAGCGGCAGCTTCGCGAACGCGGTGGTCGATCCGTTCGCGGACAAGAGGATCTCGTGCGTGCCGAGCGGCACGTCGGTCACCGAGAGCTGCGTGCCGAGATGGCCATCGGCAGTCTCCACGAGTCGCATGACCGGGAGGTCCGCGACGTACACGTCGACGAAGTCGGTGCCGCTCGGCGGCTCGACGATGATCGTCATCGTGTCATCGGTCGGCGTCGCCTTGTTCGCGATGATCCACCACGGCTGCGCGCCGCGGATCACGTAGGCCGGATCGTTCTGCGCGGGTGCTTGGGGCTTCTCGGTTCGCGGCGGTGGTTTCTCGTCACCGCACGCCGAGAGCAACACGCACGTGATGAGCAATACGGATCGCAGGTAGCCCGACATTTCTTGGGCGGACCCTATCACGCCGAGTTGCGACGCAACCGTGATAGTTTGTCGACGCAATGCGCCGGTCTGCCCTCTTCCTGATCGCTGTCTTGTCGACTGCTTGTGGTGGAATCACGGCCGAGGCGCCGATCACGTTGAAGCTCGGCACCGATCGCGCGCACGCACGCTCGGAGCTGAAGGCGCACAAGTTCTGCTTCAAGGTCGATGGCGGACCTCAGCCGAATCCCGAGACGTTTCCGCGCTGCAGCCGCGCCGGCGCCGAGTGGGGCGAGTCGTGGGTGATCGTGAAGTACGAGGCCGAGGCGGTCGTCGAGGTGAAGCGCTACGAGCGGTTCAGTGATGACAACCGCGCGGTCGAGCGCTGGAACCAGCTCGTCGGCGACCGGCTCAAGCTCCATCCGAATGCGGCCGACGCGGCCGTCGAGCTCGAGACCAAGGGCCTCGAGCCGGGCACGCGCTCCGTGAAGGCGTGGAGGCTCGACGATAGGACCGTCGTCGCAGCGTATCTCCTGACGCCGACCGCGCCGGAGAATGCGAGCGTGCTCGAGGCGATCTACAAGCTCGAGAAGCCGTCGAGCGGCATCGAAGTCGTCCGCTGAGCCGAGGTCGGCGCGAAGGTCGAGTCGAATCAGCGCGGGCCGGCGTCAGCGAGCTTGGTCGCCGACAGCGCGTTGAGACCCGTGAGGTTCGTGCCCGCCTTCGCGACCGGCGGTGCACCGTCGAACCAGCTGCCCGTGAAGTCACCGGAGACACCCGAGCCCTGCGTCACGTCGACGTCGGTCTGGTTGCCGTACCAGTTGTTGTTCGTGAAGATCGCGTTCGTGCCCGCGTAGAACATCAGGCCGTACGGGGTCGTGCCGATGTTCGACTTCGTGACCTTGATCGTGTTGCCGGTGCCACCGAAGTGCATGTCGCAGTGGGTGGTGTCGCCGGTGGCGTTCTCGTCGAGACCGACCTGCGAGTACGACATGTCCAGGTTCCCGCCCGACATCACGATGAAGTCGCCGCTGACCTTCGCCATCTTCGTGTCGACGATCACGGCCTTGCCGCCGCTGGTCATGATGCCGCCGCCTGTCTGCACGACGTAGCTGTACTTCAGCTCGCCGCCGGTCGGGACCGACATGCCGCTGTGGAACCCGCCGGCCGTCGCGGGGCCGATCGTGACGATGCTCGCCTTGGTGCCCTGCGCGTCGAGGATGCCCTGAACAGTGACGCTGGCGCCGGAGGCGATGTTGACCGTGGTGCCCGCGGCGACCGTGACGGTCACGCCGGGATCGATCGTGGTCGCGCCGGTGACATCCACGGTGCCCATCCAGGTCGCGTTCGCGCTGATGCGACCGGAGACGCCCATGCCTCCGCCGCCTCCACCGCCGCCGCCGCCTCCGCCACCGCCGCCGCCGCCTTCGCCTCCCATGTCGTCACCGCCGCCCGAGCCCTGCTCCTCACCTACGACGCACGCCACGAGGGGCAGGGACAGCATGACGACGAGGAGCTTGTTCATGACAGGAGTGTAAAGCACGACGTGTGCCCCGACCGCTGTCTCGGCCGATGCGCAGAACGTGCAAGATCATTGGGTTCTCCGAGGTGTAGCGAAACGCACCGATCCCCGGATCGGGGGGTGCAGTCCCAGCCCCGGGTGATCCTGTCATCACTGCGCGGGAAACAGGAACCGCAGGAAGCGCCAGGTCCGGGCCTTCCATGCGAGCTCGTCGTGCGTCGCGCCGGGCTCGAAGTGATAGCAGAGCGCGCTCGCGCCGGGCGTGCAGCTCGGCGAATCGGAGCGCTGCCAGCTCATCCCGATCATCATGTCGCGCACCTCGACCGAGTCCGCAGCGCCGTCACTGTTCTGCGCGACGTTTCCGCCATGGTCGATGTAGATCGCGAGCGCTTCCTTACCGTATCCGGGGAGCTTGTCGCGCAGCGCGAAGCCCTGACCCTGACCGGGCCAGAACGCTCCCGATAGCGACGCGGCCGCGGCGTACGTCTGGGGATGCGCGAGCGCGAGGTGCATCGAGACGAGACCGCCGAGCGAGCTGCCGGCGACCGCGACCTTCGCCTGGTTCCACCGCACCTGCGCGAGGGCCTGAGGCTGGAGCTCTTCGACCTGAAACTTCATGAACGCGGCCATCGCCGTCGGTGACAGACCGTACTCGTTGTTGCGTGCGGTCGTGCTCGCGGCACCGATCACGATCACCGGTGCCACGCGGCCCGCCGTGATCTCGGTATCGAGCGCCACGTTGGTTTCCCAGCCGGTGTGACCGAAGCAGCAGTCGTGGTCGTCCCAGACGTTCTGCCCGTCGTGCATGAAGAGTACGGGGTACGTCTTCGCGCCGTTCGACGGTGCGGTGTAACCCGGCGGGTAGTACGCGGTGACGTCGCGGCAGTTATTGAGTGCGGTCGAGCACGCTCGCGCGAGCTTCACGATGTGGCCGCGGCCCGAGTCCGGCGTGTTGAGGATGCTGTTCTTGCCGTCGGGGTTGCCGCTGAAGTCGTCGTACGCGAACGCGGGATCGTGCGGATCGAGCGACCACGCCGACCCATCGAACAGCTTGTAGGGCCAGTAGCCGGATGAGACCGCGCCCACCGCGACGATCAGATCGCTGCCGCAGACAGCCGCGCTCGGCAGCGCGGTCCGCGACCAGCCGTTGAACTCGCCGGCGACGTGCGTGACCTTGTCAGTGCGAAACAACGCGCGACCCGCGGCCCACAGTGGTCCGAGATCCTTGCGTGCATCGAGCTCGATGCGCAGCTCGGCGACCTTCGCGGCATCGCAGCCTGCGACCGTCTGATCGTAGAGCGCGAGCACGCACGGCGCGCCGGCGAGACCCGTGGGGCACCCGGTCTGGGGTCCATCCGGGGTGGCCCCATCGGGCTCCACGCCGCCGTCGGGCTGGTCCTGGGACGGAGGAGAGAAGCCGCACGCGGCAAGAAGGAGGAGGGCGGGGAGGGTGCGCATGTTGTTGATCGCAACGTCGTCCCGCGGAAGTCCGCGATCACGCGTGCGCGCGCGCGTCAGGAGCAAGCCCCGCGCCTGCGCCCATTTCCGGGTAGGGTGCCGCTGTGGACCTCCCTCGCTCGCGGCCGCCGACCACGCCGCGCTGGCTATGGATCCTGTCGCTCTCGATCGGCGCCGCGTGCGCGATCGCGTTCATCGTCGCGGCCGTCCGCGGAAGTGATGGTGCCTCGACGGAGTCGACGGCCGCACCTGCGGCGGCCGGCAGCGGCTTTCCGACGGGGCTGATCCTCGGCGTCGGCGTCGGGATCGTGATCGGGTACTTCGTCGGGCGGCGCGCTCAGGCGCCGGACCACTCGTCGCGCAAGATGCCGTAGATGTGCACGTCGTGCAGCTTCCGTCCCTTGCGGACGTGCTGGCGCTTCGTTCCCTCGCGCGTCAAACCGAGCTTCTCGAGCACGTGCTCCGAGGCGCCGTTCCCCGACAGCACCTGCGCGTAGACGCGCGAGAGGTCGAGCTCGTGAAAGCCGAACGCGATCGCGGCGCGGCACGCCTCGGTCGCGAAGCCGAACTTCCACGCGTTCGCCGACAACCAGTAGCCGAGCTCGGCGCGGCGATCGCGCGCGAATCGACGCAGCGACACGGTGCCGAGCAACGTGCGCGTCTGGTTCTTGCGCGTGATCGCGAGCGTCACGCCGCGGCCTTCGGTCC
>JACCRC010000302.1 GCA_013813765.1 Deltaproteobacteria bacterium | reverse complement strand
CACGACGCCGGCGCAGCGCGACGCGGTCGCGAAGTATCGCGAGGAGGTCGGCAAGCGCAGCGAGCGCGATCGCACCACCGAGGCGGCGGATGCACCGAAGACCGGCGTCGCGACCGGCGCGATGGCGGTAAACCCGGTCACCGGCAAGGAAGTTCCGATCTGGATCGCGGACTACGTGCTCGCGAGCTACGGCACCGGCGCGGTGTTCGCGTGTCCCGCGGGCGACGAGCGCGATCACGCATTCGCGACGAAGTTCGGGCTTCCGATCATCGAGGTCGTGAAGCCGCCGGCAGGCGCACCGTCCGTGCAGGAGGCCGCGTACACCGGCGATGGCCCGCACGTGAACTCCGAGTTCCTCGACGGCCTCGACAACGAGCAGGCGAAGCTGAAGGTCATCGAGTGGCTCGAGCAGCGCCAGCTCGGCGAGAAGAGCATCCGCTACAAGCTCCGCGACTGGCTGTTCTCTCGCCAGCGTTACTGGGGCGAGCCGTTCCCCACGTACACGATGCCTGACGACAGCGTGCACCTCGTGCCGAAGGACGAGCTGCCCGTGGCGCTGCCGCAGATCGACGAGTACAAGCCGACGCGAGATGGCGCGCCGCCGCTCGCGCGCGCGACAGACTGGCTGCCCTACCAGGGTGGCACGCGCGAGACGAACACGATGCCGCAGTGGGCGGGCTCGTGCTGGTACTACCTGCGGTTCCTGTCTCCGAACAACGGTGACATCGGCTGGGATCCCGCCGAGGAGAAGTACTGGATGCCGGTCGACCTCTACGTCGGCGGCAACGAGCACGCGGTGCTCCACCTGCTGTACGCGCGGTTCTGGCACAAGGTGCTGTACGACGCCGGCTTCGTCTCGACGAAGGAGCCGTTCCAGCGTCTGTTTCACCAGGGAATGATCCACAAGACGTCGTTCCGCGAGGCGAGCGGCAAGTACCACCACGATCACGAGGTCGAGCAGCGCGACGGCAAGTGGTTCGTGAAGGGGACCGAGACTCCTGTCGAGACCAAGCTCGATAAGATGTCGAAGTCGAAGTACAACGTCGTCAATCCCGACGACATGGCGAACGAGTACGGCGCGGACGCGATGCGCATGTACGAGCTGTTCATGGGCCCGCTCGAGGATGGCGTCGAGTGGGAGACCTCGGGCGTCGCCGGCACGCGCCGGTTCCTCGATCGCACGTGGCGTCTCGCGATCGACCCGGAGACCGATTCGCTGATCGGCAAGGTCAGCGACAGCGCTCCGGCCGACAACAAGGAGCTCGAGCGCACCCTGCACGCGGCGATCAAGAAGGTCACGCAGGCGGTGGCCGACCTCCGCTTTAACACGGCGATCGCCGAGATGATGGTGTTCGTCAACGAGGCGACGAAGGCGACCGCGATCCCGAAGGCGTGGTTCGAGAGCTTCGTGAAGATCCTGTCGCCGTTCGCGCCGCACGTCGCCGAGGAGCTTTGGAAGCGCCTCGGTCACACCACGACGATCAGCTACGAGCCGTGGCCTGCGTTCGACGAGGCCAAGCTCGCACGCGACGTCATGGTGATCGCGGTGCAAGTGATGGGCAAGCTGCGCTCGCAGATCGAAGTTCCGAACGATGCGACGGAAGCGACGATCCTCGCGGCGGCGAAGGCCGACGACAAGGTCCTGCAGTTCCTCGAGGGCAAGCCGATCAAGCGCGAGATCTACGTCAAAGGTCGACTCGTCAACCTCGTCGTCTGATCGCTCTTCAAAAAAAAGTGCAGCGCCCGCGCGCGCCGATGAGGGAGGATGGGACGCAGGCGCTGCGTGGTGACTGGTTCAGGCCGCGGCGGAGAGCTCGGGCGCCGGACGCGTCGAGGTCTCCTTCGCCTTGTCGACGGCGGCCGACAGCGCACGCTCGGTGCCCGTCAGCGCGTCGTTGCTCGCCTCGTCGAGCTTGGTGACGAGCTTGCGGGCGAACCGCAGCGCGCCGGCCGACAGCTTCTCGGCGAGCTCGATCCCGTTCTCGATCGCGGCGCGGACTTCCACGCGCGCGTCCTGGAGGACGGCGACCGCGGTCGACTGGCCGCGATCCGCAGCGTCGAGGGCGAGGTGGAGGAGGGACTTGGGCTCGGCGGTCTTCTCGAGCTTGAGCTCGGACTTGCTGTTGGAACTCTTCATGCCCCCACCCTAAGACGCACCGCGTCATGGCGCAATTCGGGTGTTGCTGACAGCTTCTAACGCGATGTGTCAAAGCCGCGCGGTTGTTCGGGAAATGCTACGATCTCGGGCATGGAGCGCGAGTTCGTCCCGGTCAACGTCGCGGTACTGACGGTCTCCGATACGCGCACGCTGGCGACCGATACATCGGGCAAGCTGATCGTCGATCGGCTCACCGAGGTCGGCCACCGGATCGTGGCGCACGAGATCGTGATCGACTCGGAGCTCGCGATCCGCGCGCAGCTCGCCACGTGGATCGCGGATGCGGGTGTCGACGTGGTGATCGCGACCGGCGGCACCGGCGTCACGCCGCGCGATGTCACGCCCGAGGCGCTCGCGCCGCTCGTCACGAAGCCGATCCTGGGGTTTGGCGAGCTGTTCCGCTGGCTCTCCTATGAAGAGATCGGCGCATCGACGATCCAGAGCCGCGCGGAAGCAGCTCTGTGCGGATCGACGTACGTGTTCCTGCTGCCCGGCTCCACGGGGGCGGTGCGCACCGGGCTCGAGAAGATCCTCATCCCGCAGCTCGACCACCGCACCAGGCCCTGCAACTTCACGATGCTCCTGCCGCGGATCAAGAACGAGCCGACCGGCCGCGCCTGATCTCCCACCTCTCGCACCTGTGCGCAGAGGCAGAAGTCTGCGTGAACACGTGTGCCTGTGACAGGGCGTCTCTGCAAGGCGCAATCGTTTTGCATGTAGAACGAGACTCCGGCGCACGCGGAATCACAACTGCTGTCTCGACTGTGATCTCGCGCGGCGGAGTACACGTCCCACACCCTCCACAGTCCGCCACACACTGCCGCACGTGCAGCGTGTGGATCCTTACGATGTCAGGGAGCAGGTGTGACCGCGTGTTGTGGGCGAGTGTGTAGGCTCGCGCGAGCTAACAGCGCGAGCTCGAAGCATCTGCGCATGTTGTGCATCGGCACTGGCACCGCGCATGGAGATGTCGGCGGCATGTTCAAGAGCCGTCTGTCGGATCGATTCGTCCTGCTCCTCGCGTTCGCTGGCTGTACAGCCAACGCTCCTTCAGCTGGAGATACCAAGGACGATCCGTCAGGACCGCCGTCCGATGTGCAGACGGCACTCGACGAGCTACCCGACGTGACGGTGCTCATGTACACGGCGGATGGACTGCCGATGTACATCGTCGGCGAGCTCGCGAAGGTCGGTCAGATGCAGACCGATGATCCGGCCGCGGCCGATGGTCTGGTGCGGCCGTCGCTGCCACCGATCCTGAAGGCGTTCCGGCTCAACAGTGGTGACCTCGCGATGCGTCGGATGTCGGTCGATGACAACGGGCATCGTCACTTCCGCTACACGCAGTCGCACAACGGCATCCCGGTGATCGGCGGCGACCTCGTGGTGCACGTCGACGTCAAGGGCGCGGTGTACTCGGTCAATGGCACGGCGCGAGGCGACATCGACGCGACCCTCGGTGCGAATCCGATCGCGCCGACCGCGGCGACCTCCGCGATCCGCGGCGATGCGCGGTTCACCGGCTTCACCGTCGATCAGCAGCGCACCGTGTACATCCAGACCGCCGAGGGCACGATCCACAAGGCGTACGAGCAGACGGCGACGGGCATGCGCGGGCAGAACCCCGCTCGCGACATCGTCTATGTCGATCAGGACACCGGCGAGATCCTCGAGGTGCATCCGCAGATTCACTTCGCGATGAACCGACGCGTGTACAGCGCGAACAACGGCTCCAGCACGCCGGGAACGCTGAAGCGCTCCGAAGGCCAGGCGGCAACGACCGACGTAGACGTCAACGCGGCGTACGACAACACCGGCGCGACGTGGGCCGCGTACAACACCTTCTTCGGCCGCGACTCGTACAACAACGCGGGCGCCACCCTGTCGAGCACCGTCCACTACTCGACGAACTACTGCAACGCGTACTGGGACGGCTCGCAGATGGTCTATGGCGATGGCTCCGCGTCGCAGGGCTGCGCGCCGCTCGCGCGCTCGCTCGACGTCACGGCGCACGAGCTCACGCACGGTGTCACCGGCAACGAGTCGAGGCTCGTGTACAGCGGCGAGTCGGGCGGCATCAACGAGGCGATGTCCGACATCTTCGGCGCGTTCACCGAGGCGTGGGTCGACGGTGGCAAGAGCGGAACGAACCTCGCGATCTCGACGCAGACGTGGCAGCTCGGTGAGGACGTGATCTCCGGCGGCCTCCGCAGCATGTGTGATCCGGTCTCCGACGGTAGGTCGAAGGATCTCTGGACGAGCAGCGTGGGCTCGGTCGACGTGCACTACAGCTCGGGCATCGCGAACCTCGCGTTCTGCCTCATGACGAGGGGCGGCAAGCACCCGCGCAACAAGACGACGACGATGGTCCCGGCGATCGGAATGGAGAAGGCGATCCGGATCTTCTACAAGGCGCAGACCGACATCCTGACGTCGAGCTCGAAGTTCTCGGTGCTGCGCACGGCGACGGAACAGGCGGCGACCGCGCTCGGTTACGACCAGGCGACGAAGGACGCGGTGTCGTGTGCGTGGGCCGCGGTCGGCGTCGGCACGGCGCCCTCGACGTGCGGTAGTGGCGGTGGCGGTGGCGGCGGCGGTGGAGGTGGCGGTGGCGCCGGCGCGCTGACCAATGGCACGCCCGTGACCGGCATCAGCGATGCGACCGGTGGTCAGAAGCTCTGGACGATCGCCGTGCCCGCGGGACAGACGACGCTGACGATCGCGATCACGGGCGGCACCGGCGACGCGGATCTCTATGTCTCGGCCGGCAGCGCGCCGACGACGACGACCTACCAGTGCCGGCCCTACAAGGACGGCAACGTCGAGACCTGCACGTTCACGCCCCCGGCCGCGGGCACCTACCACGTGATGCTCAACGCGTACGCCGCGTACTCGGGCGTGTCGCTGACCGCGACGTACAGCGCGAGTGGCGGTGGCGGTGGTGGCGGCGGTGACCCCGTGCTGACGAACGGCAGCGCGGTGACCGGTGTGTCGGGCCCGGCGGCGAGAACGTGCAGGTCTCGACGTTGCCATCCTTGTACGGGCGGCACTGGTAGGTCGTCGTCGTCGGCGCGCTGCCGGCGGAGACGTACATATCCGCGTCGCCGGTGCCGCCGGAGATCTTGATGGTCAGCGTGCTCTGGCCGGCGGGAACGGTGATCGCCCAGAAGCGCTCGCTGCCCTGTG
>JACCRC010000281.1 GCA_013813765.1 Deltaproteobacteria bacterium | reverse complement strand
GGTCTGGCGACGATCGAACAGGCGATCGGCGCCGACGCCGCTCAGAAATCGTGACGAGCTACTGCGGGAAGCAGGCGCAGACGCCGAGCGAGTTGTTCACCGCGAAGCCCGGCGGGCACGCGTTGCTCACGCAGAGCACGGCGCACGTCATGTTGATGTTCGTGTACGCCTTGCCGACGACGACCGGGTTATCCGCCGGCATGTAGTTGTTGAGGACGGCCGCGCAGACCGGCATGCCCATCGCGCCCGCGCGGTAGGCCGCGCTGCACAGCGCGTTGCTCGGCGCCGGCGTGATGCCCATGAACTGGTTCATCGCAGCGCCGGTCGCGGTGCCATTGGTCACGCAGCGCGGCGAGCAATACGTCGGGGTGCCGGCGAAGCCGACGCAGAGCGGAGCGTCGGCCGGGCAGTCGGCGCCCATCATCGACTGGACGCACTTCTGACCGAGGCCGGTGATTGCTGCCGCCGGGGCGTCGATGGGCTGGCTCGGCGCATCGATCTGCTTCGGGGCGTCGATCCCGCCGCCTTTACCGCCGTCGTCGCCACAGGCAGCGAGCGCAGAGCCAACGATCACGGACATGACGAACAGGCGAGACATCTGCATGGGAACCCCTCTGGTTAGTTGGGCGGTTATACACAAACTTCGCGCTGCGGAAACCTTCGTAGCACTGGCAGGCACCGACCCCGCCTGTAACCCTCTGTTCGCGGTCTGCTAGAGTGCCCGCATGGCGATTCGAAAGATCGCGCAGGTGGGCCATCCAGTACTGCGTCAAGTCGCACGTGACGTAAGTCGCGAAGAGCTCGCATCGTCCCAGATGCAGGCGTTCATCGACGACCTCGTCGAGACCATGCGCGACGCCGATGGCGCCGGGCTCGCGGCGATCCAGGTCTACGAGCCCATCCGAGTCTGCGCGATCGAGGTCCGCAACAATCCGCGGTATCCTTACAAGCCACCGATTCCGCTGACCATCCTGGTCAACCCGGTGCTGACGCCCGTCGGCGACGAGCAGTTCGAGAACAATGAAGGCTGTCTGTCGGTGCCAAACCTCCGCGGGATGGTCCAGCGGTATGTCAGCGTCCACGTGAAGGCGTGGGATCGCCACGGCAATGACATCGACGAGACCGTCCACGGGCTCAAGGCCGGCACCTACCAGCACGAGGTCGACCACCTGCTCGGCAAGGTGTTCCTCGATCGCGTGACCGACCCGACCACGTTCGCGACCTGGACCGAGTTCGACCGACACCACAAGAAGGACTTTGTCGAGCGCGTACAGAAGCTTGTCGCTCGCGTCGGTTCCTGACAGCTTCTCGCTCCGGCAACTTGCCCCGAGGTCCGCTGGTGGGTTCCACTTCGGTGGATGGCGCGCAAGCGGCCACCTAACGGATCACCACCTCCTGACGTCCGCCCGCGTGCGACCGCGAAGGGTGGAAAGCGCAAGAAGAAGGCGGCGGCCCCGGCGGCCGGGCCGCTGATCAACGTCCGCCACATGAACCGGCGCGATATCAGTCGCGTGTGGGACTTCCTGAAGCTGTCGTTCCGCGACGTTAACGCGGAGACCGTCGAGTACCAGCGACCGCGCTCGAAGCACCGGTTCGAGGAGATCTTCGAGGAGGAGGGCATCGAGCAGCTCCTGTTCGAGGTCAACGGCGACATCGTCGCGTACGCCGAGTGCAGCTACGAGGTCACCGGCTCCGACAACTGGATCAACCCGCGCTACTTCGAGAAGCGCGACATGCGCCCGCTGTTCATCGACGAGCTCGCCGTGCACCCCGACTTTCACGGCCGCGGCGTCGGCTCGTTCGCCATGGAGCAGCTCCAGCACCTCGCGCGCGTACACGGCCTGAACCACCTCGTGCTCGAGGTCGCCGAGAACAACGAGCGCGCGCTCAACTGGTACCGGAAGCGCTCGTTCAAGAAGCTCGACGCCGCGATCTTCATGGCCGCCCCCGTCGACACCGAGCCCGAGCTCCTGCCGCCGCGCGAGCTCCCCGGACCGCGCGAGCCCGAGCCCCGGCCGTCCGACGACGAGGACAAGTCCTGACACCCGACGATCACAAGCGCATCTCCGCGGCGATCCGCGCGGCAGAGGCCGGTCATCGTGGAGAGATCAGCCCGATCGCTTCTTGCGCGAGCGTGGCGCGCTCGCGAGCCGCATCTGGAGGAAGCCCGTGATCGCGGCGCGCAGCACTCCGTGCACCGTCAGCTTGGTCGCGGCTGCTTCGGCTTCGAGTGCCTCCCAGATCGCCATCGGCAGCCGCACCGATCGCACGTCGCTCGGTCCAACAGACTCCCCCGCACGCGGGCGTCCGCGCCCGACGCGGACCCGATGTAGCTCGCTCGCGAGCTGCCGGGAGTATGGATTCGCCCGCGCGCGTTCCGTCAACGCGACTTCGGGGATCTCGCGCAGCGACCGGCTCGAGGGGCCGTCGTGAACGATCTGGATGCCCTCCCTCGCGAGCTGTCCCGCGAAGGGATTTCGCCGAGCGCCGGTGGACACCGTGACCTCGGGAAGATCGGCGAGCGAGGCCGGGGTCGGATCGATGGCGCGTCTAGACGTCCGCTTCTTCATATGCCCTCCGTTCACGTCGCGTGGCTTTTCTCGCGCTGATGATCCGGATCACCTCGGTGTGTTTGTCGACGAAGACCGTGAGGACGAGCCGGCACGATCGCGACTCGCCGATCAGCACCATACGGTCTGGATGACGGCGATCATCGTCGACGATCGCGAGGGGATCACCGAAGCACTCGGCCGCTTCGTCGAAAGAAACGTCATGCTTGATCCGGTTCGCACGCGCTTTCGCAGGGTCCCACTCGAACTTCACGACGTATTTGTAACACATTTTCTCATGGCCGGCCGGTGGTACCGGCGGGTGTCGGCCGCTGACGGCTAGAGCGGCAGCGGCGCCAGCTCCGCCCGGTGATCAGCCGACCTGCTTCTTGAGCTCTTCGATCTCGCGCTCACACCGGTCCATTCGATCTCGAAGGTCGAACCGATCCACGAGGAGCGAATGAGTGTCTCGGGTGGCCGCTGTGAGCTCGGTGAACCGCGTCGCGAGGCGAAGCTCGACCTCCACGATCTCGCTCCGCAGCTCGCGCCGTGTCTGAGCGAGCTCGCCCGTCAGCTCGACCCTTGTCTGACTGATCTCGTCTTTCAGCTCGGTCCTTGTCTGGTCGAGTCGTTTGTTCGTTTCGCGAAGCTCCTCGCGAATGTCGATCAGGACGCGAAGAGTGAGACTGTCGTCGGACATCGCTGTCCTCCATTCTATCGGTTGCGGAGCGATCGCCCAGCACAATCGAGGCCACGCTCCAAGCGCGCGAAACCTCGCGCCTCAAGTCCCAGCCGCGTCCGCAACCCGGACGGCGCTGGGGCGCGATGTCCTCAGCGAGCTGTCTGCCGGAGATCAAGTCGGAACGTGCGGGAGCTCGCAGTACACCTGAAGCTGTCCGTCGGTGACGGAGGAGTCGCGCAGCACCGCCCGCACGTACGGCGCCAGTCCGCACGCGGGATCGTTGGGCACGAGCTCGACGCACGCGCCGTCCGCCGGGCACATCGGGACCGCTTCGCGTCCGCCATCGTGCACGACAACGGCTTCGCAACTCGCCTGCACGCCCTCGGCGGTGCTCGCATCTGCGAGACGGCGAGTGTCGATGCAGCCCACGCCGAGCAACTGCTCGAACGCGCGAGCTGCGTCGAGGAACGACTCGCGCAGGTCCGTGCCGCAGATCGTGGAGCGCGACCCGTGCGTGCATCAAGAAGTCTACGCCCTACCGCGCGAGCTGGCAGCGGATGTACGTCCACGAGTCATCGGCGACGGTGCTCGCGCGGCGGATCTTCACGCGCAGGTGATCGTCGGTCGCGGGGCACGCGGCGGCGTCGGCGACGAACTCGTAGCAGTCGGGCGCGCCGGAGGAGCACAGCGGCAGGACGGTCGCGGCGTTGGGCGCACTGTCCCGGATGTCGGCGACCTCGCACGACGGCTGGACGCCCTCGAGCTCGACGGAGGTGTCGGCGAGGCGCGAGGTGTCCAGGCAGGTGTCGCCCATCAGCTTCTTCGCGGACGCGCCGATGATCTGCAGCGGGTTGGTGAGATCGGGGCTGCAGATCGAGGTGAGCGAGCTGCGATCGGGGAATGCCTCGAGGAACCCCGCGATGCGCACGGCGGGGTCCGCGACCTCGGTGCCGGTGGGCGCATCGACCACGCACGAGTGTGCGAGTGAGGGCTGAACGGTGCCGCCGCCGGGAGGCGTGCGCAGCTCGACGGCGACGGGGAACGGATCGCCGACGATGGCGGCGGTCATCAGCATGCGCTCGTCGGACTTCGCCGCGAGGACGGCGTCGATGAACGGGTCTAGCTCGTCGATGAAGGGGGATGCGGTGGCCGCGATGCACCCGGACTTGGGCCCGACGGTGTTCGCGTCCTCCTTGCACTCGACGCCGAACCGGAAGCACCGGAAGGAGTGCAGCGTGCCGAGCGCCGGCGACTCGGGACCGAGCATCGCCGACGACTTCAGCGAGCAGTCGTCCTCGTCCGAGAGGATCACGATCGCGAGGTTCGCCTCGTCGCGAAGGAAGCCGGTGTTCACGGGGTTCGTGAGCGCGCGCTTGATCGCGGCGAGTGGCTGCTCGAAGCCGCAGCCGCTATAGCCGACGCGCGCGAGCTCGCCGAACGTCTCGCGAAGCGTGCCGGTGTAGTTGCGCACGCGGCCGGTGGGACCCTCGACGTCGGTGAGCCACGCGTCGCTCATCTGCTGCGTGCGCTGCAGGACGCCGTCCTTGCCGACGCCGGAGCAGCCGCCCTGCCCGATCACGCCGACCGCGGGGCCCGGAGGACCACCGGAGCTCGACGTGCCCATGTCGGTGGTGATGACACCGATGTGGAGGTTCGGCAGGCCGCCCTCGACCTGCGCGAGCACGTCCATCATCTGCGGGAACGCGGCCGCGAGACGGGCTTGCTTGTCACCGGTCGACGCCGAGTCATCGATCACGAACAGGATGTCGAGATCGCGGTTCGGAATCGAACGCATCGAGGCGACCTCGCTGAGCCCGCCGACGACGATCGTCTCCTTGCAGGCGACGACGGAGAGCAGCGCGACGAGGACGAGCGCGCGGTTCATTTGCACACCGTGGTGAGGCGCGAGCGCTGCGCCGAGCGCGGGAAGCGTTCGTCGAAGACCGCGAGGTTTCCCGCGGCGGCTGGACTCGCGATGCGGCACAGGGCCTCGACCTTGATCGCGGCGGCGTCCTCGGCGAGCTGACCGGCGCCGCGGGTCTCGCGCTCGTATTCCGCGATGGTCTTCAGCGCTGCGCCGATATCGTCGCTCTTGAGCGCGGTCATCGCGAGGTCGATGTACTGAACCTCGCGCGCGAGATCGATGCCGGCCGAGGGCTGCACCACGGGACGAGTGCGCGCGGCGGACTGTGGCGCCATCTCGATCGCGAGGTCCGGCTCGCCGGGGGCCGCGCGGAGGTCGGTCGACGCGGGCTCGGCGGGCGCGGCCATCGTGGCGGTCGGCCGAACGCTCGGAGGCGGCGACTCGCTACCACCGGCGGGCAGCGCGATCGCGGGAGTCTCCGCGGAGCGGCTGCGCGACACGTGAATCGCACCACCGACCGCGACGACCGCGACCACCGAGAGCAGCCCGAGCTTGATCGCGATGCCGATGCCCGCGCTCGCACCGGCGGCGGCACCGACCTTCGCCTTCACGCGTGCCGCAGCCGCGGCATCGGGTGCGAGGCCTTCGCGGGCCGCGTCGAGCAGTGCCCGTGCGGCGGAACCCAGGGGCTCTCCTCCTTGCTCGATCATGGCTTCACCTGTGCCTTCACCGCGAGCTCGAACGCATGCCGCGCGAGGCGGAGCCGCGAGTACGTGGTGTTGAGGTTGAGGTCCAGCATCTTCGCGACCTCGGGGACGCTGAGCTGCTCGAGCTCGACGAGCGCGAACACGACGCGCTTGTCCTCGTCCATCTTCTCGAGGATGCCCATCACGGTCGCGGCGGCCTGCGCGCGCGACATCTGCGCGAACGTGTCCGCACCACCTGCGGGCTCCTCGGTCATCAGCTCGGTACGATCGCCCGCGCGCTTCCGACGGGCCGCACTCGCCACACGACGCGCGATCGCGAACAGCCAGGTCGTGATCGCCGCGCGGCCCTCGAACTCGGGCAGTCGGCGGTGAACGACGACGAACACGTCTTGCACCGCGTCCTCGATCTGCGCCTCGGTGACACCGAACGTGCGGAGCACGCGCCACACGAACGCGACGTGCTCGGCGTAGACCGCGTCGAACGACAGGTGGATACCCGAGGGGGCGTCTGTCGGGGTCTCGAGAGCATGGGCCATGGCGGGGGACATCGCGGGTGTCTGCAGGGTGAGTGCAGCCGGGCCCACGGATCCGTCACGGGAAAGTGCGCTCATCGCCAACCAAACTCCAGACCGAGCGCGCAGCGGGCGGCGGCCGGGGCTGGCTGGTACAGATCCGCGCCGTTCTGGAGCATGAACGTGGTGCGAAACAGGGGGATAGCGAGCTCGAACGTGCCGACCAGGCGGGCGTGCTCCGTCATCGGCCAGGCCACGCCGAAGCCACCTCCGACCGCGACCCAGCGGCCGGATTCGGTGCGGGGATCGACCACCGACATGCCCTCGCCCGACATGCTGCCGAGCTCGCCGGAGAGCCAGGCGCGGATCGGCAGCTCCTCGGGCCCCCACCCGCCCCGCAGCGTGACGACGTCGAGCCCGACATCGACACGCGCCGGCGCACCCGGATCGAGCCGTGCGGACTGCGGCACCCAGCGCCCGACCGCGAGCTCGAGGATGTGGCGCTTGTAGCGGACGTAGCCGGCGAGCTCGCCACCGAGGTTGATGCGCGGCAGCGCCCCGATGCCCGACAGCGCGAGCAGGCGCATGCCGCCGCCCCAGGTGTGGCGCAGCGGGGGCGCCTTCTCGAGCACGGCGTCGCGCCGCACGGTCTCGTCGGGTCCCCGCGTGTCAGCGATGAACGCAGCCTCCTGCTTCGGCGGCGCGGCGTGTGGCTTGGGCTCGGCGGCGCGGACGTCGCTCGCGAGGCGCGCGATGACCACGGCAACGGCGTCGGCGAGCTCGTCGCAGCGCGCGCTGCGCAGCGTGCGGACGTCGTTTGCCACCGTGAGCGCACGCGCATCGATCTGCGCGACGAAGTGATTGCCGTCTCGCGTGATCTCGATCTCGACACCGCGCACGGCACCCTCGATCGCCCCACCGAGGCGGCGCTCGACGCGCGCACGCACGTCGTCGATGCCGGGACACTTCAGCGGCGCGCGCCAGCCGAACGCGGGCTCGGCAGCGACGGAGACCGGGGCAGCGATCATCGCCACCACCAGCAGTGCTCGGTTCACGCGCGCCGCCACGGGTTCGAAGACACACTCTAGCGCCCGGTCGTTGCGAAGCGCGAGACGATTCGTGCGGGGACCGAAGGCCCCATCACTCAAACGAGAAACTGTGAGAACAATTCGACCACCGCGGCCGACGCCTCGATGTGCAGCCAGTGCCCGGCATTCACGTGATGTGCACGCACGTGCTGATCCGCACGCGCGAGGCGCAGCTTGTCGTCGTCGGTAAACACGCTGGAATTGTCCGCGATCACGAGCTCGACCGTACCGAGCGTCGGGTCGTCGAGCGCAGCCCACTCGTCGGTCGCGAAGTAATCCGCGAGCAGCGCGCGAAGTGCAGGCAGATCGAACCGCAGCGTGAGGGTGCCCGCGGCATCTGGATGCAGGCTCATCGCGAGCCACTGCGCGAGCGCGGTGTCGTGGCCGCGCTCGACGAGCGCAGCGACCAGCTGATCGCGCTTCTCCCACGTCCTCGGAAGTCGTTCGAGCTCGCCGAGCACGCGCAGCACGCTGTTGTTTGGATCCTCGAGCGCGCCCGGCCGCGGGCTCGGGCTCGAGTCGAGGAGCCACGTCTGCGCGAGCGAAAGGCGCGGGCGCGCGGCCGCGCAGATCTTGCCGCCGAGGCTGTGGCCCGCGATCGCGGTGATGTCACCGAGCTCGGCAACGAGTGCGCGCAGATCCTCCGCGCACGACTCGATCGTGTGCGGCGCAGCGCCGTCCTCCGAGCGTCCGTGCAGCCGCAGATCGACCAGCACGATGCCCCACTCGCGCCGCTGTTCGGTGACCTTGCGCGCGATGCCGCGCCAGTTCGCTCCGGTTCCGAAGATGCCGTGCGTCAGGAGGAGCCAGCGCTCCGGCGACGCGTCACTGCGCGCGATCCGTTCGTGATGCAGACGCGCTGGCACGCGCCGATTGTGCCATGGTCCGCGCGTGGACCCAGGGATCCAGCGCCTCGCCGAGCGCGGTTACGACATCGCGCACGCGTTCGATGCGCACGCCGCTGCGTGCGAGCCTGGCTGGGAGCACCTCGCACGTGGTCCGCGCGTCGGGATCCTGATCGGCAACACGCGTGCGCTGTGGGAACCGTTCCTCGCGGCGGCGAACCTCGACGAGGCCGATCCACTCGACCGCTACACGGAGCGCGCGATCGCAGCAGCGTTCGGCGATGCGCCGGCGTACTTCACGCATCGCGAGCACGGCGGCGCGTTCCTCCCGTTCTCGCGGCTCGCCGTCGCGACCGGGCTCGGTGCGCTCGCTCCAAGTCACCTGGTGATCCATCCGATCTATGGGCCGTGGCTCGCGCTGCGTGCCGTCGTGCTCGTCGATGGAGAGCCTCCCGCCCGCTCGCCGATCCCGAAGCCGTGCACGTGCGCCGAGGCCTGCGCGACCGCTCTCGCAGCGGCGCTGCCGTCGACGCGCTGGGAGGACTGGCTCGCGGTCCGCGACGCGTGCCCGCTCCGCACCTATCGCTACAGCGTTGCGCAGATCCGTTACCACTACTCGAAGGCGTGGGGCCGCTCCCCCCGCGGCGGGTGAGGCCTCACCCGAGGTGACCGGCGCTAACCGCGCGCGTTTCCACGGTCGGGCGGCGGCACCCTGCTTGCAGCAGTAGAACGTGTGAGGGCGTCATCGATATGGCTCTGGTTGGCACTACTGCCGGCCTGCGGATTCGAGGCCCCTGCCCCGACTCCCGGCGACGATCCGGAGGACCCGTACCCTGGCGGCGCCCCACCGACCGATCCCACCGAGCCTCCCTCGACAGCGCGTCATTGTTCGACGACCGACACGGCGCTTCGCCTCTGCCTCGACTTCGACGATCAGACGACGATCGGCAGCGACGGCTCGACGTTCAACAACCCGGCGACGTGTACCGCGATCACGCGGATGCCGCGGTCGCACGACGGCGTGACGGAGCAGGCGGGCCTCCTGTCCCCGACCTCGCGGATGACCGTGGCCGAGTCTGCCGACCTCGATATCGCCTCGAACCTCACGATGACGATGTGGGCACGCCCGATGGGCTACCCGAAGCGCGGCAACGCGTACTGGCTGCTCGACAACAATCGCCAGTACTTCGCGCAATACCTCCCGAACGGCAAGTTCCGCTGCGGCATCGGCACCACCACCGTGGACGCAGAGGTCGGCGTACAGGAGAACCGCTGGTACCACGTCGCGTGCACGTTCGATCAGTCGACGTCGTCGCTGCGCGTGTATGTCAACGGTCACCTCGCCGGGTGTCGCGCGATCGCGACGCCCATTCCGATCGATGGGACCGAGGGCATCTCGATCGGCAGCAACCTGGACGCGGGCGAGACGTTCTCCCAGCCGTTTGTCGGTGGGCTGGACAACATTCAGGTGTTCAACCGCACGTTCACCTCCTCCGAAGTGTGTGGCGACGCCAGCAACAGTGGCTGCTGGGCGAGCTGTCTGTAGCGATCTCGATCGTCGACGAGGCGTCGACGACGTTCAGACGGATTTGATAGTCTGTCCTGCCGTGCCCGACGTCCTCGACGCCTTCCATCCGCTCGTCGCGGGATGGTTCCGCGAGCGGTTCGGTGCGCCCACCGAGCCACAGCTCTCGGGGTGGCCGCGGATCGGCGCGGGCGACGACGTCCTGATCGCGGCACCCACCGGCTCGGGCAAGACGCTCGCCGCGTTCCTCGCATGCATGGACGAGCTCGTGCGCCGCGGGCTCGAGCACGGTCTCGATGATCGCACGCAGATCCTCTACATCTCGCCGCTGAAGGCGCTGTCGAACGACGTGCATCGCAACCTCGAGGCGCCGCTCGCCGAGCTCGCCGTGTACGCGGCCGCGCGCGGCGTGAAGCTGCCGGAGATCCGGGTCGGCGTTCGCACCGGCGATACGTCCGTGAGCGAGCGCGCGAAGATGGCGAAGCGACCGCCGCACATCCTCGTCACCACGCCGGAGTCGCTCTACATCCTCCTCACCACGGACCGCGGGCGCGCGGCGCTCGGCGAGCTGCGCACGGTGATCGTCGACGAGATCCACGCGATCGCGGGCGACAAGCGCGGCGCACATCTCGCGCTGTCGCTCGAGCGGCTCGAGCGGCTCGTCGTGCAGTGCACCGGCAAGGGGCCGATCCGCGTCGGTCTGTCGGCCACGCAGAAGCCGATCGAGCGGATCGCGCGGCTGCTCGTCGGTGCGCGCCGGCCGATGCCGCACATCGCCGATGCAGGACATCGCCGCGAGATCGATCTAGGGATCGAGATCACCGACGACGAGCTCGGCGCCGTCGCATCGCACGAGCAGTTCGGCCGCGTCTACGATCGGATCGCCGAGCTCGTCACGCAGCACCGATCGACGATCGTGTTCTGCAACACGCGGCGGCTCGTCGAGCGCGCAGCAGCGGCGCTCGAGCAGCGGCTCGGCGAGGAGCACGTGGTCGCGCACCACGGCTCGATGTCGCGCACGCTGCGGCTCGCGGCGGAGCAGAAGCTCAAGCACGGGCAGGTGAAGTGCGCAGTGGCCACGGCATCGCTCGAGCTCGGCATCGATGTCGGCACGGTCGATCTCGTCGTGCAGATCGGCTCGCCCCGCTCGATCGCCACGCTGCTCCAGCGCGTCGGCCGCTCGGGCCACAACCTCGGAGGCACGCCGAAGGGCCGGATGTTCGCGCTCACCCGCGATCAGCTGATGGAGTGCGGCTCGCTCGTGCGCGGGATCCGGCGTGGAAACCTCGACGAGATCGAGCTGCGCGATGCCCCCCTCGACATCCTCGCGCAGCAGATCGTCGCGATCTGCGCGGCGGAGGAGCTGCCCGAGACGGAGCTGATCGATCTGATCCGCGGCGCGGTGCCATATCAGAACGTCTGCGAGACCAAGCTGGAGCAGGTGCTCGAGATGCTCTCCGAGGGCGTCTCGGATCGGCGCGGCCGCACCGGCGCGCACGTGCACCGCGATCGGATCGCCGGAACGCTGAAGGGCCGGCGCGGCGCTCGGCTCGCCGCGATCATGTGCGGTGGTGCGATCCCTGACAACAACAACTACGACGTCGTGCAATGGCCCGAGGAGACGAGGGTCGGCACCGTCGACGAGGACTTCGCGATCGACAGCTCCGCCGGCGATGTGTTCCAGCTCGGCAACACGGCGTGGAAGATCCGCCGCATCGAGATGGGGAAGGTCTACGTCGAGGATGCGAAGGGTCAGCCGCCCACGATCCCGTTCTGGTTCGGCGAGGCACCCGCGCGCACGCGTGAGCTCTCGGACGAGGTCTCCACGCTGCGCGGCGAGATCGACGCGCGCCTCGCGACCGGCGCCGACGAGCTCTCGATCGCGACCTGGCTCGCGGACGAGACGAGCATGCAGATCCGCGCCGCGCAGCAGCTCGTCGCGTACCTCGCGGCGGCGCGCTCGGCGCTCGGCGCCCTGCCCCGCAAGGATCTGCTGATCGCGGAGCGGTTCTTCGACGAGGCAGGCGGCATGCAGCTCGTCATCCACGCTCCGCTCGGCGGCCGGATCAACCGCGCTTGGGGCCTCGCGCTGCGCAAGAAGTTCTGCGTCACGTTCGACTTCGAGCTGCAGGCGATCGCCACCGACGACGGCATCGTGATCTCGCTCGGTCAGCCGCACAGCTTCCCGCTCGACACCGTGTTCGGGTACGTCCCGTCGCACCAGGCGCGCGACACGCTGATCCAGGCGCTGCTCGACCGGCCGATGTTCGAGATCCGGTGGCGGTGGAACGTCACCCGCTCGCTCACCGTGCTCCGCCGCAGGGGCGGCAAGAAGGTCCCACCGCACCTCGTGAAGATGCGTGCGGCCGACACGCTCTCGGTCGTGTTCCCGCAGGCCGTTGCGTGCGGCGAGAACATCCAGGGCCCGCGCGAGGTGCCCGATCACCCGCTCGTGTTCGAGACCGTCCGCGACTGCCTCGTCGAGGCGATGGACCTCGAGGGCCTGCGCGGGATGATCGAGGGCCTCGAGAGCGGTGCGATCGGCATCCTCGCGAAGGACACCGTCGAGCCCAGTCCGCTGTCGCACGAGCTGCTCAACGCGAACCCGTACGCGTTCCTCGACGACCCTCCGCTCGAGGAGCGCCGCACGCGCGCGGTCCAGCTCCGCCGCGGTCTGCCCGCGCAGATCAAGAGCGCGGACGAGGTCGGCGCGCTCGACGAGGCCGCGATCACCGCTGCCTCCGAGGAGGTCGCGCCGGTCGTGCGCGATGTCGACGAGCTGCACGATGCGCTGCTCGCGCTCTGGCTCGTGCCCGAGGCGCAAGGCGTCCGGCTCGCCGCCGGCGCCGACGACTGGTTCGAGGCGCTCACCTCCACCGGCCGTGCGTGCCGCGTGCGCTGGGAGGCGGACGGCATCGAGCATGCGGCGTGGGTCGCGACCGAGCGCCTCGGCATCGCGCGCTCGCTGCTTGGCGAGGGTGTCGAGTGCATGCCGATGATCGCGACGCCTTCGTGGAGCAAGGTTCCGCCGCGCGAGGAAGCGGTGATGAAGCTCGTCGGCGCGCACCTCGATCATCGCGGCCCCGTCTCGGCGCGCGGTCTCGCGGCGGAGCTCGGCCTGGCGCTGCCGGATCTCATCGGCGCGCTGCTCGCGCTCGAGGGCGACGGCGCGATCCTGCGCGGCTCGTTCACGCCGAGCGCCGTGAAGATCGAGATTGCTGCATCGTTGCGCCTCGCCGTTCCCGCGGTAACGAGCTGCGCGCTCGGCGCCGCGACGGCCATCGCGGTAGCGAGCGCGACGCCGATGCGCGCGGTCTTCGCCGGCGCGGACGTCGTCGCGAACGATCCGCCGGCGATCGATCCGCGCGCCACGACGATGCGCGCCGCGCTGCTCGCAGCGAACGACGCGAGCACCTCGCCGGATCTCGAGTGGTGCAACCGGCGCGTGCTCGCGCGCATTCACCGGCTCACGCTCGCGCGGCTGCGCAAGGAGATCGAGCCGGTGGGCGCTGCGGCGCTGATGCGGTTCCTGCTGCGGTGGCAGCGCGTCGCGAAGCACTCGCAGGTGATCGGATCGGATGGGCTCGCGCGCGTCGTCGAGCAGCTCCAGGGCTTCGAGACCGCAGCCGGCGCATGGGAGCGCGAGGTGCTGCCGGCGCGGCTTCATGGCTACGATCAGACACTGCTCGATCAGCTGTGCCTCGCGGGCCACGTGGTGTGGTGCCGCCTGTCGCCGCGCTCCGCGCAGTCGATCGCCGTCGAGCCAGACCCCGAGCTTGATGCGGCGCCGGCGGATCAGCAGCGTCGCTACAAGCGCGACCCGCACGATCCGATGCACCCGTACAACGTCGCCGAGGCGGCGGCGGAGCAAGCGTCGCGCGCGGGCTGCACGCGCGAGGAGATCGCGGCAGCCGCGGCGCAAGCGCTGACGGGCATGCGCACGCCCGGATATGGCGAGCAGATGATCGTCCACCTCGTGACCTCGTCGGCACTGATGCGCCGGCAGGACCTCGCGCCGGTCGTGCCGGAGGCTACGCCCGCAGCGCGCTCGCGCACCGCGCCGGGTCGATCCGCGCCGCTCGCGCTGATGCTGCGGCGCGACGCGGTCTGGCTGCGAGCGGCAGCGGCGGTGGGTCAGCAGGCGGAGGCGCCGATCCTCGGCTCGCTCGCCACGCGTGTTCGCGATCTGCTCGCGACGCAGGGCGCGTCGTTTCTGACCGACATCGTGACGGGACTCGAGCTGCCGCCAGGAGATGTCGAGGAAGCGCTGTGGGAGCTGGTCGGCGCGGGCCTCGCCACCGCGGATGGGTTCGCGAGCCTGCGCGTGCTGGTCGATCGGAAGCGCGGCGAGGTGAAGAGCCTGTTCGACAAGGCGCTCGCCGCGAATCACATGGGACCGCCGCCGGTGCGCAAGTGGGCCGACGCGATCAAGCGCGCGCGCACCAAGGACACGCAGCGCCCGGGTCACGCGCTGCGCTCGCTGCCGACAGCGGCGGGCCGATGGTCCCTGTTGCCCGCGTGCAATCCGACGGCGATCGATGCCGAGGCGTCGGCGCGCCAGCTGCTGCTGCGCTACGGCGTGGTGTTTCGCGACCTGCTGTCGCGCGAATCGAGCCTGCCGCCGTGGCGCGATCTGCTGGTCGCGCTGCGCCG
>JACCRC010000247.1 GCA_013813765.1 Deltaproteobacteria bacterium | reverse complement strand
CGCGAGCGCGAGGCGGCGCGTCTGCGCGAGCTCGACCGGCGACACACCGAGCCTCGCTTCGGTGGCGCGGCGCAGGTGACGCGCGGAGACGCCGAGCTCGCTCGCGAGGGCATCGACCGACCGCTCGTTCAGCGCACCCTCCGCGATCTTCCGCGCGGCGGCGGAGACGAGCGCGTCGACCGCATCGACATCAGCGTTTCCCGGAGCCAGCTCCGGCCGGCAACGAAAGCAGGCGCGGAAGCCGGCGGCCTCCGCCTGTGCCGGAGACGGATAGAACGTGCAGCGCGTGCGGCCCGGGGTGCGCGCCGGGCAGATCGGCCTGCAGTAGATGCCAGTCGTCGAGACGCCAACGAAGAACACGCCGTCGAACCGCGGATCGCGGGTCAGGAGGGCGGTGTAGCGAGCGTCGTCCGTCAGCACGAACAACGAGGTACCACGCCACTCCTACGACGACTGGCCGTTTCCGGACAGGGAAGCTACTTGGCGATCTCGTCTTCGGGAGGCGCGATATCGATCGGCCCGCTGCCACTCGCGGTCGGCGTCCACGGCTCGTCGCGGCGCAGCGCCGCAGAGACCAGCTGCGCGCGCGACAGCGGGTCGAGCTCTTTCCATTCTTCGGCGGTCAGCACGAAGCCGGCCAGCGCAATGTCCCCCTTCATGCTCTCACCTTCAAGCGCGAGCAGCGTCGAGGCAACTTTTCGTGCTAGACGCACGACGTGGGACGCGAGGTCACACAGCGCTACGTCGATCCGCTCGCTCAGGTGTGGCTGGGAGCGGCGCGCCGCATCGGTCTGCGCGTTGTACGTGCAGCAGATACATATGCATCTACTGATGGAGCCGGCACGCTCGCGATCGCGCGCGATGCGGATCTCGATGCGGACGACAGCCTCGCTCAGATGATCTTTCACGAGCTGTGTCACTCGCTCGTCGAAGGAGAGCAGTCATTCACGGCGCCTGACTGGGGCATGGACAACACCGGCCCGGATCATGACTGGCGCGAGCACGCGTGC
The DNA here is from genome assembly GCA_013813765.1 of Deltaproteobacteria bacterium. GTDB lineage: Bacteria > Myxococcota_A > Polyangia > Haliangiales > Haliangiaceae > JABFXX01. The sequence continues at coordinate 4,087 of JACCRC010000247.1, read as the reverse complement.
CTGCGCGTGCAGTGGGTGCTCACGGGCCGTCACGGCCTGCGCACGCTGTTCGCACCGACGACGGACTTCCGCGCATTCTGGGATCAGCTGTCGGGTGACGTGCTCGCAGATCGCACCGATCCATCTGTTCAGGCCGCGATCACCGCGCTCCGCCGCGCCGCACAGCCCCCGTGGGCTCCTGCACTCGCCGACGCGCTCGTCGCGTCCGCGCGGATCGCCGCGGAGGTCGCGAGGTTCGCTGCCGCGACGCCGAACGAACCCCCTCCGCTCTGGCTCGGCATCTCGCCCGGGCCCGCACTGCACCCGAGCGGTCTGCCCGCCGGCACCGCATCGGGCTCGTGCAGCACGTGCGCGTGGCGACACGAGGCCCGAGGCGGCTCGCGCTGCCGCCAGGTCGATGCGAAGGTCGATCCGTCGTGGCCCGCGTGCGAGCGCCACGAGGCCGCGCTCGATTGCCAGACCTGCGGCGCGTGTTGCCGCGCGGCGTATCACTCCGTCGAGGTCGCGCGCCGCGATCCGATGGTGAAGAAGCAGCCCGCGTACCTCGAGGATCGCGGCACGTACCTCGAGATCCGGCGCGCCGGCGATCGATGCAGCGCACTGACCGGTGGATTGATCCAGCTCGGCAAGGTCACGCGCTTTGCGTGCGAGATCTACGAGGACCGCCCCCGCACGTGCCGCGACTTCACGCTCGGCTCCGCCCACTGCCTGACCGCGCGCCGCCGCGTCGGCCTCAGCCTCTGATCAACGCGTCGCCTGCCAGATCTGGAACGACCCGCTGCGGGTGCTCGACCAGAGCGCGACGCGCTTGTCAGGAGACAGCCACACATCCGCGTCGAGGGCGGCCGGATCGCTGAACGGCATCAACATAGGCGTATCGAACGTGCTCGTGGGCGTCGCTCGTGTAGCGCAGTAGATGTCGCCGTTGCCGGAGCGCAGGCTGTCGAAGCACAGCATCAGCTTGTCACCCGACAGCATGGTGCTGCCCTCGTGGCCCGACGTGTTGAGCTCGGCGAGCGGCTGCGGCGGCCCGAACACCAGCGCAGCCGTGAGGCGCGTCGCGATGTAGAGATCGTTTCCACCCAAGGTGCGCACCATCGCGACCATCAGCGCGTCCTCCGACAGCGTCGCTGCGGAATCGCCCGTCGTCGAGCTCAGGTCTGCGAGAACGACCGGGGTCTGCCACGCGGCGTTGCGACTCACCCGGGTCGACATCCAGAGATCATGCCCACCCTGCCCGCCCGGTCGATTGCTCGAGAACGTCATCGTCAAGCCATCGAACGTGATCTCCGGTGTGGTCTCGTCGAACGAAGTCGAGAGCTGTGTGATCAGCGCTGGCGTTCCCCACGAATCGGAGACGTTCGTTCGCGTCACGACCCACAGGTCGTTCGACGAGTTGAAGATCAGCTCGAGCAGATCACCGGTCGCGGTCGGGTCGTCACCCAGGAATCCGACCAGTGCGGGCGTCCCCCACGGCAGCGCAGCATCCGGCTGATCACTATCCGGCAGCGGTCCATCGCTACTATCGACTGTCGCATCGAAGCCGCCCGCATCGCCGGTGCCGGCCGCGACGCGGAAGCCGCAGCCTCCGAGCGAGAGCGCGATCAACGCCACGAGCCTCACGGCCCGAATCGTACGCGATCACGACGCGCGAACGCGACGGCCGTGATCGCGGGCAAGCTGGAGCAGCTGCGCGGCCTGTGGATCCGGCAGCTTCTTGACGCCGCGAATCTCGGCTCGTAGCGCATCGAACATCCGCGCGGACTGGATGATGCGCACGAACCGCAGTCCCGGTGCCTTGGGACCGACCATGACGAGCACGCGGACCCCGTCGATCGAGGGGAGCGTTCCCGGCAAGAAGTCCCCGGGCAGGCTGTGCGAGCCGGTCCCGCCCGGCGCCGCCCACATCACGATGCCATCGCGCGGCAGTCCGTCGGTCGGGTCCGACGCCTCGATCGGGTAGAACGCGAAGCTCGAGCTGTACCCGCCCTCCCCGCTCTGCTCCGCCTCGCCGCTCATGACGGCGAGCTCCGCCTTCGTCGCGACTCCGCTCGCCCCGATCCGGCGCAGCGGCTCGGCGAGGTACTTCGACGCGAGCACCGTGAGCTGCCCCATGTCGACAACTCCATCCGCCGTGAAGCTCCACGCCTCGCCGAGCTCGGGCACGAGCACGATCATCGGCGCATCCGCGAGCGTCTCGATCAGAACGGATAACCAGTGCGGGGTGGGCGACTCGTGACCGAGCACGCCGATCGCATCGCGCAGCTCCTGATTCGCCTGCACTTCGCGGAGCACCGTTAGATCGCGCGTCCAGCACGCAACTGCCGGCCGGTACCACATCTCCAACGAGAACCACGCGCGCACCGCGGCGACATCCTTTGCCGCGATGGCCTTGAGGTCGTCCTCGCCGAGCGCGAAGCCAAAGATCTCGACCGCGTGGTCGTGGTCGTCGTCGTCGTGATCGTGATCCTGATCGTCCCCGTGATCGTGGACGTGCTCGTGAACGTCGTCGCCCACGTGATCGTGATCGTGGTCGGACGAGTGTTGGTGGTCGGCGGACCGGTGTTGGTGGTCGGCGGACGAGTGTTCGTGGTCGGCGGAACGGTGTTCGGGGCCCCCGGATGAGCGATCGTGCGCGGCGGGCGAGTCGTCGTGCTCGTCGGAGTGGGCATCGGCATCGGCGTCATGCGAGTGCGCGTGCCCGTGCTCCTTCGCGTACCCGATCATCCGCGCCGCATCGCGCAGCGCCCGCACGACCGGCGCGACGATCGCCCTGCCGATCGCCGTCGCCGACGCGCCACCCTCGACGAGCGCGCCGCCGGCCAGCGCGATGTGGGCGCTGACCTGCGGGTGCTCTCCTCCGACCCGCTCCACGATCCACGCCATCAACTGGTCGCGTTCGGCGGGGTTCCCCTCCGCTCGCTCGAGCAGCCCGCCGATCGTGTTCATCGCCTCGTCGACCTTGCGATCGGCGAACAGCGCGTCCGCTCGGGCGAGCTCGTCCTTCATCAGCCGTGGTCCGGCTTGCGCGGCGGAGGCGCCACGATGTGGGCGGGCGGCAGCGTCCGGGACTCACCGGCGATCCGCTGCACCGCCGCGGCGACATCGACGCCGAGCATCTGCTTGAGCTGCTCCGCCGTGATCGCGGCCTTCACCGCGAAGTTCGAGCCGTTCGCGGCGAGCTCCTTGTCGATGACGGTGAGCTTGTCGATCGGGATGTCGCCGACCGTGCTCATCATCGTTCCGACGAGCGACTGCAGCTTCTGAGCGACAAAGATCTGCCGCGCGCTGTCTCCCGCCTTCGCCCACGTCTCGCCGAGCGAGCGGATCGCCTGCGCGCTCGCCTTGCCTTCCTCGATGATCTTCGACGCGGCACCGCGTGCCTGCGCGACCATCTGCGCCTTCTTCGCCTCTGCCGGCTTCACCTTGTCGGCGATCAGCTGGTAGCGCACCTGCGCGAGCCGCGCGCGCTGCACCTGGACCTCGGCGGTCGCCTTCGCGAGCAGCGCCTGGACCACACCGCGCGACTCGGCGACGAGCGCGCCCTTGCGGGTCTGCGCCTCGACGATGCGCCGCTGGCCTTCAGCGCGGGCCGTCGCGATCTGCGCGTCGACCTTTGCCATCTCCTGGTTCATGAAGTTCGCCGCGGAGTTCTCGTTCGAGAGCGCGTGATTCTCCGCCTCGGCGATCCGCGACGACTTCTGCAGATCCGCGGTCTGCCGGCGACCGATCGAGTCGAGGTAGCCCTTGTCGTCGGACACGTGCTGGATCATCAGCGTGGTCAGCTCCAGGCCGAGCCGCGCGAGGTCGTGATCCGCCTCGTGGACGAGCGCGCCCGCGAACTTCTCGCGGTCCTGGTTCACTTCCTCGGGCGTCAGCGTCGACAGCACGCCGCGGAGGTTTCCTTCAAGAGTCTCGCGCGCGACCTGCATGATCTGCTCGCGCGTCATGCCGAGGAAGCGCTCGATCGCGTTCGCGAGCTGCGTGCTCTTGCTCGAGATCTTCACGTTCGCGACACCCTGCACGTTGAGCGGGATGCCGCCGCGCGAGTACGCCCCTTGAACGCGCAGCTCGATCACCATGTTCG
>JACCRC010000243.1 GCA_013813765.1 Deltaproteobacteria bacterium | reverse complement strand
GATCTTGACGGCAGCGCGAAGCTCTTCCTCGGTGTCGACGACGTTCTTCGCGTCGATGCCCTTGGAGGAGCCCTCGGCGTTGGGCTTCACGATCAGCGGGAACTTCATGTCGGCCGACAGTCGCTCGCGCGCGGATTCCATCAGCTGGAACTTCGGCGTGAGGATGTCGTGCTGCATCAGCACCTTCTTGCCGAGCGCCTTGTCGAGTGCGATCGCAAGCGTCGCGGAGTCGGAGCCCGTGTACGGGATGCCGAGCAGCTCGCAGAGCGCAGGCACCTGCGCCTCGCGGTTGCGGCCTTCGACGCCTTCCGCGATGTTGAAGATCAGATCGACATCGGCTTCGGCGAGGACTCGCGGCAGATCCGGCGTGGCCTCGAGGTGGACAACGATGTGGCCCTGACGCGCGAGCGCATTGGCGATCGCGATGATGGTCTCCGGCGGATCCCACTCGGCCTCGTCGTCACCGCCGTTCTTGTCGACCGAGCGCTTCACGTTGTACGTGAAGCCGACGCGGATCGGCTGCGCCTTGCGCTGGCGCCGAGCATCGAAGCCTCCGAGCTGCGACGCGGTCGCGAGGCCGGCGCGCAGCGCGGCCGCGTTCAGGATCGCGGCGATCGTGGCGTTGTAGGTCAGGCCGACCTGCGCGGTGGCCGCAAACAGCGAGCTGTGCGACGCGAGCGCGGGCAGGGCGTTCGCCTCGAGCAGGTAGATCCGGCCCTCGCTGGTGACGCGATAGTCGAGGCGCGCCATGTCTCGCAGCCCGAGCGCGCGGATCGCCTCGAGCGAGATCGAGCGCAGGCGAGCGGCGACATCGCGCGGGAGGTTCGCGGGGCAGCGGTACTGGACCTTGCCTGGCTCGACGTTCTTCAGGCGGTAGTCGTAGATGTTGAACGGCCGGTCGCCGCCGCCCTCGAGACCTTGGCGGAGATCGACCTCGACCGGCGTGAGCAGGCCGTCGTCGTGGCCGACGCCATCGATGTAGCCGAGGGCGATGTCGAGGCCCTCGATGTACTCCTCGACCAGCACGCCGTCCGGGTACGTCCGCATCGCGGCCTTGAGCGCGGCGGACAGCTCCTTCGGCTCGCGCACGACCGACGAGCCGATCGCGCCGTTGTAGATGCCCTTGCTCGAGCCCTCGTGGTTCGGCTTGACGATCACCGGGAACGCGAGCCCGAGTCCGCGCTGTACGACGTCGTCGAAGTTCCGCACCGTGACTAGCGTGCCGCGCGGCGAGTCGATCCCGGCCTTCTGCACGATGAGCTTGGTCAGCCACTTATCGAGCGTGAGCGCGTTCGTGTACGCGTCCGATCCCGTGTACGGGACGCCGAGCTCTTCGAACAGGGCCGGGTAGAACGCTTCGCGCATCCTCCCGGACTGGCCCTCGGCCGTGTTGAAGATGATGTCCGGATCGATCGCTTCGAGGCGTTCGAGGAGGTTCGACGCTGGGCCGGACACCTCCACCTTCTCCACCTCGTGGCCAGCAGCCTCGATGGCCGCGGCGATGGCGCTCACCGTCTCGGCGCTGTCGTACTCGGCTTCTTTTTCGGTCTCCCGGACGTCGGTCAACCGAAGGTTGTGCGTGAACGCGACCTTCATGGATGTTCAGGACATAGCAAAGCGGTGTGACAGGTTCACAGTCAACACCATTCCGATGTCTCGTACGTCATAACTAGAGCATGCGTCTCGCTCCTTGGCTGCTGGTGATCTTCACCGCGTGTGGTGGGCGTGGGAGCACGTCGACACTCCCGAAGCAGCCGCTGTCTCCACCGATCAAACCAGCTGCCGATCTCGCCGACGCGAAGGCGACCGCGCCGCGTGCCGATCCCGGTGATAGCGGACTCACTGCGAAGGATCCGCGCGTCGTCGATCTCGACATCATTCGCATCCGTGCGTCGAGCACCGGCGTCGGTGGCGATCCCGAGCTCACGTCGGTCGCGTCCGCCGATCTGTTCCGCCAGGCGAACGAGGCTGCGAAGGCCGGCAACAACAAGGACGCGATCGGCCGCTATCGCCAGCTCGTCACCGAGTTCCCCGACTCCCAGTACGCCCCGGTCGCGCTTTTCAACATCGCGGCCGTGTACGACAAGCAGGGGGATCTCACCGCGACGATCACCACGCTCCAGGAGCTGCTCGCGACCTACCCGAGCTCGCGCGAGTCGATCGATGGCCACCTATATATAGCGGCGCTCCAGGCAGACCATCGGAAGTGGCCCGAGGCGGTCGTCACGCTCGACGCCGCGCTCGCGCGCACGAACCTGACGTTCGCCGATCGCATCGAGGCGTTGGCCCGCAAGGGCTACGTCCACCTCGAGCAGAAGCAGTACGACAAGGCGGACCTCTCGCTCGAGGCCTCGGTCGCCGAGTGGCGCAAGGCCCCGCGCATCGACGACCCGTACTACATCGCGATGGCCCACTACTACCGGGGCGAGGTGATGCACCGCCGGTTCGCCGAGGCCCCGGTACGAAATGGTGACGACGCGATGGTCGCGGACCTCGAGGCCAAGCGCGTCCTCGCGGTGAAGGCCTACGACCGCTGGAAGGAGAGCCTTGGCTTCCGACACGCCTACTGGGCGACCGCGTCCGGCTACCAGATGTCCGAGATCTTCGTCGAGCTCTGGCAGGCCCACGTCAAGGCGCCGTACCCCAAGCGCATCGACGCGTCGACCCGTCCGAAGTATGTCGCCGAGGTCCACGACCGCGTGCGCGAGCACCTGGACAAGGCGCTCGAGGGCCACCGCATGAACGTGGAGCTCGCGCAGGCGTTTGGCGTCGATACGCAGTGGAGCAAGGGCTCCGAGCAGCGCGCCGTCCAGATCCTGGAGCTGATCGCGAAGGAGTCGAAGGGCTCCTACGTGACGCCCGACTCGTCGCCTTAGACGCCCGCTTCGCCGCGCAGGTTCTTCGACGCGACCTTGTCGAGCCAGTCGCGGATGAAGCCGGCAAACTCGGCGGCCTCTTCCTTGGAGTCCGGCGGCGGGAACAGCGTCACGCCGAGCATCGGGTTCTTCGCGACGATCTTCTCGTAGGTCGCCTTCACCGCCGAGGC
>JACCRC010000237.1 GCA_013813765.1 Deltaproteobacteria bacterium | reverse complement strand
GCGCGAAGCCGATCGCGTGGCGAGCGCATTCGCCGCGGGCATGTCGCCGGGCGCGCGCGAGCTCGCGATCACCGAGCGCGTCGGCGCCGGCACGATCTCGCGCAAGGATCCTGCGGCGCCCGCGCCCGCGGCTGCCGCGCCCATCCAGATCAAGTCGACCACGACCGCGACACCGGCGAGCGGTGGCACCGACCGCTGGACGGTCGGCGTCGGCGAAGAGGTCAAGTTCGAGGCGGTCGGCGGCGAGACGGGTGACTGGACTGCGACCGGTGGCACCCCGGCGACGGCGAACGGTCCATCGCTCACATGGCTCGCGCCGGGTACCGCGGGCCAGTACACGATCAAGCTCAAGACCGACAAGGGCGAGGCGACCAAGTCGGTCGCGGTGGTCACGCCGACCGGCGTGAAGTTCACCGTGCACGGCACGAGGGGCCCGCTGCGGGACGACATGATGGGCCTGGAGCTCGAGCTGGACATGCAGCTCGAGCCGCTCAACGTCTCGTTCAACAAGGTCAAGATCCGCGAGGTGCCGGGCGGCGCGCACGGGCTCACCGGCTACTTCAGCAAGGTCAAGGTCGACCTCAAGCACGAGCCGGAGTCGAGGGAGACGTCGGTTCGCGACGACAACAAGACCGGCGCCTACGACTACGCCAAGCTCATGGACGTCACCGATGAGCCGTGGCCGAAGCCGCTGGCTGTCGGACAGATGGTCTGGGACATCCCGTACAAGTGGTGGACCACCGACTCCGGCGAGCAAAACCTCTCGATCGTCAAGCAGACGATGGGGATCGTCGACAGCAAGGGCACGGTCACGATCGGCAAGGGTACGGCGTCGGGCTCGCGCACGCCGACGCCGGCCGCCGACGAGAGGAGGCCCGCGGGCAATGCTGGCGGCGGACGGACCGGTGGCCAGCACGTCGCGAAGCTCGGCGGAGACCACGGCGGCAAGCTGAAGGGCGACGGCGCCGGCGGCGCCGGCTCGGGCGCTGCTGCCACGATCAAGGCCTGGAACGTCGACATCGCGGGGATCGCGCTCGACCTGGCGGACCGTCTCGCGAACCCGGAAGAGAACACCGCCGACGGTACGAAGACGATCCAGATCGGCAAGAGCGCCGGGCCGCTGAAGGTCAACTCGGCCAAGTTCAAGCCGAACGCGGCCGGCGACAAGGTCGAATCGGGAACGCTGTACGTCGAGATCGAGTCTGGACCGCTGAAGGGCTCGACCGGTGAGCTCAAGGTGACCTCCGCGGGCAAGGCCTCCGGCAAGATCGCCGTCCAGATCGACGCGGCGAAGTTTCTCAAGAAGAAGGTCGAGATCGAGATCGGCGACGGCAAGATCGTCGGCACGGCGACGATCGCGCCCGGCGAGTTGATGCCGCCGGACTTCCCGATCAAGACCAGCCACCTCGAGATCACCGTCGAGTACACGCAAGGCAAGGGCATCGAGGTCACGCTCAAGGGCACCGCCTCCGTCACCGTGGAGAACGGGTTCGCCAAGGGTGCTGCGACGCTGGAGGTCCAGGAGTTCAAGTTCGGCAGCTCGGGCATCTCGTTCAAGGTCAAGGTCAGCGGCAAGATCGACATCGCGGGCCTCGCCGATGCCGAGGCCGCGATGACCTACGACGGCGAGAAGCTCGAGTTCCTCGGCGGCTCGTCAAACATCAAGGTCGCCCTCCCGGGGATCGAGGGCACCGCGCTGATCGAGTTCGGCGCCGGCAAGCTCTCGCTCGACTCCAAGGACCTCCACTTCACGCTGCCGAAGCTCGACAAGGTCAAGTTCGAGAGCGTTCACCTCGAGAAGAAGAACCTCGCCGCGAAGCTCTCGCTGAACGAGACCGTCAGCTTCCCGCTCCCCGGCGGCGCGTCGATCGAGCTCAGTGACTCGTCGATCGAGATCGACGGCAAGAAGGTCGACGGCAAGCTCACCGGCTCGTTCAAGATGCCGGGCGCCGATGGATTCGGCGCGACCGCCACCGTCAACTACAAGACCGGCGGCGGGTTCGGCGGCAGCATCAAGATCGACGGCGGTGCCGACCTGAAGTTCGGCGGCGTCGAGGTCGGCATCAAGGCCGGCTCGAAGCTGACCGTGCAAAAGGACGACACCGGCCTCGCGGTCGAGGGCGACGTCACCGGCACGGTGAAGATCCCCGCGCTACAGGGCGCGAAGATCGAGGCGCACATCATCGCGAAGAAGGGCGAGCCGATCGACCTCGAGGTCGATGCGAGCGTTCCGCTCTCGAAGGTCTACAGCAAGCTCGGCGGCGAGCTGAACGTCAAGTACAAGCGCGGCGGCGGCGCGGCGAGCAAGTTCGAGTTCAAGGCGACCGACATCTCGTACGCGGAGAAGCCGATCAACGGCCAGGTCCTGTTCAGCGAGTTCTCGGGCAAGGTCCAGGGCAACGAGATCACCGGCTCGCTGACGGCGGCCAGCGGCACGGTTATCAAGGCCGGCAGCGCCTCGGTCACGATCAACAGCGGCAACATCAAGCTGCTACCGGGCAAAAAGCTCGAGGGCGACCTCGATGCCAGCGCGATGGCCGCCGGTGCTGCTGTCGAGGCCAAGGTCGGCTGGAAGGACGGCAAGTTCACGTGGTCGGCCGAGGCCGTGTTCGACCTCGGGACCATGACCTACCAAAAGGTCCTCGGTAAGGCGCGCGTCGCAGGAGGATCCGACGGCAGCGGGCGCTTCATCTCCGAGGGTCCGATCACGTTCGCGTCTCCCGCGCTTGCGGGCGTCACGATCGATTCGATCTCCGGCGACAAGGAAGTGCCTCGCTTCGACATGGAGGTCAGCGCCGAGGGCGCGGTGAACAAGGTCCTCGAGAAGGTCCCGAGCGTCGGCGTCACGCTCGACAAGGCCAAAGCGAAGATCACGTACGCGGACCGCAAGCTGAAGGTGAACGGCGCCATCGAGGGTGCCGCGAAGTATCCGAAGGAAGGCGCCCCAAAGCTGTCGGGTCGCTTCGCGCTCTCGATGGACGACGACGGCTTCACCGGCAAGCTCTCGAAGCTCGACCTCAAGGTCAGCGACTACTTCACGTCGAATGACGGCTCGGCCGATCTGAAGACGGGCGACGTCAGCCTCCCAGGCCTGGCCTTCACGGTGCCGGGCTTCGCGACCGGCACGGCGACCGCCGACATCAACGTCAAGACGGGCAAGTTCGACGTCAAGGCCGACGCGAAGCTCACGGGTGCGCTGACCGGCGTCGAGCTGAGCGTCGCGGTCAAGAACGACTCGCTCGACGCGAAGCTGAAGGAGAACGCGCCGCCGATCTCGATCGGCAAGTTCGCGAAGCTCACGATCGGCGCGGGCAGCAACGTTCATCTCGGCAAGGGCAAGGACCTGACGGCCCACGTCGCGGGCGCGGTCGATGCCCCGGGCCTCGGCAACGGTACCTTCGCGCTGGACTACAAGAAGGGCGAGGGCATCAGCGGCAGCGCCGACATCCACGTCCTCCCGTTCGCGATGTTCAACGGCGTCGACATCCACATGACGGTCGACAAGGACCGCAACTTCTCGACGGGCGACATCCTGCTCTCGCTCGCGCCCGCGTACTCGACGTACTTCGACGCCGCTGCGAAGGTCAAGGTCACCCGGAATGAGCTCCTCGTCACCGGCGAGGTCAGCAAGCTGAAGGGTCTCGGCAAGGTCTCCGAGGCGTTCAAGGGCGCCAAGATCAAATGGGACCAGGCGGCCAAGCAAGTGACGATGGACGCCACCCTCGACATGGGCGAGCCGGTGATCCCCGAGCTCAGCAAGGGCTCGACGCTCGAGTTCAAGTACGACGGCAAGGTCATCTCGATCGACGGCACGCTGAAGCCGAAGAGCATCGGTACGACGGTCAAGTTCGACGAGTCGAGCGCGATCAAGGCGCACTGGGACTCGGCCACGAAGAAGTTCACGGTCACCGGCGGCGCGAAGGCCGACATCGCGGAGCTCGCGACGGCCGAGTTCACCGTCGACGCGAATGCGGGCGGTGGGGAGCCGGCGTCGTTCTACCTGAAGGGAAAGATCCAGGCGGAGACGCTCGCGAACAAGCTCGCGAAGGGCGCCGTCACGTTCGGCGAGGTCACCGCGGATTTCGGCCTGAGGGTCGGCGGCGCCGCGAAGAGCGAGTTCGACTTCCACGTCCGCGCAGGAATCACCGCGATTCCGGTCGCCGGGATCACCGACATCGCCGCGCACATCGACGTCAACTACAAGTCCGGCCACGGCGTCGACGGCGAGCTCGCCGTGACGCGCGCGAAGATCGGCGACGTCGAGGCCGACGGCAAGATCTCCGTCGTCAAGAACAAGTTCTCGAGCGGCTCGCTGCACATGAAGGCAGCATTCCCGGCCCTCACCGTCGAGGGCACCGGCACGATCACCGCCGGCGAGATGGGCGAGCTGAACACCGCGGCCGACCTGACGGTCACGCCCGGTGGCACGTCGGTGCTCTCGAAGTTCATCACCTCGGGCAGCCTCCACGTCGATCTCAAGAAGTGGAAGCTGACGAATGTGGTCGGCAAGCTCAACATCAAGCCGCCCGACATCCTCCCGATCGACAACACCTTCATCGAGGTCGCGTACCAGCCGGAGGCCGGCATCTCCGCCAAGCTCCACGCGGAGTTCAACGCGCCGATGGGCAAGGGCGAGAAGGGCACGTTCGACGTCGGCTACACGCGCGACCGCGGTCTGTACGCCAGCATCATGATGCCGATGTACTTCCCGGGCTTCAACCGCGCGGAAGTCCGAGGCGACCTCGACAAGACCGGCCTCAAGGCCAGCGTCGACCTGTACCCGAAGGACGCCAAGATCATCAAGAAGGCGCACATCGGGCTCGGCTACGACATCGTGGGCGGCAACGGCCTGTTCGCTGAAGGCTCGCTCACGCTCGCGCCGACCGAGTCTCTCGAGTTCGTCGTCGGCGTGAAGTACTCGCAGAAGGGCGGCCTCGAGGTCCTCGGCATCGACTCGAAGGACAAGGACGAGAAGGGCGAGGAGCACGAGGTCGCGGCCTGGAAGAAGCCGTTCCCGACGATCCCACTGCTCACCGTCGGCGTCGCGTCGCTCGGCCTCAAGTTCACGATCGGCGTCGGTGCCGGTTACCGCATGCCGAAGATCAAGTTCGAGAGCCCGAAGCTCGAAGGCGGTCTCGAGGCGCTCGACTCGGGCGGCATGCCGGCGTTCACGTTCGGCGGCTCGATCGCGATGGGTGCGTACGTCGCGCTGTCGCTCTCCGTGCAGGTCGTCGGCGAGATCCAGCTGCTGATCGCGACGTGCTCCGCAGGTATCGGCGCCGAGATCATGGCGCGCCTGAACCTCGAGATGGGTGCCGACATCAAGGGCCGCTTCGCGCCCGGTCAAGGCGCCACGCTCGAGATCGATCCGTTCGTCGGCGCGTCACTCGATCTGATCGCCTCGCTGATCGCGACGCTCTACGCCGAGGTCTGCTGGTTCACGCTCGTCGACAAGAAGTGGACGCTCGCGTCCATGACGTTCGCGCACATCGAGCTCGGCAAGTTCAAGCCGTTCAAGCCGATCGGCATGCAGTTCGGCGGTCCCGGCGGCACGAAGCTCACGCAGGGTCTCGCGCTGCGCGAGGACGGGTTCGAAGGAATCATCGACGGCGTCAAGGAAGGCGGCAAGAAGACCGCGGACGAGGAGTCGAACAAGGACGCGAGGGAGAAGGTCACGCCTGTCCTCCAGGCGTTCAAGAACGCCGCGCCGCAGTTCGCCGAGCTCCCTCCCGGCTGGGAGAACGGCCTGACCGTCGCGCCGGTCGACTTCAGCTCGATGTTCCCCGTCGGGGCGAAGGAGTGGGACTACTACCAGGACAACGCCGACACCGCCGAGACCGTAGCACCGGCGATGGCGATGAACTCGCCGACCGAGCGGCTCGCGAAGGCCGTCGCGATCCTCGCGAAGCGCAATCCGTTCGGCGCCGGTCAGCTCGTGCTCGCATGGCGCCGCGCGCAGATCGCCGCGAAGGGCATCAACCCGGATACCGGCGTCGACGTTGTCGCGGAGCGCGAGATCGTCCAGGCCGAGATCATCGAGAAGTACAACGCGGATCTCCTCAAGGCGAACGAGGACCAGAAGAAGCAGGACGACGCCCACGCGGCGCACGTCGCGAAGCAGGGCAAGGACTTCGGCAAGGCCCAGGGTGACGCGACCAAGGAAGTCGCGAAGCAGAAGGCCCAGCACGAGAAGGAAGTCACCAAGACCAAGACTGCATTCACCGAGACGCAGGACAAGAAGTCCGAGGCCGCGAAGGTCGCGGCCACGGAAGGCGCACCCGTCCAGCCGGCGAAGGCCGAGAAGGCTCCGCCTCCTCCGACGCCTCCGCCGCCGGCGCCTCCGAAGCCTCTCGCGAAGCCGGCGGTGATCCCGACGCCTCCGCCCGTGCCGCTGCCGGCGCCGGCAGAGACGCTACCCGCCGTCACGCTGCCCGCGCTGCCGAGCGATCCGGGCTCGCTGCCACGCGCGTCGATGACGATCGCGCCGCAGAAGAAGCAGGTCGAGCCGCAGAGCCCCGGCGTCAAGGAAGCGCCGAAGGGCGGCGCGCCGGATCCGAAGCCAGGTGCCGCACAGAACTCGGCGGCGCAGACCGCGGGCGCTGGCGGCGGTGGTGGTGGACCCGCGAAGGGTGGCGGCGGTGGCGCGCCTGCCGCGGGTGGCGGTGGCGGTGGTGGCGGAGCTCCTGCGCCGGCCGTGAAGGCAGGCGTCGAGGGCATCGTCAGCCAGCAGAAGACGCTCGACGCGAAGGAAGCGGCGGTCGTCGGCCCCGGCAAGGGCAAGGGCACGGGCGGCAAGGCCACTGCGCCAGGCGGCGTTGCAGCAGCGCCTCCGGCTCCCGCAGCTGCGGCTGCGGGCAAGGCTCCGGGCGCACCCGGCCCCGGCGCGGATGCGAAGAACGCGGGCGCCAAGGCCAAGCAGCCCGCCGACGCGATGGATCCGACGGTGAAGGCGGTCGCCGACAAGGGCAAGACCGAGCAGAAGGCGTTCGACCAGAAACTCGATGCTCAGTCGCAGCAGTACGACAAGAACATCAAGACGCAGAACCAGGCCGCGCAGCAGGACACGAAGAAGCTCGAGGAAGAGGCTGCTGCCGCGAAGAAGAAGAAGGAAGACGACAAGAAGAACGCCGCCGCCGGTGGTGGTGCCGCTGCGCCTCCGGCCAGTGGTGCGACGCCCGCTGGTGCGCCGGGCGAGAAGAAGCCCGCCGGTCCGATCGGCACCAAGATCGCGCTCGACATCCTCGGCAAGTCCGAGACGCTGTACATCGACGACAAGGGCACCGCGATGGTGTCGGCGGGCCCGTCGCCCGTTGACTCCAAGCTCAACGAGCTCAGCACGTCGGTGAACGCGGCGCCGGACGCCATCAAGGAGCACGGCGCGAAGTCCGCGTCGACGGCGCAGGCCGCCGCGACGAAGCTCAGCTCCGATGCGAAGAAGGCAGCCGGCGGCGACGAGAACGCGAAGACCGCCGCGGGAGCCTCGCAGCAGGCGCTCGCCGAGCCGCTCAAGATCACGTGGAAGTGGGCCGAGGTCTCGAAGGATCCGGCCGTCACCGGCGGCTCGATCGATGATCCGCTGAAGCACCCGTACTACGTCACGTTCAAGGGCCGCGTCGCGACGCTGAACGACAAGGGCCAGATCACCGTCGAGGTCTCGACGTTCGCGGAGCAGATCTGGTCGAAGATCTGTAAGGCCGTGAAGGACGCGAGCCCGGCGATGAACGATCCGGCCGCCTACTCGAACTTCGCCAAGGGCTGGCTCGACATGAAGTCGGCGCCGTTCCAGAACGCGGTCAAGGAGTTCGACAAGATCGGCGTGGAGCTCGCGAAGGCCGGTAAGAGCGGCTTCGCGACGGCGAAGAACTTCGGCTTCTGGTCGAAGGAAGAGGGCCGCTCGCTCGCCGAGGCCGTCTCCGATCTGACGCTCGAGACGTCGTCCGTCGGTGGCCTGATGGACGGCCTGCCGACGCTCGACGCGAAGAAGGCGGGCTGGGATCCGGAGATCTGGGGCGCGCTCTCGCAGGCGTACGCGAACGCCGTCGTTCCCGAGCTGCTCAAGGGCAAGAAGGTCAACGTGTGCGTCGGCGCGGGCGTTCCCGCCGGCAACATCTGGGACGCCGTCGAGTCCGCTGCGCTCGAGAAGGGCCTGAAGGGCACGAAGCTCACGCTCGAGTCGGTCACCACGACGTTCGGCGCGGCCGCGAAGGCCACGAACAACCGCAAGTCGCTCGACGAAACGAAGAACGTCGGCGGCAAGAAGGGCTGCGTGTTCACCGGCGATCGCGCCGGTGCGATCGCCGCGGCGAACGCGCACTACTCCGCGCTGGAGGCCAAGGAGAAGGCGGCGGGTGGTCCCGCGCCGGTTCCGCCGCCGCCACCGACGCCCTCTCCGGCCCCGCCTCCCGCGCCTGGTGCGGCAACCGCGCCTCCGCCTCCGCCTCCGCAGGCCGCTGCTCCGGCGTCTGCCACTCCGGCAC
>JACCRC010000172.1 GCA_013813765.1 Deltaproteobacteria bacterium | reverse complement strand
CGCGTACTCCGACGGCGAGATGCGCGAGCTGGTCACGCTCGCGGATCACATCGTCCTCAATAGCCCCGCGCAGTGGCGGCGTCACCGCGCGGCGATCGAGCGCGCGAAGATCTCCGCGGGGCTGCGCGTGAACCACGAGCATCGCGAGGTCGAGGTCGATCTGTACGATCCGGCCGGTGCGTGCAGCCGGCTCGGCACCACGCGCGTGAACCTGACGGCCGAGGATCTCGACGGCATCGACGGGTTGCACTTCCACACCCTGTGTCAGGTCAACAGCGACGCGCTCGAGCGCGCGATCGCTGCGTTCGAGCAGAAGTTCGGCGACTTCATCCCGCGCGCGAAGTGGGTGAACTTCGGCGGCGGTCACCACATCACGCGCCCCGACTACGATCGCGATCGCCTCGTGCGCGTGATCCAGGAGTTCCGCGCGCGCTGGAACAACGTCCCGGTCTATCTCGAGCCAGGCGAGGCCGTCGCGCTCGGCACCGGTGTGCTCGTCGCGTCGGTGATGGACACACTGCACAACGGGATGGACATCGCGATCCTCGACACGTCGGCGACCGCGCACATGCCCGACGTGCTCGAGATGCCGTACCGCCCCGTGATCATCGACGCCGCCGACCCAGGCGCGAAGCAGTTCACGTACCGGCTCGGCGGCATGACCTGCCTCGCGGGCGACGTGATCGGCGACTACAGCTTCGATCGCAGGCTCGAGGTCGGCGACAAGCTCGTGTTCCTCGACATGGCGCACTACACGATGGTCAAGACCTCCACGTTCAACGGCGTTCGCCTGCCATCGATTGCCACGCACGATCCGGCAACGAAGACGATCACCGTGCATCGTCGGTTCGGCTATCACGACTATCGCGATCGCCTGTCGTAGGAGTGGGTCTCGGCGCACGCGCGGAGCACGGCACGCGAGCGATTCGTCCGCTCGAACTGACCGACGATCTGTGCACCCGGTGCGAAGGCGCACCGCAAGCGCGCGAGACGACGAGCGTGTGCTGCGGCACCGCGCTTGCTCGTAGGGCCTGCATTCACGTTCCAAGGAGGATCCCGTGTTGCATCGCATTCTCGTCGCTCTCGTCTGTGTGTTCGGTTTCGCGTGCGTCGCGGAGCCAGATTCGTCCGCAACCGCCACCCCGCGCCTGGACGCGAAGGGGCTCGACTTCGTCGGGCTGTTCGACGGCCTGATCGCGGCGCAGGGTTCGCAGCCGGTCGTCGAGAAACTCGTCGAGGATCCCGCGTCGGTGATCGAGTACAGCTCCGTGGAGGAGCTGGCCTCGATGCAGGCCAAGACGTGCGATGCGTCGTCGAGCGAGCCGCCGCTCGCCTCGTGCGCCGCAGCTATCGCCGGCGAACAGACCTGGGCGGAGAAGCCGAACGACGGCTGCACGAAGCGGCAGTACTGCAAGCTCTCCGGTGTGCTGTTTCAGGAGATCACCGCGACCTGTCGCACGTGCATGACCTGTTGTGACGTCCGTAACGGGCAGACGACCTGCCGCACATCGTGCACCGGCGAATACGTCGTCAGGTGAGGCCGTTGCCGGTCGAAGTCGCTCGAGGTCGCCCGGCCGCCGCGCGACCTCAGCGCAGGAGCACGAGCTCCTCGGCGGTCGTCGGATGGAGCGCGAACGTGCGATCGAGATCCGCCTTCGTCGCGCCCATCGTGATCGCGATCGCGGCCGCCTGCACGATCTCCGGCGCATCGGCGCCGACGACGTGAAGGCCGAGCACCTTGTCTGTCGGCTTGTCGACGATCAGCTTGATCACCACCTGCTCGTCGCGACCCGAGAGCGCGTAGCGCATCGGCTTGAAGCGCGCGCAGTACACGCGTGCATCGTGACCCGCGGCGATCGCCCCGGGCTCGGTCAATCCGATCGACGACGCAGCCGGCTGCGAGAACACGGCGGTCGGAATCAGGTGGTGGTGGATCGGCGTGGGCCGGTTGCCGAACAGCGTGTCGGCGACGGCGTGGCCCTCTCGGATCGCGACGGGCGTCAGCGCGACGCGGCCGGTGACATCACCGACGGCGTAGATGTGCGGAACGTTCGTGCGCGACCATTCATCGACGGTGATCGCGTGGCGCTCGTCGAGCGCGACGCCTGCTTCCGCGAGCCCCATCGATCCGGACTTTGGATCGCGACCGATCGCGGCCATCGCGAGGTCGACCTCGATCGATCGGTTGCCGAGCGTGAGCGTTGTGCCCTTCAGCGCGAGCTCGGCGCAGTGAACGACGTCGATCCCGGCGGCGGTCAGACCTTTCGTGACGGCCTCGCGCACATCCGGATCGAAGCCCCGCAATACGAGCTTGTCGCGGTGGACGAGCGTCACCTTCGCGCCCAGGCCGGCGAAGATATGTGCGAACTCCACCGCGATGTAACCTCCGCCGAGCAGCGCGATGCGCTCCGGGAGCTCAGGTAGGTGAAACGCTTCGTCCGACGTGATCCACGCAGCACTCGGGCGGCGAGCGCGGCCGCCGGTCGCCACGAGGATGTTGTGGGCGGTGATCCGCCGCCCGCTGACCTCGATCGTATGAGGATCGATGAGCACGGCGCGTCCGTCGATGACCTCCGCGCCTGCCTTCTTCAAGCGCGTCGCGTACGCGCTCGAGAGCCGTGTGATCTCGCGATCCTTGGCCGCGATCAGCGCTGCCCAGTCGTGGGTCGCACCCTCGATAGTCCAGCCGTTACCTCGCGCGTCTTCGAGCGATCGACGCACCTCGCTCGCATACACGAGCAGCTTTTTCGGCACGCATCCACGAATCACACATGTCCCACCCCAGCGATCCTCCTCCGCGATGGCTACCTTGGCACCATGCTCCGCAGCCACCCGTCCTGCGCGCACGCCACCCGAGCCGCCACCGATCACGAACAGGTCGACGTCGAAGCGCGTCATGAATGTGAGCATACGTGCCAAGTAGCTACGTGGCATCAGGACGTGTCAGCTGACGATCTGGAACTCTGGTTCAATAATGCTGTGGACTACGTGTCCTGACTTGATAACCTCGCGTCCGACTCCAGGGGGTCTTTCATCATGCGCAACAGCCTTGCCTTCGGTTTTCTCGCGATCGGTCTTCTTGCTTGCACCAGCAGTGGGGGTGGCGGCGGCGGCGGCGATGACACTCAGGAGCCAGATGCCGGCGTGACCGATCCACCGCCGCCTGCTCGCGGCTTCCAGATCAAGACGCCCGAGATCACGATCATGCCCGGGCAGGAGATCACGTACTGCTACTACCTCAAGACTCCGAACACCGAGGACATGGTCGTGAAGAAGTGGTCATCGGTGATGACCCCCGGCAGCCACCACATGATCCTCTTCACGACCGGCTCGCTCGGGATGCCGGAAGGCACCGTCAGCGCGAGCCAGTGCGGTATCGGCGGTGCGAGCGCGCAGAGCCTTCCTGCCTGGATCTACGCCGCGTCGCAGGAAGTCGCCGAGCTCGCGCTGCCCGCGGACGACGGCGCGGGCAAGCCCCTCGGCCAGGTCATCACCGCCGGCAAGCCGGCATACGTGCAGATGCACTACGTCAACCCGAGTGATGATCCTCTCAAGGTTCGCGTCACGATCAACGCCGAGGCGTTCGAAGCCACCGCCGCGTACACGCCGACGGCCCCGTACATCACGTTCAACGGCAGCATCATGATTCCCATGAACGCGGTCGGTCACGTCGAGACCCAGACCTGCACCACGCCCGCGAACACGAGATTCTGGCAGATGTCGACGCACGCGCACAAGCAGGCGGTCAAGACCGAGGTGAAGAGCGGCCCGGCGAGCAGCACCACCACAGTGTTCTCGAGCACCGACTGGGAGCACCCAGGTTCGCAGTTCTGGATGACGCCGACGACGTTCCATGCGTTCGACCAGAACAAGCTGACGTTCTCGTGTACGTACAACAACACCGGCTTGAACGCTGGACGCGTCATCAAGACGGGTGACAGCGCGCAGAGCGACGAGATGTGCATGGCGACCGGCTACTACTTCCCGGCGACCTCGTCGAAGATCTGCTACAACGGCTTTACGCTGTAGCCGTCGATCACGATTTCATCGATCGTGATCGTCGCCTTGGAGCGAAGTCAACGTCGGGGTAACCCGTCGGGTGCTTGGGTTTGCAGCCGCAGCGAGCGGAACGGCTCCGGCCTGGCCACGCCCCTTGATGCGCGACCGGTCGCGTAGCAGGACGATCGCCGAACCGACGCGGCCTTCGAAGGCGGCGCGACCGCTCGGCGCGACGAACCGACCGATCACGATCCACGCCTCGCGGTCGCCGCGCGTGGGCGAGCATCCTCGAGACGTTTCCTAGCAACCCCTACGAGCGCTGGTCGATAGGCTGTGAATGCCCATGGATGACGCGTGGAGAGAGTTTGCCAGGAACATGAACAACAAGATCCAGGAGGAGAAGCGAAAGGACGTCGACACCGCCAACCAGCAAGCGGGCGTCGTCGACCAGCACCTTCAGCTGCTGGCGAAGGAGCGAGCCGGACTTAAGGCGGCGAAGGAGTCGATGGATCCGACGCTGATCCGGCAGGCGACGCTCAGGCTGGACAACGTGCGCATCCGCCTGATGCTCACGCGCGATTGGCTGCGGCGGGGGATCGCGCAAGCCCCCGAGAACGTCGCCGAGCTGCAAGCGGCCGCAGATCGCGCAAGCGAACAGCTCGAACCGATCATGGCGGAGGTCGCGCACGCGCAAGAGCAGGCCGAGCGACTCGCCGAGGCCAGCGGTGGGAGCCTCGCCGAGCTGGCGCGCGACAAGACGCCTGCGTCGCCCGAGGAGACTCGCAAGCTCGCCTCCGAAGTCGCTCCGATCGGTCTGTGCGACGATCCGGCGATGCAGTCGCCAACGAGCCATGCGTGCCCACTCAGCTCGGAGCAACGCGACGCCACGCGCGACGTCGTGACCGAGGAGATCTCTGCGATCGCGGATCGATGGCGGGAGGCGGCGAGCGATCAACAACTCGCGGTCAGACTCGAACCGCTGTTCCGCAAGAGCGGGATCAACACGCTAGTCAACCTGCTCCTCTCGGTGGCGACCGGCTGGCTCACCTCGCAAGTCGGCAAGCTCTTCCTGACCTCCGTCAACGGAGCTCGGAATGCGTTGGCGCGGAAGCACGATCCCGAACTGACCGCGATCACCGGTGTGCCGGGTCCGTTCGGCGGCGCCCCTCCGCTCGGCAAGCCGGCCGGTGATCTCGTCTCAGGATTCGGCTCCAAGCTCGCCGAAAGGGTCCTCGGTGTATTCAAGACCACGGGGCCGACGGACACTCCTCAGATCTTGTTCGATCAAATGAAGGAGGCGGCGACTGCGTGGAGAAAGCAGGCGAGGCTCGATACCCGTCAACTGCCCGACCCCGTGCTTGCCGGACTCGCGAACGGTCTCAGCGACCACCCGTTCAACGCCCAGTACTTCCGCAGCCAGATCGACCGGCTCCTCGAGCGGTTTCACCACGTCGACAAGATCGGAGAGGTGACGATGAAGCACACGCAGCCGCTCCAGCCGATCTGGGTCGTCTCGCCCACGGGCGGGCTTAGGCTCGCGCTCGCACGACGCCATACCGTCATGGCTCCGGTCACGGCCAACTGGACAACGCACGAGCCTGGGGACACGGAGCGCGAACGCGAGAGCGGGCAGTGGATCTTCGATTCATGGGTCGATCGAGCACTATACTCGGTCGCTCTCGCGCATGATGCGAGCCCTCCAACGCTGCCCATGCACCACATGGCGTGGAGGAATCCACCCGCGAACGCATTCGCTCCCGGTGACGTTCGAGTCGGCCCTGACCGCAAGGAATCGACCACTCCATGAGCCGCAGACTTCTCGGTGTCCTCTGCTCGCTGCTGTTGCTCTCGACGATCTCGCTCAGCTGGTACGCGTGGCGGATCCGGACTCGCCTCGACAAGGCCGAGTACTACGTTCAGAGCGGCGTGGAGAGTGTGTTCTACATCTGCTCACCCGTATTGCGGGCGCTCAACGGGCGCGGCGAGTATGCCCCCACGGAGGCGGTGTTCGACATCGCGAGGGAGTGCATCGGGCAGGTCGACCGCTCCGAAGTAGAAGCGGTGAGTGATGCGGTACGTCAAAAGAACGTCGCGGCCGTCACGAAGCGGCTCCAAGCGAAGCTCGACGCTCGGGACCTCCCGTACAGGGCGGTCTTCGGGGTGAAAAACGAATGGCTGCCCATCGGTTACCGAGAGTAGGCAACCGTACGGGGTGCTGGCCGATAGGCGCGGAATGACCATCACCGACCATGCCGCCCACTACGCATCCCTTCAGCTCGCCTCTCTCCGCGCCCGCCTCGACGCACAGCTCCGCCGTTCCGCTGGAGCAGCGCACGCAGACGATCCCGCCCTCGCGTCGATCGAGCGCGAGCTCCTTGCGTCGCGCGACGACGACACGCTTCCAGCGCGCTGGCTACGGACGCGCCTCGCGCTGAGCGAGACTGAGGAGCAGATCCTCTGGCTGCTGATGGGCTACGAGGTCTCCGCGGAGATCCGCGGCATGGTGATGACGCTCGCGGGAGCTCGTGACGAGATGACGATCGATCTCGCGGAGCGGATCGTCTACGGCGAGGCGTCGGCGCGTGGTTGGCGCGAGCTCGGAAGTGATGGGGCGCTCGTGCAACTCGGCCTCATTCGCTCGGAGGGCCAACCCGTCTCCGGACTCTCGCGACACCGGAGCCGGATCGGCCTCGTACCGCGCGCTCGCGGGTTGCTGCATGGCGACGCACAGCTCAGCGACGAGCTGCGCGAGCTCGCGCGTTACGTCGAACACGAGATCCCGCTCGCGGAAGTGGTGACCGCAGCCGGCGTGAGCGAACGCGTCGCCCGCGAGCTCGGGAAGCCACGTCCGTTCATCATCGCGACGGGAGCAGACGGGGCAGGCCGGGCGACGCTGCTTCGAGCAGCTGCGATCTGTGCCGGAACGACCGTGATCGACGTGTCATGCGCACGCCTCGCGACGGCGCCCGACGCGTTGAGCGCGCAGCTGCGCGTGATCGCTCGCGAGGCGCGCTTGTTCCGCGCGGCCGTGCTGTTGCGGGACTACGACGTGCTCGCGACTACGGACGTCGTCGCATGGCTCGTCGACCGCATCCTCGTCGACGGAACGCGCGAACCGATCCTAGCGACCGCCGCGACGCGCACGAACCGCGGCGGTGGCGCTCGTCATGTCGTCGAGGTCAAGCTCCCACCGCTCGACGGCACTCGCTGCGCAGAGCTGTGGCAGCGTGCGGTACCGATGGCGAGCGACGACGATGCGAGGTACTTGTCGTCGACACATCCCCTGTCGCCATCGATGATCCACGCCGTTGGACGGCGCCTCGCCGAAACGGTCGAACCTGCTCCCACCGGCGCGACCGTGAACGAAGCGATCCGGTTCGCGATCGACGATCGGCTGTCCGGACTTGCGCAGCGCGTGGAAGTCACCCAGTCCTGGGACGATCTCGTCCTGCCCGAAGATCAGCTCGACCTGATCCGCGAGCTGCTCGCGCGTGTCCGCGAACGCCGTCTCGTGTACGAGCAGTGGGGCTTCTCGACCAAGCTCGGCAAGGGTCTCGGCGTGTCGGCATTGTTCTCGGGACCACCGGGAACGGGCAAGACAATGGCGGCCAGCCTCGTCGCGAAGGACCTCGGGCTACAGCTGTATCGTGTTGACCTCGCGCAGATGGTCTCGAAGTGGATCGGCGAGACCGAGAAGAACCTCGCCCAACTCTTCGACGCGGCGGAGAGCGCGCACGCGGTGCTGCTGTTCGACGAGGCGGACTCGCTGTTCGGCAAGCGCACCGAGGTCAAGTCCAGCAACGATCGCTACGCCAATCTCGAGGTGAACTACATGCTGCAGAGGCTTGAGACGTTCACCGGCATCTGCCTGCTGACCACGAACCACGAGAACGCGATCGATGACGCGTTCCGCCGGCGTCTCGCGTTTCACGTCCGGTTCCCGATCCCCGACGAGCCCGAACGCGCGGCGCTGTGGCGGGCGATGATCCCGGAGTCGGCCCCGCTCGCGTCGTCGATCGACTTCACCGGGCTCGCACGGAGGCTGGAGCTGCCCGGGGGCCACATCCGCAACGCTGCCCTCCGGGCGGCGTTCCTTGCCGCCGCTGCCCGATCGCCTATCACCATGGACCACCTCTGGCACGCGGCTGCGATCGAGTGCGAGGCGATGGGAAAGATCGTCCCGTCACGCGCGTCCACGCTGTAGCCGATCATCGCGCTTCGCGCTGCAGGCGCGGGTGAACCCGAGGCCCGCCATTGCCACGTCCCAGCCTTGGATGAGCGTGGAGCACACCGTATGCGACGGCTGATCGTTGCGGGCAACGGCCTTCCCTCGCAGCGCCGGGGCAGCGACATCGCACGCTCGTTGTGTCGCATGGTTAGTTAGGGGCCCCGAATGAGCGAGTCGATCGAATTCCATTTCGAAATGGATCGCGGACGATCGACAAGCACTGCGACGGCGTGATCTACGTCCGGGGTGCGGTCGTCGTATGACGCGGAGAAGCTGGT
>JACCRC010000173.1 GCA_013813765.1 Deltaproteobacteria bacterium | reverse complement strand
AGACCGCCAAGCGCACCGGCGCCAAGGTGGCCGGCCCGATCCCGCTGCCGACCAAGATCAACAAGTACTGCGTGCTGCGGTCGCCGCACACCGACAAGAAGTCGCGCGAGCAGTTCGAGATCCGCACCCACAAGCGGCTCCTCGACATCCTCGAGCCGACCCAGCAGACCCTCGACGCGCTGATGAAGCTCGACCTGTCCGCCGGCGTCGACGTCGAGATCAAGACCTGAAAGAGAACGAGTCATGGCCAAGCTAGACGTCAAGAACATCTCCGGTAAGTCGGTCGGCTCGATCGAGCTCGACGACGCCGTGTTCGGCGCCGAGATCCACGAGCATCTCCTCTGGGAGACGGTGAAGTGGCAGCTCGCGAAGCGCCGCGCCGGTACCGCGTCCACCAAGCGCTATGGTGAAGTTCGCGGCTCCACCAAGAAAGTCTGGAAGCAGAAGGGCACCGGTCAGGCACGCCAGGGCAGCCGTCAGGCTCCGCACTTCGTCGGCGGTGGCTCGGTGTTCGGCCCCAAGCCGCGCAGCTACGAGTACGCGATGCCGCGCAAGGCGAAGAAGACGGCGCTCCGCGCTGCGCTCTCGCTCCGCGCATCCGAGTCGAAGATCATCGTGCTCGACGGCTTCGACACCGACGGCAAGACCAAGTCGGTCGCCGCGGCGCTGAAGACGCTCGGCACGGGTAACAAGGCGCTGATCGTCGACGCCAAGGGCAACACGAACCTCGTGCGCGGCGCGAAGAACCTCGCGGCGTCGCAGTGGATCGCGCCCGAAGGCATCAACGTCTACGACATCCTCCGCCACGAGGTGCTGGTCCTGACGAAGTCGGCGGTCGAGTCGATCACCACTGCACTCAAGGGTGCGGAGTAAGTCATGCGCGACGCACAGAGCATCATCAAGCGTCCGCTCCTGACCGAGAAGTCGGCGCGCCTCCGGGAGACCGGTGGCGGCGCGTCGGCCGCGGTCGAGGGCGACGAGTACTCGCAGCAGGTCGTGTTCGAGGTCGCTCGCGACTCGAACAAGATCGAGATCAAGAACGCCGTGCAGACCCTGTTCAAGGTCACCGTGACCGACGTCCGCACGCTCGTCGTGCGCGGCAAGGTGAAGCGCGTGGGTCGGTTCTCGGGTCAGCGTCCCGCCTGGAAGAAGGCGTTCGTGACCCTCAAGGCCGGCGACAACATCGAGTTCTTCGAGGGAGTCTGAGATGGCGATCAAGAAGTACAAGCCGACTTCTCCGGGTCGTCGTGGAATGTCCTCGCAGGACTTCGGCGACGTCACGAAGAGCGAGCCCGAGAAGAGCCTGCTCGCGCACAAGACCGCGACGGCAGGCCGCAACAACCACGGCCGCATCACCTCGCGGTTCCGCGGCGGTGGCCACAAGCAGCGCTATCGCGTCGTCGACTTCAAGCGCAAGAAGACGGGCGTTCCCGCGACCGTGATCGCGATCGAGTACGACCCGAACCGCTCGGCTCGCCTCGCGCTCATCCAGTACAAGGACGGCGAGAAGGCGTACATCCTGGCGCCGGCGAAGCTCGGCGTCGGCGACGAGATCGTCTCGGCGAACTCGGCCGACATCAAGCCGGGTAACTCGCTGCCGCTCCGGTACATCCCGATCGGAACCGAGATCCACGCCGTCGAGCTCAAGCAGGGCCGCGGCGCGCAGATCGGCCGCTCGGCGGGGACCAAGGTCACCCTGATGGCGAAGGAAGGCGATTGGGTCACGCTGCGCATGCCCTCGGGCGAGATGCGCCGCGTCCACATCGACTGCCGCGCGACCGTCGGCACGATCGGTAACTCCGAGCACGCGAACATTCAGTGGGGCAAGGCAGGCCGCCGTCGTTGGAAGGGCATCCGCCCGCACAACCGCGGCGTCTCGATGAACCCCGTCGATCACCCCATGGGTGGCGGCGAAGGTCGCTCTTCGGGTGGTCGGCACCCGTGCACCCCGTGGGGACAGAAGACCAAGGGCCTCAAGACCCGTCACAACAAGCGGACCGAGCAGTTCATCATCCGCGGCCGGAGCAAGTAGCGATGCCTCGTTCACTCAAGAAGGGCCCGTTCGTCGAGAAGTATCTCGCGAAGAAGATCGTGGCCGCGCAGAAGGAGACCAACCAGAACAAGCGCGTCATCTCGACGTACTCGCGCCGTTCGATGGTCACCCCCGACATGGTCGGCCTGACGTTCGCGGTCCACAACGGCCGCAAGTTCATGCCGGTCTTCATCAACGAGCAGATGGTCGGCCACAAGCTCGGCGAGTTCTCGCTCACCCGCACCTTCCACGGCCACACCGGCGAACGGAAGAAGTAGTCATGCAGGCACGTGCACTCATTCGTGGAATCTCGATGTCGCCGCGCAAGATGCGCGTTGTCGCCAATCTCGTTCGCGGCAAGACCGTCGAGCAGGCCGTCGGCCTCCTCGACCTCATGCCGAAGAAGGCGGCGGGCATCATCTCCAAGGCGATCAAGTCCGCGGCTGCGAATGCCGAGGACAAGTCGGGTGGCGATGTCTCGGTCGAGACCCTCCGCCTCCACACCATCGCCGTTGACGGCGGCACCATCGCCAAGCGCTGGATGCCCCGCTCGATGGGTCGCGCGAACCGCATCAATCACAAGTCCAGCCACCTCACGGTGGTCGTGACGGACGAGAAGTAGGTCGACCATGGGTCAGAAAACACATCCGATCGGGTTCCGCCTCGGCATCATCAAGACGTGGTCGTCTCGCTGGTACGAGGAGAAGAACTACGCCAAGTGGCTCCATGAGGACCTGAAGCTCAAGGCGTTCATCAAGAAGAAGCTCAACCACGCGGGCGTCTCGTTCATCGAGATCGAGCGCGCGGCGAACAAGGCGAAGATCAACATCCACACCGCGCGCCCCGGCATCGTGATCGGCAAGCGTGGCGCCGGCGTCGAGACCCTGAAGAAGGAAGTCCAGGCGCTGACGGAGAACGAGGTGTTCCTGAACATCATCGAGGTCCGCAAGGCCGAGACGAATGCTCAGCTCGTCGCCGAGAACATCGCCACCCAGCTCGAGCGCCGTATCGCGTTCCGCCGCGCCATGAAGAAGGCGACGCAGACCGCGATGAAGTTCGGCGCGAAGGGCATCAAGGTCGCCTCGTCCGGTCGCCTCGGCGGCGCGGAGATGTGCCGCCGCGAGTGGTACAAGGAAGGCCGCGTTCCGCTGCACACGCTGCGTGCGGACATCGAGTACGGCTTCACCGAGGCCCACACCACCTACGGATCGATCGGCGTGAAGGCGTGGGTGTTCCATGGCGAGGTGCTTCCGGCACCGCGCAAGGACCCCGCCGCTGCCCGCACGACGCCGCGGACCTAGTCAGGAAGTCGGAGATTTCTTATGTCGATGCTCTCACCCAAGCGCTCCAAGTTCCGCAAGTCCCACAAGGGACACCTCGCAGGTAAGGCGAAGGGCGGCAACGAGGTCTCGTTCGGCGACTACGGCCTCCAGGTCACGTCGCCCGGCTGGATCACCGCTCGCCAGATCGAGGCCGCGCGTGTCGCGATCTCTCGCTCCGTCAAGAAGTTCGGCAAGATCCACGTCCGCGTCTTCCCCGACCACCCGTACACGAAGAAGCCCGCCGAGACCCGAATGGGTACCGGTAAGGGCGGCGTCGAGGGTTGGGTCGCTGTCGTCAGGCCGGGTCGCGTCATCTTCGAGGTCGAGGGCGTTTCGCTCGAGATCGCGAAGGAGGCGTTCCACCGCGCTCACCACAAGCTGTCGGTCAAGACGCAGCTCGTCTCCCGGGAGCCCGTCCTATGAGCAAGTCCACTGCAGTCCTCGCGGGTTTCCGCGATCAGCCCGATGACGAGCTGAAGGCGCTCCTCGCCACCACGCGCGACGAGCTCTTCCGCCTCCACCTCGGACAGCACACCAACCAGGTGACCTCGTCGGCCCAGCTGCTGACGAAGCGCCGCCACATCGCTCAGATCCTCACGGTTCTGAACGGTCGCAAGCACGGCCTCGAGGCCCAGGCTGCCGCGAAGACAGCCGAAGCCCCTGCCGCTGAAGAAGCACCCGCGAAGAAGACCAAGGCGAAGAAGGCGAAGTCATGAGTACCGAGACCACCGATACCGACACCGCCGATCAGCGTGGCAGCCGCCGCGTCATCGTCGGCAGCGTCACCTCCGCGAACATGCAGAAGACCGTCGTCGTGACCGTCGTCCGTCGTGTCCGCGACCGCCGCTTCCACAAGTTCCTGACGCGCCGTGTGAAGTATCACGTGCACGACGAGAACAACGTCGCGAAGGTCTGTGACCTCGTCGAGATCATCGAGTCGCGTCCGATGTCGCGCACCAAGCGCTGGCGTCTGCTCCGCACGATCACCAAGGCCGTGGAGGGTGCGTCGTGATCCAGATGACGTCCGTCCTCGACGTTGCTGACAACAGCGGCGCCAAGAAGGTCTACTGCATCAAGGTGCTCGGTGGCTCGCGCCGCCGTTACGCCTCGATCGGCGACGTGATCATCGTGTCGATCCGCGAAGCGATTCCGGGCGCGAAGGTCAAGAAGGGCGAGGTCGCCCGTGCCGTCATCGTGCGCACCCGCAAGGAGCTCGCGCGCAACGACGGCTCGTCGATTCGCTTCGACGGCAACTCGGCCGTCCTGATTAACAAAGAGAACGAGCCGATCGGTACCCGTATCTTCGGGCCAGTCGCTCGCGAGCTGCGCGCCAAGCGGTTCATGAAGATCATCTCGCTGGCGCCGGAGGTCCTGTAGTCATGCGCGCCGCACACGTCCGCAAGGGCGACCTCGTGATCGTCATCGCCGGCTCCAACAAGGGCAAGAAGGGCAAGATCCTTCGCGTCCTCGGTAACCGCGTGGTGGTCGAGAAGGTCGCGATGGTCAAGAAGCACTCCAAGGCGACGCAGCAGAACCCGCAGGGTGGCATCGTCGAAAAGGAAGGCTCGATCCACATCTCCAACGTGCAGCTGTTCGACGAGAAGTCGGGCAAGGGCACGCGTACGAAGATCTCCAACGATGGCGACCAGAAGGTCCGCGTCGGCGTGAAGTCGGACACGAAGTTCCCGACGGCAGGGATGAGCTGACCATGGCGACCGAAGACGACGACAAGGCTGCGGCCGATTCCGCAGCAGCTGCCAAGAAGGCCGAGCGCGCCGCGAAGGCGAAGGCGAAGGGCGAGGGCGGCAAGAAGAAGGGCGGCCCTGTTCAGGAAGGCCCTGCGCCGAAGTACAAGCGCGAGAAGGCGCCGAACCTCAAGGCGAAGTACGACGGCGTCATCAAGCCGGCGATGGTGAAGGAGTTCAACTACACCACCGTCATGCAGGTGCCGCGCATCCTCAAGGTCACGGTCAACATGGGCCTCGGCAAAGCCAAGGACGAGCCCAAGATGATCGACAACGCCATCGAGGAGCTGAAGATGATCACCGGCCAGTCGCCGGTCGTCTCCCGCGCCAAGAAGGACATCGCTGTCTTCAAGCTCCGCAAGGGCCAGAAGATCGGCGTGATGGTGACCCTGCGCCGCGAGCGCATGTGGGAGTTCCTCGACCGTCTGCTGAACATCGCGCTGCCGCGCGTCCGCGATTTCCGCGGCGTGTCGCCGCGCGGGTTCGACGGTCGCGGCAACTTCACCATGGGCGTGAAGGAGCAGATCATCTTCCCCGAGATCGAGTACGACAAGATCGACTCGATCAAGGGCATGAACATCAGCATCGTGACCACCGCAGCGACCGACGCTGAAGGTCGCGCGCTGCTCGGTCACCTCGGCATGCCGTTCCGTCAGGCCGTGCCGGCGACCCCTGGACCCGCTACTGGACCCGCTACTGGAGCCGCGTAAGTCATGGCCAAGCTGATCGATACGCTTCCCAAGAAGCAAAAGTTCAAGGTCCGGATCAAGAGCCGCTGCAAGCGCTGTGGCCGTTCGCGCGCCTACCTCCGCAAGTTCGAGATGTGTCGTTGCTGCTTCCGCGAGCTCGCGCTGCGCGGCGACATCCCGGGCGTCATCAAGTCGAGCTGGTGAACCATGTCGATGACCGATCCAATCGCTGATTTCCTGTCGCGGATCCGAAACGGTATCCGCGCCCGCAAGCAACTCGTCGAGTGCCCCCGCTCGAACCTCAAGCTCCGGATCGCCGAGATCCTGCAGGCCGAAGGCTTCGTGCAGACGGTCACCTCGAGCGAGGACAACAAGCAGGGCATGCTCAAGCTCGTCCTGCGCTATGACGGCCGCGCGTCGGCGTCGGGTAACGCGATCACCGGCATGCGCCGCGTGTCGCGCCCCGGCCAGCGCTCGTACGTCCCCGCCAAGCAGGTGCCCCGTGTCCGCAACGGCCTCGGCATCGCTATCCTCAGCACGTCGCAGGGCGTGATGACGGACAAGGAAGCCCGGAACAAGGGCGT
Organism: Deltaproteobacteria bacterium; assembly: GCA_013813765.1. Classification (GTDB taxonomy): domain Bacteria; phylum Myxococcota_A; class Polyangia; order Haliangiales; family Haliangiaceae; genus JABFXX01. Next base: position 5,010 of record JACCRC010000173.1, on the reverse strand, counting down.
CGGCGGCGAGATCCTCTGCGAGGTCTGGTGAGTCATGTCTCGAATCGGACGTAAACCACTCGAGATCCCCAAGGGGGTCACGGTGTCGATCACGAAGGACTCCGTTTCCACGAAGGGCCCGAAGGGGACCCTGAGCATGAAGCGGCACCGGGACATCGAGATCAAGCAGGCCAAGGACGACGAGGGCAAGGATGTCGTCGTGTTCGAGCGCAGGGGCGAGCAAGGCCCGCAGCGCGCGGCGCACGGCCTCATGCGCGCGCTCGTCGGCAACATGCTGACCGGTGTGACGAAGGGCTTCGAGCGTCAGCTCGAGATCAACGGCGTCGGCTACAAGGCCGAGCTGAAGGGCCCGAAGATCGTCCTCTCGCTCGGGTACTCGCACCCGATCGAATACCCGCTGCCCGAGGGCATCGCGGCGAAGGTCGACAAGAACATGCTGATCCTGTCGGGGATCGATCGCCAGGCGCTCGGCGCCGCGGCGTCGAAGATCCGCAGCTTCCGCCCGCCCGAGCCGTACAAGGGCAAGGGCATCAAGTACATCGAAGAAACCATCGTTCGTAAGGCCGGCAAGACCGCCGGTAAGTGATCGTAAACCGGCGGGCAAGCCCGCCGGTGGGCTCGCACAGGTCGCAGCGCCCGGTCTCTAATCGGCACCGCTGCAACGGCCTCGGGCAGGAGAAAGAAAAATGTCTGGTCACGTCAAAATCGCCACCCCCAAGCTCCGCAAGCGCCTCAAGCGCAAGGCGTCGATTCGCCTTCGCATCACGGGCACTGCCGAGCGTCCCCGCCTCTCGGTGTTCCGGTCCACGCGCTACGTCTATGCGCAGGCGATCGACGACACCACGGGTCGCGTCGTCGCTTCGGCGAGCGAGCTCGAGGAGGCGGTGAAGTCCGCCGTCGCAGGCAAGCCCAAGAAGGAGCGCGCCCGCCAGATCGGCAAGACGGTCGGTGAGCGCCTCAAGGCGGCCGGTGTGTCGGCGGTCGTGTTCGACCGCAACGGTTTCATCTATCACGGTCGCGTCAAGGAGATCGCCGATGGCGCTCGTGACGCAGGCCTCGCGTTCTAGGTCAAAGGCTCACCATGATCATCAATCCTGAAGAAGTCGGCGAGCTGGTCGACCGCGTCGTTCACATCAACCGCGTCGCGAAGGTCGTCAAGGGCGGCCGTCGGTTCTCGTTCTCGGCGCTCGTCGTCGTCGGCGATCAGCACGGCTACGTCGGCGCTGGTCTCGGCAAGGCGAACGAGGTGCCGGAGGCGATCCGCAAGGGCACCGATCGCGCGAAGCGCAATCTGTTCAAGATTCCGCTGGTCAAGGGCACGATCCCGCACGACATCGAAGGCTTCTTCGGCGCCGCGCAGGTCCTCATGCGCCCGGCGTCGCCCGGTACCGGCGTCATCGCCGGCGGCGGCGTGCGCCCGGTCCTCGAGGTCGCCGGCATCACGGACATCCTGACCAAGTCGATCGGCACCTCGAACAAGCACAACGTTATCCACGCGACGATCGTGGCGCTCAAGGCGCTGCGCTCGGTCGAGCAGGTCGCGCGGACCCGCGGCAAGACGGTGTCGGACCTGTATCCGCACAAGTCGACCCGCCCCGCCTGAGGACACTCCCATGGCCATCAAGCTGAAAATCACCCAGGTCAAGAGCGGCGTCGGTCGCTCGGACACGCAGAACAAGACCCTCCAGGGTCTCGGCCTGCGTGGCCCCCACAAGACGGTCACCCTCCAGGACACGCCCGCCATCCGCGGGATGATCCGCAAGGTCAGCCACCTCGTCACGGTCGAGTCCGCGGACTGAGTGCTCCGCCTGACCGTGTGGTCAGGTGAAGATCTACTCAGTTGCTACTCCGAAGTTTACGCGCCAGATTGCACGGCGCGCTCGCCAGGGAATGCCCCCATGTCTCACGACGCTCACGACAAGATCAGCCTCCACAACCTGCACCCGAACCCGGGCGCGACCAAAGAGAAGAAGCGTCTCGGTCGCGGTCGCGGCTCGGGTAAGGGCAAGACGTCCGGTAAGGGCGTCAAGGGCCAGAAGGCTCGCCCCGGTCACCACGGCGCGCGCCTCGCGTTCGAGGGTGGTCAGATGCCGATGCCGCGTCGCATCCCGAAGCGCGGGTTCAAGAACATGAACCGCGTCGAGGCGTTCCCGATCAATGTCTCGCTGCTCGAGTCGATCTTCGACGCCGGCTCGGCGGTCGACATCGACACGCTCCGCACCAAGGGCATCATTCCGAAGCACGTCGACACCATCAAGATCCTCGGCGAGGGCGAGCTGACCAAGAAGCTCACCATCAAGGCCCACCGCGCGTCGGCGACCGCGAAGTCCAAGGTCGAGGCAGCGGGCGGGACGATCGAGATTCTGGCCGCCTAGGAATCCGAGTGGCCTTTTCGATTCGAAACATCACCAAGGTGCCGGAGCTCCGGCGCCGGATCCTGTTCACGCTCGCGATCCTCGCGGTCTACCGCCTGGGCGTGTTCATCACGATCCCGGGCGTCAACCGTGTCGAGATGCAGCACGTGGTCACCAAGGGTGGCACGGGCAGCTTCCTCGGCATGTTCGACATGTTCTCGGGCGGCGCACTGCAGCAGTTCTCGATCTTCACGCTCGGGATCATGCCGTACGTCACCGCGTCGATCGTGATGCAGCTGCTCACGGTCGTCGTCCCCAAGCTCGACCAGCTCAACAAAGAGGGCGAGCAGGGCAAGAAGAAGATCAACCAGTACACCCGCTACGGCACGATCCTCATCGCGGCTGTCCAGGCGTGGTTCGCCGCCAGCTACGTCGAGAGTCTGTCGCGCGGTGGCGCTGAAGTCGTCGCCGACCCGGGTCTCACGTTCCACCTCGTCACGGTCCTCACGATGACCACCGGCACCGCGGTCATCATGTGGTTCGGCGAGCTCATCACCGAGAGCGGCATCGGCAACGGTTCGTCGATGATCATCTTCGCGGGCATCGTCGCGGCTATGCCCGACGCGGTCACCCAGTTCCTCGCGGGCGGTGGCGGCAGCGACGTCGGCGGGCTGACCGTCCTGTTCATGATGTTCCTGGTCGTCGCGACCGTCGCGGGCATCTGCTACTTCGAACGCGCGCACCGCCGAATCCCGGTGCAGTACACGAAGCGGCAAGTCGGACGAAAAATGTACTCGGGCGCGCAGAGCTTCCTGCCGCTCAAGATCAACGTCTCGGGCGTGATCCCGCCGATCTTCGCGTCGTCGATCCTCATGTTCCCCGCCCAGATCGCCAACATGGCGGACTCGGGTTGGCTGCAGGAGTTCTCGGCGGTGCTGCACCCCGCGGACTGGCGCTACAATCTCATCTTCACGATCCTCGTCGTGTTCTTCGCCTTCTTCTACACGTCGGTCGTGTTCAATCCGGTCGACGTCGCGGACAACCTGAAGAAGAGCGGCGGCTTCATCCCGGGCATCCGCCCCGGCAAGAACACCGCGCAGTACATCGAGCGGGTGCTCTCTCGGATCACGTTCGCCGGCGCGCTGTACCTCAGCGTGGTCTGCATGATCCCGGCGCTGCTGCAGACGTACATGAGCGTTCCGTTCAGCTTCGGCGGGACAGGATTGCTGATCGTCGTCGGCGTTGCGCTCGATACGGTGCAGCAGATCGAATCGCACCTCATCACGCGCAACTACGAAGGCTTCGCTGGACCGAAGGGTCCACGGATCCGTGGCCGCGTCGCCCAGCGTCCGCGCTGAACACGGACGGCGACGCGCGTGTCGATCCGGTACAAGAGCGAGTCCGAGCTCGCGATCATGCGCGATGCGGGACTGATCGCGGCCGAGATCCTCGAGACCGTGTGTCAGGCGGCCAAGCCGGGCGTCTCGACGTGGGAGCTCGACCAGATCGCGCGACGCGGGATCGAGAAGCACAAGGTCACGAGCGCGTTCCTCGGCTACAACCCCGGCGGCAAGCCGCCGTACCCGGGAGTGCTGTGCACGTCTCGGAACGAGGTCATCGTCCACGGGATCCCGCGCAAGAACGACGTCCTCGCCGATGGCGATATCATCGGGATCGACTTCGGGATCTTCCACAAGGGCTTCTGCGCCGACACCGCCCGGACGCTCATGATCGGCAGCGTCTCGCCGGCCCGGGAGAAGCTCGTCGAGGTGTGTCGGGCTGCCCTGGAGGCGGCGATCGCCCTCTGCGTCCCCGGCAACCGCCTCGGAGATATCGGGAGTGCCGTCCAGACGTTCGTGGAATCCAAGGGGTTTAGCGTCGTCCGGCAGTTCGTGGGGCACGGCATCGGACGCGCGATGCACGAGGATCCCCAGGTCCCGAATTTCGGCAAGGCTGGGACGGAAAGACGGCTGAAACCCGGCCTTGTCATCGCCGTCGAACCCATGGTAAACGCCGGGGCCCCTGACGTGGAGGAGCTCGACGACGACTGGACTGCCGTGACCAAAGATCGCTCGATGTCCGCGCACTTCGAGCACACGATCGCGGTCACAGAAAAAGGACCCTGGGTCCTCACCCGTCCAACCTCATCGCCCGGTTCGCTCTAGTCAGAAGACCACCTCCCCGAGTTGAAAGAGCCATGAAAGTACGAGCTTCCGTCAAGCCGATCTGCACCAAGTGCAAGACCATCAAGCGTAAGGGCATCGTGCGCATCATCTGCGTCGTCGCCAAGCACAAGCAGCGCCAGGGTTAAGGATAAAAAGTCATGGCTCGCATCGCAGGCGTCGACCTCCCGCGCAACAAGCGCATCGAGATCGCTCTCACGTACATTTATGGCCTCGGCCGTCACGCGGCCAACGTCGTCCTCAAGAACGCGGGCATCTCGCCCGACAAGAAGAGCGACGATCTCGACGAGGCGGACGTTCGCAAGATCCGCGACGCGATCGAAGCGAACTATCGCGTCGAAGGTGATCTTCGTCGTGACGTTCAGCTCAGCATCAAGCGACTGATCGATCTCCAGTGCTACCGCGGTTCGCGGCATCGCCGGAACCTGCCCGTTCGCGGCCAGCGGACTCACACGAACGCCCGTACCCGTAAG
>JACCRC010000125.1 GCA_013813765.1 Deltaproteobacteria bacterium | reverse complement strand
GAGCTGATCGGATCGCACCTGTTCGTCGATCCGGAACCGCTCTCGCAGCACGCGGCCGTGTCGGCCGAATTCGAGGGGCTCGTGATGTCGCTGCTCGCGAAGAAGCCGGAGCTGCGCGTTCAGACCGCGGTCGCTCTCGCGCAGGACCTCGTCGCGATCGCGCAACAGCACGGCTGGGGCACCGGGAGCTCCGCGGATCCGATCGGTCGGTTCTCGATGACGACCCTGCATGCAGGGCAGGGCGCGCGGCCGATGGTCACGCCGAGCGCCGCGACGCCCGTGCCGCTCGCGACGCCTGCTCCAGCTGCGACGATCCAGACTCCGCCGCCGGCGATGAGCCACACCGCCCCGAGCGTTGCCGAGTCTCCGAAGCCGACGACGCTGTCCGGTGGCGCTGGCGAGAGCCAGAGCTCGCATCGCGCGAAGCCGAGCAAGGCGCCGATCGCGATCGGAGCCGTGCTCGCGATCGCCGCGGGCATCACGATGTTCGTCGTGCTTGGCGGAACGGGCGGCAGCTCGGACTCGGGCACGAACGCTGCTAGCCCGGCGGCCGACGTGACAGCGACTCCGCCACCGACTCCGACGCCGCCACCGACTCCGACGCCGCCACCGACCCCGACCCCGACTCCGCCACCGACTGCGACTCCGGCTGCGACGTCGACGCCGGTGGTGAGTGCGACTCCGACGCCGCCACCGAATCCGCCACCGGTTCCTGTTGCGAAGCCGACGCCGCCACCGAATGCTGTGCCGGCTCCGGCCGCGACGCCGCCGACGACGACGAAGACGGTGCCGAAGAAGACGGCGCCGAAGAAGACCGCGCCGAAGAAGCCGACGGGCAGCCTGATCGAAACGGACATCTGACGCGCGCTTCCTTGCCACCCCGCACACGTGCCCGAGTTTTGAACCGCAGAGGCGCAGAGTCGGCCGCGTGGACGCCGTCGACGCTTCGACCTCGACGCGCTCGGCTCAGCGCTTCGACGGATCGCGACGCGTGAGCACGGTCGTCGCCTCGATCTCGATGCGCTCATCGCCCGCCGGTGCATCGACGATCATCACGTCCCCGCGCGACGCGCGCTCGAGCTCGCGGTTCGCATCGACGCGGTTGCGGCGGAGCAGCCGCAATGGCATCCGGCCAGCGTCGCTGCACCCGAGGACCTCGACCTTGCCCTTCTGCGACCACGGTTCGCCGACGATCCGCCACGCGCCGGGCTCGGTCGCGAGCGGCTGCTCGCCCTTTCGGAGCACGAGGTACGAGAACTTGAGACCGTTGTCGCGCAGGTGCGTCAGGCGCGCGAGCTCGGCGGTGCGCGGTGGCAGCGTGACCGCACGATCCTCGTGACACCAATCGGTGGGGTTCGCGAGCGCGGGGCAGGGCGCGCCGCGTCGCGTGCACGGCGCGAACACGTGTGCGGATCCGCGCGTGAGCACGGCGTCGCGCAGGGTGTGAAGATCGCGCGAGGTATCGCGCAGCGCGGGCTCGATGATGATCAGCGCGCCATCGGGTGCGAGCGCTGCGAGCGCGCGCTCGACGGTCGCGAGCCGCGCCGACTCGGTCAGCTCGTTGAGCAGTGTGCCCATCACGACGAGGTCCGCATCGGCGAGGCGCGCGGAGGTCGCGTCGTCGGTGCGCGTCGCGATGGTGACGCTGCGCCCGCGCCGGCTCGCGAGGTCTCGTACGCTGTTCGCCGCGATCTCGAGCGCGCGCGCATCGCGATCGATCGCAGTGATCGCGAGTGGAACGTCGGTGCTCGCGACCAGTCCGAGGCTCATCGCGCCACACCCCGCACCGAGATCGATCACGCGCAACGGGCGCGCCGCACCGAGAACACCACGCCCGGCGAGCTCGCCGAGCGGCACGCTGACCTTCATCGCGTCCGCGATCGTGAAGAACACCGCGCGCGCCGCTAGATCACCGGCCTTGTCGGCCGACGCCGAGAGTCGCGCGCGATCGGTGGTGTAACGCTCCGAGCGATCCTGGATCGATCGGATCAGTGCACCGGTGGCGAGCGGTCCATCCCCGAGCGCGGTCCGAGTCGCCGCGTAGACCGCATCCTCCAGATCTTTCGGAACCGCGATCGCGCTCAGCCGGCGCCCTTGTCCTTCGGTGCCTCGGCCTTGTCCGTGTCTGCCTTCGACAGCTCGCCGGACCCCGTGTCTTGTTTCGCCGCAGGCTCGGCGGCACCGTCGGTGTTCGCGGTGGCCTTACCGTCGGAGTCGGTCGCCGGCGTGTCGATCGCCTTGGCATCCTTCGGCAGCGCCGGGATGCCCGGGATCGGGTCTTCGGTGATCGCCCGCATCGGCTGGGTCTGACGCAGCGTCGGCGGGGTGACCGCAGCGACCATCCGCGGCGGCACGCCAGGCGGCGTCACGAACGCCGTCTCGGTGGTTTCGTCGACGGCGAAGGGGTTGATGGGCACCTCCACGGGCTGCGTGGACTCGCCTTCCATCTGCATCGGAATTCCCTCGGAGACCTCGAGCACCTGGCACACCACACCGGTGATGTTGTCGTGGCCGCCGCGCGTCTTCGCGAGCTCGACCATCTCCTCGAGCGCCTTGCCCGGTGCATCGGCTGACAGTCGCTGCGCGATCTCGTCCTCTGCTGGGAAGTAGTCGTGCATGCCGTCCGAGCACAGCAGCAGGCGATCGTTCTTCTTCAGCGTGACGTGCGCCATCTCGACGCCGACGTCGGCAGAGACACCGATCGCGTTGACGAGGATCGTGCGCAGCGGCGAGACCTGCGCCTCCTCGATCGTCAGCTTGCCCTCGATGACGAGCACCTCGGCGACCGTGTGGTCGGTCGTGATCTGCGAGGGCTTGCCGTCGCGGATCAGATACGTGCGGCTGTCGCCCACATGCGCGACGAATGCCTCGGGACCGGCGACGAGCACGACATCGAGCGTGGTGCCCATCCCGGCCTTGTCGGGCTCCGCCTGACCGCGCTGATAGACGGCCTGATGCGCGGAGAGCACGGCGTTCTGGAGCAGCTGCACGATGCCGCGACGTCCCGCATCGCTCGGCGCTTTCTTGAACGCATCGATCTCGGTGCGCGCGCCTTCGAGCGTCTTGCGCACCGTATCGACCGCCATCGCCGATGCGACCTCACCGGCGGCATGACCGCCCATGCCGTCGGCAACAATGAAGAACCCTTTCGCGGGCTCCATGAAAGCGGAGTCCTCGTTGTGCTCTCGCACGACCCCGACGTCGGTGACGAGCCACGCTTCCAGGGTCACGCGCGATGCCTCGTCTTGGGGAGCTGCAGCCATTCAGGTGCCTTGAAACAGGAGGGATTGTCCCCTGCGTTGCGGTCGGCCCGCAAGCGCTGGAACCCAAATGCGTCGCGGGTCAGCCGCGGTCGATCACGATCGGTGGGGGAGGAGAGCCTGCCGCAGCCAGCTCCTTGCCCTGCGCGGCGAGCCGCGTGAGGCAAAGGTCGATCGCCGAGGGCTCGCGATCCACGGTGATGAACCCGCGGGCAAGCCGCTGCGCGACGGTCGCGGTGGTCCCCGAGCCCGCGAACCAGTCGCCGACGCGGTTGCCGGGCTCGGTCACGGCACGGAGGACCCGCTCGAGCAGGCGCTCGGGTTTCTGCGACGGCCACCCCGTTCGCTCCCGGTCGGAGTGGTTCAGGGTCTCGATATCGGCCCACCAGTCCTCGGGGACCTTGCCGTCCGCGACCGGGTACCGGTAGACGCGACCCGTCTTCTTGTCGGTCTTCTCCTGCACCGCCGCGCCCCGATCGAGAACCACGCGCATGTGGGACCCGCCCCGGCGCGCGACCCGAACGGCATCGGGAAAGAACGCCCACTCCTCGGTCCGCGCGTACCAGAGGATCGTGTCGTGCTTGCGGCCGAAACCGCGCCGGCTCTTGCCGCCCACCGAGTAACACCACACGACCTCGTTGACGAACTGATCGCGACCGAACAGGCGATCGAGCGCGACCTTGACGTAGTGCACGGCTCGGTAGTCGAGGTGGACGAACAGCGAGCCGTGCGGGGCGAGCACGCGGCGGCTGTGCTCGAGCAGCGGCGCTAGCCACGCGACGAACGCCTCCGGATCGTCGGCGCGATCCGCATAGCGATGACCACGGCCCTGCCGCACGATGCCGGTGCCGAACGGCGGATCGATGTAGATCGCGTCGAGCTCGCCGTCGGCGAGGCGAGCAGCCTCCTCGATCGCGTCGCCCTGCACGAGCCGATCAGGGGCACGCTTGCTCGGGCCAAACGCGAGGCGTTCCTCGCGCCGTGTGCGCCCGTCCCGCGCCTCGATCTGCATCTCCCGCGACAGTACACTCTCACCGTGCGCTTCGGTCCCTGGTACCCGCTCGCGGACGCGGTTGATCACGCACCGACCGAGCCCGGGATCTTGCAGCTCCGCCTCGCGGCGGGCCTGATCGACTATCCCAAGGGCAAGAGCGCGATGGTCCACTACGCGCACGTCCAGGACACCCGTGCGTCGGCGCTCGCCCTGGCCGGCACGCATCCGGGGACGGAGCTCGTCTGCCGCCATCTGATCGAGATCGACCGCGCTACTGACCTCGGCACGTTCTATGCGAAGTTACGAGGCGAGTTCGTGCGGCGGTTCGGAACACCGCCGGCGTTTCCAGAGCGTACCCGATGAACCTCGTCGAAGCCGAAGATACCGGACCCGTCGAGGGTGACGCACCGCTCGTCACGCCGCCGCGTCCGCCGCACCGCCGCGTGTCGGTGTCGCTCCTGTTCACGCTCACGGTGCTGATCGGCACCGTCGTCGCGATCTACCTCGCGTTTCCTGCGCGGCACAACGTGCTGATGGGCGAGGCGATCGCTCAGCACCGCGGCACCGCGACGAGCTGGGACCTCCCGGCACCGACTGCGCTCGAGCTCCGCGCGTGGGCGATCGGCCTCCTCGGCAAGGATCCGCCGCTGCCGAACGCCGACGCGAAGATCATCGGCGCGCGGCAGATCGAGATCTTCGATCGGGGCGCTGCGGTGATCGGTGTCGAGGTCAACGGCGAACGGGTCACGTACCTCGTGCAGCGCCCGCGCGGCATCGCACCCAAGACCGCGGATCGCCGCGATGGCGACATTCACGGCCTCGCGTGGCGCAGCGGTCCGTACATCTGCCTCGCGGTCGGGCCCGACGCCACGTGGAAGACGTGGCGCCCGGTGTTCCCGAACTAGCCGCGCCACGTCCGCACGACCTTCACTCGGGCGAGATCATCAGACAGGCATCTCGTGCCTCGCCTTGCTGGCTCGAGATTCGCGCGCAGACCCGGTTCGGGGAGCGGCCGGTCAGCGTGAAGGCCCCGGGCAAGAGCACCGCGTTACCGCAGGCGAGCGTTGCCGGAGCCAGAGGTCGATCCGCCTTCGCGGCGCCCTGCTCGGTGACCGTCACCTCGACCGTGACCGTGCCTGCGGGCGGGCACGTGACGATCACCTTCCAGCGATCGCCGGCCGCGAACGATC
>JACCRC010000082.1 GCA_013813765.1 Deltaproteobacteria bacterium | reverse complement strand
AGCTCGACGTCCGAACCGAGCACCGCGCGCAGCTCGCGCAGCAGATCCTCGTCGGTCTGGCCGGGCAGGGTGCGGCCGTCGATCTCGAACTCGGCGACGCCGGGGATCACGTTCGTCTTCGCGCCGGCGCGCACGACCGTCGCGGCGGCGGTGTTCGCGAGAAGCGCGGAGAAGCTGCGCGAGATCGACGCGCCGGGCACGAGGCGGGCGACGCGCGCGAGCAGCTGCGGCCGCGCGAGCAGCTTGATCAGCGGCTGGATCAGCGCGGGCTGGCGGGCGCGCAGGGCGTCGAGGAAGTTCGAGACGTGCGAGGTGGCGTGGAGCGGGAGCTGCGTGTTGCCGAGCGTGGCGAGCGCCTCGCCGAGTCGCGTGATGACGCTGTCGTGTCGCGGCATCGAGCCGTGGCCGGGCTCGCCGGTGATCCGGGCGCGGACCCAGCAGAAACCCTTCTCGGCGACCTGGATCGGATAGAACGTCGTGTCGCCGAGGTGGAGCGAGAAGCCGCCGGACTCGCCGATCGCGTACTCGGCCTCCACGAGCGAGCGGTGCTGCTCGACGAGAAACCGCGAGCCAAGATCGCAGCCGGCCTCTTCATCGGCGACTGCGGCGAAGATGATGTCGCGATCGAGGCGCGTGCCGCTCCGCGCGAGGCGCCGCAGGATCGCGGTGCACATCGCGGCCATGTTCTTCATGTCGATCGCGCCGCGACCCCACAGGCAGCCCTCGTGCTCGTCGCCGGAGAACGGCGGGTATTTCCACTTCGTCGGATCGGCCTCGACGACATCGAGGTGCGCGGTCAACAGGACCGGCGGCAGCTTGCCGGTGCCGCGGAGGCGAACGACGAGGTTCGTGCGCGCGGGCTGCGCCTCGAGCAGCACCGGCTCGAGCCCGACCTCGCGCAGCTCCCGCTCGAGGAGCTGTGCGCAGATCCGCTCGTTGCCCGGCGGATTCGTGGTGTCCATGCGCAGGAGCGCCTGGCACAAGCGACGCGTGTCCTCCGCGAGCGACGGCGATGACATCGCGCGGACAGTACTTCAGCACGAGGCGGTACTACTATCGATGGGTGCGCCTCAGGCTCGCAGTGCTGCTGCTGTGCGGATGCGGGCGCATGGGCTTCGACACCTCCGCGGACGCTGCACCCGACGAGGCCGTCCCGCCGGATGGGCCATGCGTGCTCGGTGCGTTCGCACCGCCGGTGAAGCTCGGCGGCCCCGTGCAGAGCCTCGGGGACGATTGGTTTCCAACGCCGACGCTCGGCGAGCGCGAGCTGTACTTCTACCGCTACACCGGCGGCGCGGGTGATGGCGAGGTCGTTCGCGCGGCGCGTCCGGATACGAGCGCCGAATGGGGACCGGCGTCGCGCGTCGCCGAGGTGGGGACCGCGATCGACGACACCTCGGTCGCGCTCAGCGAGGACAGCCTCGTGCTGATCATGACCCGCTCCGGCGCGACGACGAACATGTTCGAGGCGACTCGTTCGGCACCAGGCGGCGCGTTCTCGACGCCGGTCCGGCTCACTCTGTTCGCAGCGCAGGCGGACGACCTCTCCCCGTGGCTCTCGTCCGATGGCCTGCGCCTGACGTTCGGCTCGCGGCAGAACGGGTTGCTCGACATCTTCGAGACGACGCGCGCGACCCGAGCCGCGCCGTGGGGACAGCCCGTGTTCCTGTCGACGCTCTCATCGTCGGGTCGCGACGACAACCCGACGCTGTCCGAGGACGGTCTCGAGGTCTTCTTCTCGTCGGATCGGACCGGCTCTGCGAGCTACGACGTCTATCGGTCGACGCGCACGGCGCTCGGCCAGCCGTTCAGCGCGCCGCAGGTCGTTCCCGAGCTGTCGAGCGCGGGCGATGACATCGGCACGCGGCTGTCGCGCGATGGCCGCCGCATGTACTTCAACTTCAACAGCGTGCGCACCGGCGGCCAGAACGCGGAGCTGTGGACATCGACGCGGGGTTGCCAGTAGCAAGATCCTCATCAGGTCCGGCTCTCGTCCGACCCACGCCCGCTTCGTCCGTCTTCCGGCCATCCCGGACATCGCGCGCAGGCAACTTCGACAAGTTGCGCGTGGCATCTCCCTTGCTGATGCCTCCTTCCGAAAAGGAGACATCCCATGACGCAGAAGCGCAGCTACAAGGTTCTCGCCGCGATCCCGAAGCACGACGGCAGCGGTGAATGGTTCATGAAGGTCGGCAGCGGTTTCACGAACCGCGACGAGTCGATCAACCTCTACCTCGACGCCATCCCGATGGGGCAGCCGGGCAAGGGCATCCGACTCCAGATCCGCGAGCTCGACGCGAACGACATCGCGCGTCGCGACGCGTACCGCGCGGGCTCCACGGGACCCGCCAGCGCGAGCCCGGCCGGTCCGCCGACCAGCGCGAACGAATCGATCCCGTTCTGATCTCGCCTTCGCTGTCGCCCTCACTCGCGGCTCGATGAGCCGAAAGGAAACGCATCATGACCGCGCTGAACAAGCATGCGCGCAGCTGCGCACCGCCGCTGCTCGCCATCGTTGCCCTCATCCTCGCGATGGGCGGGTCGTGGACCACCTCCGCGTCCGCCGCCCCCGCCGCATTACCAGCCAAGTCCGCCGCTGCCGTCACCGATCCGGAACCGCCCGCGCGCGTGCCGAAGCGGCCGACCGGCAAGCTCAACCTCAACACCGCCACCGAGGAGCAACTCATGCTCCTTCCGTCAGTCGGCCCTGCAAAGGCCGAGCGGATCGTGACCTGGCGCAAGAAGAACGGAACCTTCAAGCGCGTCGCTGATCTCCGTCGCGTGAAGGGCTTCGGCTACAAGACCTTCAAGCGCCTCGAACCCCTCCTCGACGTGAAAGGCGACATCACGCTCGCGCAGAAGTGAGCGTCCCCATTCCCGCCGGCGCGACGACTCGCTCCTCCCCCAGAGCGATCGCGCCGGCACCTCTCCGCCGCCGCGGCACGTTCGCCTCTCCGTTGTGCCGTGGCGGCACTCATCTCTGCCGGTGTCGCGCGCTGGGCATCGCGCGATGCCGGCCCCTTCTCGCCAGCGCAGCACGTCGTCGCCATCACCCGTGCTGCGCTGGCACCTTCTCCGCCGGCGTTGCGTGCGTGGTCTTCACGCAACGCCGGTCCTTTCTCCGCCGGCGCGCGCTCGATCTCCCTCGTTCGGGGCAGCGCGCCGGCCTTTCTTCTTCCGTCAGCGCGCTGCGCTTCTTCCTCCATTGGAAGCGCGTCACGTCGGCCCTTCGCCGTCAGCGCTGCGACGGCGAAGGGCGCATCGCAGGTAGGGGCCACGCGAGCCCGAGCTGCTCACTTCGTGGCGAGCCGGTACGTCATCGCTCGGACTCGGTCGCCCAGCTCGAGTGGCTGCTGCACGAGCTCGGCGGCGAGGTCCTCGGAGGCGACGGCGCCTTTCAGCGCCGCCATCACCTCGCCCGCGCTCGTGTAGGCGACGCGGAACAGATGGCGGCGATCCTTGCCGATGCGGCCGTTGGCCTCGGCGATGTTGAGCTGCACGCTCTGGGCAGCGCGCCGCAGCTGCTTCAGCAGGTCGGGATCCTGCGTGCGGAGCTTCTTGTAGACGGGCACGAGGGATGAGAGGAGCTGGAGGGAGCGGTCGTAGGCTTCGAAGGTCACGGGAGACTTGTTGGTGGACATACCCCCGCCCAGCGAAAGAACCGCGCCGCGCGCTGGGAACGGACGCGCGTGTTCTCGTCGAGGCGACATGCGCGCGGCGAGGTTCTTTTCGCGACAGGGGGTAGGCCACCAACAAGGCCCCGCGACCGGAGAAGCCGCAGACCGCCCCGACAGCGACGGCGCGCGGCTGTCGCGAAGCACGCACGAGCTCGACAGGCGGCGCCTCGCCTGGTGCAGACAGCATCGCTTCGGCCGCTCGGCGAGACGCCAGCTGTCCACGCGCGGGCGGTGGTGCAGTGCGCGCCGCGCCCCTCGCCTCGGCAGCTGAGCGCGGTGCTCGTC
>JACCRC010000040.1 GCA_013813765.1 Deltaproteobacteria bacterium | reverse complement strand
CAACCATGCATCACGCTACGTCGACGGCGTCGTGCCCGATCCGATCCCGCAGCCACGCGCGAACCTGAGGGTCGTCAAGTGATCGCAACCGTTGTCGACGAGTCGGGTGGAAAAGAGCTGCACCCATAGTACTTCGTCGCGAGAGCCGTCGCCGCGATCGCCGCGTTGATCGGTCCGATGCCGATGCGCGCGAGCGTTGCCTGGGTGCCCACGAGGATCATCGGGATACCGACGAAGTGGGTGGCGATGTTGCGCTTGTCGCGGTGGTACTCGGCGTAGGAAGCGAGGCGGTCGAGGAGTGACTTCACCCGACGAGACTACCGCACGGCCGGTTCGTGTTGTGGTGCGATCTTCGCGTGTGAATCCAGCACCTCCCGCACCTTCCGGGTCAGGGACTCGGAGGTGAAGGGCTTCTGCAGGAAGGGAAGGTCTGGCTGCAGCAGCCCATTACGGACGATGTTGTCATCGGTGTAGGCAGACATGCAGAGCAGCTGCAGCGTGGGGTACAGCTTGACGATGAGGCGTGCGAGCTCGGGACCGCTCATCTGCGGCATCACGACGTCCGTGATGAGCAGGTCGATCGGTTGCTCGCTCCGAACACGGTCGAGAGGCCAAGACCCGTTCCGACTCCGATCTCCTTCGTCGTGAAGAACGGCTCGAACATCCTCGCCTGCGTTTCCTCGTCGATCCCGGTGCCCGTATCGGTCACCGACAGCACCACGTAGTTTCCGGGAGGTCGGCCGCGAGGGTCTCTTCCCCGCGCGTCGACAATCTCGTTGGCCGTCTCGATCACCTGCTCGATGCTGCCCGGGTCCACGCGTACCCGCCCGAGACCACGCTCGTTCCGGAGCACGAGCTTCACGTCCTCGCGGATCAACCGACGGAGCATCGACTTCAGATCCCCGGTTACTTGGACGAGATCGAGCACCTTTGGCTCGAGCACCTGCCTGCGGCTGAACACAGACCATTCACACAGGGCGGCAACAGTCGCTCCGGTATCGGGTTATCGATCAGCCGGCGCGCCGTGGAAGCGAACGGAGGGAAGCTCCGCGTACGCAACCAGGACGACAAAGGCTGCGTCTTCACGATCGACCTTCCGCAGTCAGGCCCCAACTAGCCCCGACGTCGTCGCGTGGTGAGGCTACGATGCCGCGGCGATGTCCAACCCCCTGTTCCGCGAGAGCGACATCGCGTTCCTCCTCCATGACGTGTTGCACGCCGAGGAGCTGACGCGGCTCGCTCCATTCACCGATCACGATCGAAGCTCGTTCGACATGACGATCGAGAGCGCGCGCCGGTTCGCGCGAAACACGCTGCTACCGACGTACAAGCCCACCGACGAGGAACCGCCGCGCCTCACCGACGGCAAGGTGCTCGTCCATCCCCGCCTGAAGGCGATCTACGGAGAGCTCGCCGCACTCGGCCTCGTGGTCGCCGGACGCCCGCCCGAGGTCGGCGGTCAGCACCTGCCCCGCGTCGTTCATACGTTCGCCACCGCGTACCTGATGGCGGCGAATCTCGGGGCGTATGGCTACGTGGGCCTCGCCGCCGGCGCCGCACACCTGCTCGAGACATTCGGCAGTCCCGAGCTACGCGCGACGTACATGACGCCGATCTACGAGGGACGCTGGCTCGGCACGATGGCTCTGACGGAACCGCAGGCGGGATCGAGCCTCGCCGATGTGGCGACCCGCGCGACGCCGACGCCGGATGGCAGCTATCGGATCAAGGGCGCGAAGATCTTCATCTCGGGGGGCGATCACGATCTGACCGAGAACATCGTGCACATGGTGCTCGCGCGCATCGACGGGGCGCCGCCGGGAACCAAGGGCGTGTCGCTGTTCTGCGTCCCGAAACGCCGCGTCGAGGGAACCTCGCTGGTCGACAACGATGTCGCGGTCGCCGGCATGATCCACAAGATCGGCTGGCGCGCGTTGCCAAGCCTCGCGCTCGCGTTCGGCGATCGCGGCGATTGTCACGGCTGGCTCGTCGGGCAGCCGCACCGCGGTCTCAACGCCATGTTCCAGATGATGAACGAGGCGCGGATCATGGTCGGCATGAATGGCGTCGCGACGGCGTCGGTCGCGTATCACGAGTCGCTCGCCTATGCGCTCGAGCGCACGCAGGGCCGCCCGGTCGAGGCGAAGGATCCAACCGCGCCGCAGGTGCCGATCGTCGAGCACGCAGATGTGCGGCGCATGCTGCTGCGACAGAAGGCGATCGTCGAGGGCGGTCTATGCCTCATCGGGCGCACGGCGATCTATGCAGACCTCGCCGAGCACGCGCCCGACGCCTCGGTTCGCGCTCGCGCGCAACGCTTGCTCGATCTGCTGACGCCGGTCGCGAAGTCATTTCCGGCCGAGCGCGGCTTCGAAGCCAACGCGCTCGCGATCCAGATCCATGGCGGCTACGGCTACACGAGCGAGTACGTGGTCGAGGCACTGATGCGCGATCAGAAGCTCAACAGCATTCACGAGGGCACGACCGGCATCCAGGGTCTCGATCTGCTCGGTCGCAAGGTCGTGGCGGACGGCGGCGCGGGCCTCGTTGCGCTGCGCGAGGAGATCACCGCAACCGCCGCGGCCGCGCGCACCGCCGGGATCGACGAGCGACTCGTGGTTGCGGTCACGGATGCGGTGTCCACCGTCGAGAGCCTCACCGCAGCGCTGGCCGCGAAGGGGCTCGGCGGCGACGTCGGTGGGATGCTGCTGCACAGCTCGGACTACCTCGAGCTGTTCGGCATCCTCGTGATCGCGTGGCAGCACCTCGCGATGGCCGCGGCGGCCAACACCGCCGATCAAGACTTCAACTCGGGGAAGCGCCTCTCCGCGGAGTACTGGATCGCGACCGAGATCCCGCGATTGACGATGCTCGCGGAGCTGTGCCGCTCCGGCGAGGACAGCTACCGGCGAGTCCGCGCGCGCGAGCTCTGACCCGTGGCGATCGTGGTCACTCGTCCTTGAGCTGGGTCGTCGCCATCCCGAGCCGATTCAGAATGCGGCGGAGGTTCGCGCGATCCATGCCCGCGAGCCGCGCGGCCTGCCGGATGTTTCCGTTGGTTCGAGCGAGGACGTCGGTCCGTAGCGTCGCTCGAAGTCGTCGACCGCGCGCTTCTTGGCCTCGGCGAGTGAGAGGTTCCTTCTGCGCCTCCGACGCACGCGCCCAGTCGTGCTCGATCACGTCGGTGACCTCGGTCGCGTTCGGGACCTACAACGTGTTCGATGCCGCGGCGCGCCTCAGCTCCGGCGGCATCGTGTTCGAGTGCAGCGGCGTCCAGCCTTCGGATACGGTGACGATCGAGATATCCGGCGCCACCGACGCGACCGTCCTGCGAGGAATGACGGCAGGCTCCCACGTGCTCCGCTACCAGCTCTATCTGGACGCGGCGCGCACGATCGTGTGGGGGACAGGCGCCGGCGGAACCGCGACGTATGGTCCGGTGCTTCCCGCCGACGGTGTACCCACCTCCGTGCCGATCTACGGCCGCGTCCCCGCGCGCCAGGATGTCGGCGCCGGTGCGTACTCGGACTCGTTGCTAGTCACCCTGCGGCTTTGATCGGACTTCACAACCGTGAGATCCGGCCGAGGTCCTCCGAGTAGCAGAGGACGGATGGAGCCGCGCCGTGATCGATCGTGCGTCGTGAGCACGCGTGGCTTAGGCTCGGGAACGCGCTCGATCGCTGACCGCGTGCTACAACGATTCGTGCGACGACGTTTTCCGATCGCTGTGGCGATCTTCGCCGCAGCGCACTTCTACATCTGGTGGCGGCTCGCCCTGCCCCTGCCTGCGCCGTTCTCGCACATCGCGGCGGGGCTGATCGCGGTTCTCGGACCGACGGTGCCGTTGACGCTCCGGTTCGCGCGGAGGCTTCCCCGCGCCTCCGCTCGGCCGTGGCTGCTGCTCGGTTACCTGTGGTTCGGCTTCGCGCTCTATCTGTTGCTCGGCGCAGCCACCGCGCATATCGCGGTCGCGTTCGGTGCTGATTCGCGCACCGCTGCGATCGTCTGCGGTGCACTCTCGATCGCGGTCGTGCTCGGAGGCCTCATCCACGTTGCACGCGGCCCGCACGTGCGACGAGTGCGAGTGGCGCTGCCTG
Organism: Deltaproteobacteria bacterium; assembly: GCA_013813765.1. Lineage (GTDB taxonomy): Bacteria > Myxococcota_A > Polyangia > Haliangiales > Haliangiaceae > JABFXX01. The sequence goes on along the minus strand of JACCRC010000040.1, from coordinate 3,632 downwards.
GCCTCGGCGCCGAGTCGCTGACCATCGTCCAGCTCACCGATGTCCACATCGGCCCGTTGATCGGCCGCGAGTTCGCGGAGCGTACGGTCGCGCGGGTCAACGCACTCGATCCCGACCTGATCGTGATCACCGGGGACCTCGTCGACGGTCGGCTCTCCGAGCTGCGGCACCACATCGAGCCGCTCCGCGATCTGCGCGCGCGTCACGGTGTGTACGCGGTCACCGGCAATCACGAGTACTACTGGAACCCCGAGGCATGGCTCGCGCACCTGCGGTCGCTCGGCATCCGCATCCTGCGCAACGAGCACGTCACGATCGCGAACGCGCTCGAGCTCGCCGGCTCCGATGACTCCCTGTACGGCGAGGACGTGCCGCGCGCCATCGCCGGCCGCGATCCCGCGCTGCCGCTCGTACTGCTCGCGCACCACCCGCGCACGATCGACCGCGCGCGCGCCGCCGGCGTCGATCTCCAGCTCTCCGGTCACACGCACGGCGGCCAGCTGCTGCCGCTTGGCTGGCTCGCACGCCTGTTCGATCCGCAGGTCTCCGGGCTTGGCCGGTTCGGGAAGACCTGGCTCTACGTGAGCCACGGCACCGGCTTCTGGGGACCACCGCTGCGCGTGGGCACGAGCTGCGAGATCTCGGCGATCACCGTCGTGCCCGCCGAACGCTAGTACGGCGTACCGGCCTTGTTCACGAAGCCGCTCGGCAGCGCGCGGAGGTCGACGTCGGGGTACTCCGTGACATCGTCGTCGCCCGCACTCGTCCCGATCTCGAGGAGCACGACCATGCCCTTCGAACGGTTCTGCAGATGGTGCCCGTCGGCATCACCCGCCCGAAACCCGGCGCAGTCGCCGGCGACGAGCGTCTCCTCGCCGCTGTTCGTGACCAGCACGACCTCGCCCTCGAGCACGTAGACCAGCTCGTCCTCGTGTGAGTGCCAGTGTCGCTGGCTGGACCACTGCCCCGGGGGCAGCCGCAACACGTTGACTCCGAACTGCGTGAGGCCCCCCGCGGCACCGATGCGAGTGCGGCTGCGCTCCTTGCACGGTGCGTCGAAGGGCGGCGGATAGGCGGTCCCGACGCGAACCGGCGCTGCGGCCAGATCGATTTTCTTCCCCATGCCGCCGAAGTTCGCACGATACTCGCGCGCCATGAGAGCCGCCGCTGCCGCGTTGCTGTTGATCGCGTGTGGTCCGAGCCCGCGCGGGCAGGATATGGTCGATGCCTCCGGATCGAACCAGCCCACGCCCGATGCAGGCGAGTGCAAGGAGGTGATCGACGTCGTGTTCGTGCTCGACACCTCGAGCACGATGGACTTCGTGCTGACGAAGCTCGAGGAGCAGATCGCCGATGTTGTCACCGCGAGCAACATGGTCGCTGCCGACTCGCACTTCGGACTGATCGCGTTCCAGGACAACTTCGCGATCGACATGACCGGCTCGCAGCAGGCCGTCCACACGACCGCGGCATCGCTGCAGACCGCGTTCCGTAACTACAAGAACGTCTACACCGCGAACAACCGCAACCCGGGCGACGGGCCCAGCGGCCCCACCACGCAGAACCCGATCTGCGAGGAGAACTCGCTCGACTCGTTGCACGCGGCAACCGCGATGTTCCCGTGGCGCGCGAACGCAACGCGCATCGTGATCCTCGCCACCGACGACACGTTCCTCGAGGCCACCGACAACTACGGTGACCGCGACGGCGACGGCCTCACGAACAAGACCGACTACCCGCGCGAGGGCCACTACCCCGCGGCCCGCACGATGACCGACACCGTCGCCGCGTTACGCGCCGCGAAGGTCCGCGTGTTCTCGTTCTCGCGGGTCACCCAGCCGAGCTTCCTCGAGCGCTGCGGCACAGGGCGCCGCTACCCGTGGGCCGACATCACCGACGGCTGGACCACCGCCTACAAGGGCATGCCGCCGATCCCGATGCAGACCGACGGTGGCAACTACGATCTCGATCAGGTGAAGACCGGCGCACTCAACCTCGCGACGACGATCAACGAGGTCGTGCTCGACAGTCACTGCAACCCGATCATCCTCTAGCCGTTCATATGCCGGGAATCGGCATGATCTCGACGACCTCGATCGAGCTTCCCGCCATCATCGTGAGGTGCGGGTGCTCCTTCAGTGAGCCGGCGAGCGCCTCCCTCGACTCGGCCTGCATCACGGAGTAGCCGCCGAGGTCGTTGACGACGGTCGACACCTCACCGTTCGTGGCCACGCGCGCGGACTTGCCGAGCGGACCGCCCATGTCGAGGAGCGACGGGCCGGCCTTCTGGCTCCACTTCATCCACGCCTCCATCCCCGCTTTCTGTTGCTCCGGCGTGGAGTCCTTCATCGCCTGTTGAAACGCTTCGGCGGACGCCTTGTACAGCACGAGGAATTTCTTCATGGCCGAAGGCTGCGCCCGCGGCACCACGCGCACAACCGGGAGTGGCTGCCGACTGCGTGCGACTAGCTGCGACGCGGACGCGAGCCGTTCTGCTGGAAGTCGGCGACGATCGGACCGAACGCTTCGGGCGGCGGGATGCTGGGAAAGCTGTGCTTCGCGCCCGTGGCCGCCCACAGGAAGCCCTCGGCACGGCACGTCTCGACGAACGGCGCATACCACGCGTGATCGTCGAGCATCGTCGCGCGCACGTTGACGAAGCCGTCCATGCCATCCGGCCGCGTGAACGCCCAGCCCTTGCAGTGCGCGCAGTGAAAGTGGCGCGACGGTCCGTGCAATCCACCGATCACCGGATCACCTTGCGTGACGGCGAAGCCGCTGGACGGCACCAGGATGCTCAGCGAGAACGCGCTCGCGGACATCCGCTGGCAGCCCGCGCAATGGCACGCCATCGTGACGATCGGCGCCTCGGTGATTCGCATGCGGAGCTGATCGCAACGGCAGCCCGCGTCCCAGGGAAGATTCCACTCGTTCATGACGTTCGATTCGGCATCCTATACGATCTGCTCGTGACCACCTTCGCCGTGTCCACCGTGGAGCGTTCGGCCGAGGTTCTCGAGACCACCGACACGCGCGGCGCGATCGCCGCACTTCTCGATCAGCACATCGAGATGGAGGCCTGCTCGCCCGGCTCGTTCGTCCGCGATGCCGCGGAGGGCAAGTGGCGCTGGCATCCATTCGTCGCCGCCGCCGACTGCGCGTTCAATCGCCACCTGCCGCTCGTGCTCTCGCCCGATTCGATCTGGCTCTGCATCGCACAGGGACTCGCTGCTGCGAAGCGCCTCGACGCGCGCGCGATCGCGCCGTCCCGCGAGCTGCTCGAGATCCGGCGCGATGACTGGATGCGCGGCGATCCAGCGAACCCGTGGCCGTCGATCTTCGATGACTTCGCCACGAAGATCGGCGCACAGCATCCCGGCCTCTACGATCTGATCCAGGCCTCGTTCTCGACGACCGGCGCCACCGAGCGTGCGGCGTTTGCGGTGACGCTGATGGATGCGATGCAGGACTACTACGCCTATCGCGGGACGTCGCTGTGCGGCATTCCCGAGATCACGCTGCTCGGCACCGCCGACGACTACCGCGCGATCGCCGAGCGCGTATCGCGGCTCGCCGAGCACGGTCTCGAGTGGTGGGTCCGGCCGCTGGAGGCGGTCTGTACGCGGCTCGTC
>JACCRC010000008.1 GCA_013813765.1 Deltaproteobacteria bacterium | reverse complement strand
GCCAAGGGCGCTGCTCCGGCAGCCAAGGGCGCTGCTCCGGCAGCCAAGGGCGCTGCCGCCAGCAAGGGCGCTGCGCCCGCCGGCAAGGGCGCTGCTCCCGCCGGCAAGGGTGCGGCCCCAGCGAAGGGTGCTCCGGCAGCCAAGGGCGCCGCTCCGGGTAAGGGTGCGGCGAAGGCTCCCCCCGCGAAGGCCGCTGCAAAGCCGGCGAAGACCGCTGCCAAGCCGGCGAAGAAGCCCGCTGCCAAGCCGCCGGCGAAGAAGCCCGCTGCCAAGAAGCCGGCGAAGAAGCGGAAGTAAGGCGAGCCCGGTCTGGGAGCCTGTGCCGAGGGACGGCGCGCGCGCCCAGAACTGCCGTTCCCCAATCGATCGCAGAGCCCGCAGAGCCCGCGGAGCAGAGGTCTTTCTAACCCGCCTCGAGCGTCCCGCCGGATCTGGATGCGCCTCCCACAGCGGCGACAGCGCGCGCTCTCGTCAGAGCGCTCGCGTCGGGTGAAAACGATCTCTGCTCAGCGGGCTCTGCGGGCTCTGCGGACTCTGCGGTGTTTTGGACACGCGCGCGCTCATCACAGCGGCGAGCGCGCCCCGTGGACGGCTCTGCGGTTACCGGTAGCGCAGCAGTCCCGGCGCCGCCCTTAGCCGGGTTCTTTCTCGGCTTGCATCTCCGTGCTCGCGCGATGGGCGTGCTTGAACGGCAAGAGCACCGTGAACTCGGTGAACACGTCGGGCTGCGAGTCGACGGTGATGAGGCCGCCGTGCAGGTCGATCAGGTGGCGTGCGATGTACAGGCCGAGGCCGGCCGAGTCGGGCGCCGCCGACGTGTGGTGCTTCGCCGGCTGTGCGTGGACGAACGGAGCGAAGATCCGCTGGCGGTCCTCTTCGGCGATGCCGACGCCGTTGTCGCGCACGCGGAGCCGGGCCCAGCCGCCGGGGTACCGATCGCGCGGCGCCTCGTCGACCTCGATCGCGATCCGGCCCTGCTCGGGCGTGTAGCGGATCGCGTTGGACAGGAGGTTCACGACGATCTGGTGCAGCTTGTCGCGGTCCGCATCGATCGGCGCGATCTCGGTGAACGTGGTCTCGATGCTCTGCTCGCGCGCGCTCGCGAGCGGCAGGAGCTCGGTGACGACATCACGCACGACGTCTCCGAGCTCGATCTGCTCGCGGCGGAGCACGACCTTGCCGTCCTCGAGCCGGCCGACCACGAGCATGTCGTCGACGAGGCGCTTGAGGCGATGCGCGTTGCGGCGGACCGAGCTGATCGGCCGCTCCATCATCGCCGGCAGAGCGCCGAACCGACCCTCGGAGAACAGATCGAGGTAGCCGACGATGCTGGTCAGCGGCGTGCGCAGCTCGTGCGCCGCGATCGAGATGAACTCCGCCTTGCTCTTGCCCTGGCGCTCGAGCTCGGCGTTCTTCGCGCGAAGCTGCGCTTCGGACTCGGCGAGCGCGCGCGTGCGCTGGCGGACGATCTGATCGAGGTTCGCGCGCAAGGCGCGGAACTCGGCGCGTGCGTCCTCGACCTCGCGCGTGCGCTCCTCGAGCACGTTGCCGAGCCGCACGGCCGCGTCGAACAGCTCCGCCTGGGTGGGCGATGCAGTGCCGGAGCGCTCGAGCCGCGCGACCAGCACGTCGATCGTGCGCTTCGCGGCAGCGAGCTCGGCCTCGAGCTCCGCCAGCGTCGGATCGCCGGACAGCGTCATCGATCGCCCCGGCGCCGGCCGATCACGAGCCCGGTCAGCGTGTGGTTGACGAGCAGCATCCCGGACTGCTCGCCGAAGCTCTGGTAGCCGACAGTTGGATACGCCGCGTACGCACCGGCGAGCGCCCGCTCGAGGTTGCGCGACTGGGCGTCCCAGTGCCGCCCGATGCACGAGAACGCGAGGCACGCCGCGACCTCACCTCCGACTTGCTCGGCCGCGCTCGCAAGATCCCGCGTGGTGGTGCCGATCAGGTCACCCGGGCGCATCAGGCGCAGCACGTGGCCGACCTCGACCGCACAGGCCAGGTGCAGCCGCTCGCCTTCGATGTGGGTCATCGAGCGCACGTACGGGAGACCATCGACGTAGCGCGCGAACGAGTGTGACGGCTGAGGCTCGGTCAGCGTGTCGCCGATCGATGCGACCAGCTCGCGCAGGCGCGTACCCGCGGGGCGACCGTCGAGCTCGTCGATGATTCGGCCCGATGCTTCGGTGACCACGGTCTTCACTTCGGTCGGCACGAGGTGCGACGACATGACGGCGTAGAACGAGCGATCGCTCTCGAGCAGGATCACGGCGCCGGCGTCATACATGACCTCGCCCTTGACCCAGATCAGCGCGCGCCGCTGCGAGCCGAGCTCGGTGGCCGCGCAACCGCCGACGAACTTGATCTCGGGCGCTGCCGCCGCCGATCCGATGCAGAACGCCTCCTGGTGTCCGCACGTGCCGTCGACGATCGTGATCGCGACGTGTCGCGCCGGATCGAGCGCGGCGGCCGTGGTACCGAGCGCGGCAGCTGCGTGAGTGACGGCATCACGGCTGCCGGTGAGCGCGGATTTCGGCAGATCCTGCGAGACCCCGATGCCGACCTTCAGCCAGTCGCCGTAGAAACCGATCGCGACCGCAGCGACCGCATCTTTCGGCACGCCCTTGCCGATCACACCGATCGTGGTGCCGCCGACGACCGGAGCGTCGAGCCTGCGTTGCACGGCCGCCATCGTGTCGGCATCGAGCCGCCAATCGGCGAAGAGAAACACGAGTCGCAGGTTCAGTCCCGCGAGCCCGTCCACGATCCGATTCGCGACCTCCGCCGCCGTGCCTGTCGCCACCACCTGCCGCGCGATATCCATCGCGGCGACTATACCCAACGGGCTGAAAAGTTGCCCCGACTCCGTCGATGCCGCTTCGATAAGGGCATGGAGAAGACGTGCACCGCGTGTGGCCAGGTGTTCCGGCCGGCCTTCGTGTTTCAGATCGCTGTGAGCCCGAGCGGAGAGAAGCGTCACTTCTGCTCCCTCGAGTGCCGCAAGGAATCACTCGGGGTCGAAGCGTTCCGCGCGAAGCGCGCGCGACGCGTCGCGATCCTCAACCAGAAGGGCGGTACCGGTAAAACCACGACGGCGGTCAACCTCGCGGCCGGTCTCGCCGAGCGCGAGAACGACGTGCTGTTGATCGACACCGATGCGCAGGGCAACGTCGGCGTGTCGCTCGGCGTGAACGGAGAGAAGTCGCTCTACCACGTGCTCGTCGACGGCGTCGATCCGAACGAAGCGAGCGTGCCGGTCCGCCAGCACCTCGAGGTCATCACCTCCGACTCCACGCTCGCCGCCGCGGAGATCTGGCTCGCGCGCCAGTCGACCGACGTTCGCAGCAAGATGCTGACGAAGCGGCTCAACCTCCTCCAGATCTCGCGCCGCTACGACTACGTGATCATCGATTGCGGCCCGTCGCTGAACCTCCTCAACCAGAACGCGCTGTCCTACGTCGACGAGGTGATCATCCCGGTCACGTGCGATTACCTCGCGCTGGTCGGAGTGAAGCAGGTGCTGCGCACGATCAAGGACGTCGAGCGCCACCTCGGCCACGCCGTGCGGATCTCCGCGGTGCTGCCGACGTTCTACGACGGCCGCACGCGCCTCGCGCGCGAGGTGCTCGAGACCCTGCAGGGTCACTTCAAGCACAAGTGCCTCGAGCCGATCCGGCACAACACGCGCCTCGCGGAGGCGCCGAGCCACAAGAAGACGATCTTCGAGTACGCGCCCGTCAGCCACGGCGCCGCTGATTACAACCGTGTCGTGGACTGGGTGCTGGCGACTTCCGCCGTGCACACGGATACGACTCGCCACCCTGAACCCACCGCTCCGGCGGCCGCGTGAGAGGTCATATGAAGGAAGAGAAGTTGATGGGACACGACCCTCTGAGCGACGCGGATGCGATCCTCAGCGAAGAATATTATGGACGCCGAGCGGAAGGCGCCGAGCCTGCGCGCAAGCGTCGAGGCGCGGCCGACCCGACGAAGGAGCGGCCAACACACTACAAGGTGATCTGCATCTCGATGTACACGCGCGACCTCGAGGAGCTCGACGCAAAGGTCGCCGAGCTCAAGCGGCGCGGCTGGACCAAGGCGAACAAGTCCCAGCTGATCCGCCTCGCGCTCTCGCAGATCGATCTCGACAAGCTCCCGACGCCGCGCCAGTAGCGGCTCAAAACGCCTTGGCGATACCGACCGCGATCGTGTGGTTGAGGTCGGTACGCGCGACGCTGGTACCGGCGTGGCCGCGCATCGAGGTCGCGACCGGCGCGCCGAACTTCAGGCTCGCGTAGTTGAGATCGTAGCCACCCGACAGATCGATGCCCGGCTTCCAGCGGTACGTGACGCCGGCGCCGATCACGATCTTTTTCACGCTCGGGTCCGCGCCGTCCTCGAGGTTCTTGGTCTGCGTGACGCTTCCGCCGATCAGCATGGCATCCACGCTGAGGCGAAAGCCGATCTTCTGGGTGAGCAGCGGCACCGCGAACGCGAGGCCGATCGTGGGGCCCTGGATGTTCTCCGACGGGAGCTTCGCGTTGTTCTTCGTCAGGTTCGTGACGTTCGCGACCTGGAACGCCTCGTAGCGGTAGCCGAGCCGACCGAACAGGATCGCGCCGCTCTTGCGCCGCAGGTCGTAGCCGGCGACCGCGCGCGCGTTGATGTTGTGAATGGTGAACCCGGTCGTCTGCGACGGCATTGGACCGCCGTTCGCTCCGCCGCCATCGGGATCGAAGCTGATCCCGGGGATCGCCTTCGCGAGGTCATACGTGAGCTCGCCGCCGACCAGGTAGCGCGCCTTGTATGGATAGAGCAGCGCACCGCCGAGCATCACCGCGGCCGACGAGCTGCCGACCGTGTACTTGTCGGGCCACTTCGTCGTGGCGCCCGTGCCGCCGGCCTGGAGCGACTGGCTGACGATCGTGACGCCGACACGTGCGCGGACATCCATGACCCGGCCGTAGCGATTGCCGCCTCCACCGCCACCGTCCTCGTCGACCTCGAGCTTCGAGGTCTGGATCCAACCGATGTCACCCTCCTCGACGGAGACCTCGGTCCACTTGCCCTTCGTCTGCTCGACGAACAGCACGTCGCCCGGCTTCGCCTTGAATTGCTCGTCGGACTGCTTGTTCGGCTCTGCGTAGGCGACCGTCTTCGCCTTCACCGACGCGCGGACCCGCTTGTCCTCGGGCTCGGCGTCCTCGGCATCCGCCGGCTCCTCCTCTTCCTCGCCGTCATCATCGTCGTCGCCGCTGCTCGCGGCCTTCGCCTTGCTCTTGGGTTTGGTCTTGCCCTTCGGCGCGGGCTCGTCCCCGGAGTCGTCGCCAGCGGCGTCATCCCCGGTTGCGTCGGCACCGATCCGGTCATCCGGCCCCGACTCGCCGCCGAAACCGCGCTTGGTGCCACGGCCGTCGACGAACGGCCGCCGGCGGGTGTTGCGGGCGAACTCGTCATCGCCCTCCGGCATGTCGACCTTGCTGCGAGGGATGTACCCGGTGCGGCCGGAGACGCGGACCTTGAGCCAGCGGCCCTCCTTCGCGAGGACGGTCATCGACTGACCCTCCTTGACCTTGACCACGACCTTTCCCTGTTCTCCGGCGCGGTTATAGACCTTCGCGTTCGCGTTGGTCCGCACCTTCTCGGCGTGGCTGGCCGTGGGCCAGGCGACGCCGAGCAGGAGAACGAGGAGGGGGACAGACATCCTCATGCCGCACCTATTCTACAAGGCCCGTGCCTGATCACCACCCGGCTGCAAGCACCTGAAGGCAAACACCGGAGATCACCCGTGGTTTCTTTGGACCTGGGGACAGTCGCCTCGTCGGGGGGATCCAGACGCCAGTGAGCGTAAGAGGATCGGATAAGCTGAGGCGCCTCCATGACCAGTGCGAAGCACGCTAAGAACGTAAGTACGGCCGGGCACTTCGAGCTGACCATCGACGGCCACAAGACGACGGCTTTCTTGAAGTCCGTCGATGGCGGTCAGGTGAAGACGTCGATCATCGACGAGCCGATCGGCCACGGCAATCAGCGGATCAAGCACACGTCGGTCGCCGAGATCGAACCGATCACGATCGACTTCGGCTTCGCCGGCGCGGCGGACCTCCTCAAGTGGATCCAGGACTCGTGGCGCAGGGAGTTTGGCCGCCGCAGCGGCGAGATCATCCACGCGAACTTCGACATGCAGCCGACCTACCAGTACCAGTTCTACGACGCTCTGCTCCTGGAGACGGTCTTCCCCGCACTCGACGGCAACTCGAAGGACGCTGGCTACGTCAAGATCAAGGTCCAGCCCGAGCGGATGGTCGAGGAGAGGAAGTCCGGCGGCCCGCAGATCTCCGGCAAGATGGGCAGCAAGCAGAAGCTGTGGAGCCTGTCCTCGTTCCGCTTCGAGCTCGACGGCATCCCCGAGATGAAGTTCGTGAACCACATCGATTCGTTCACGGTGAAGCAGGGCGTGAAGAAGATGTACACGGGCATCGATCGGTTCCCGCAGATCGAACCGACGAAGCTCGAGTTCCCGAACATCTCCGGCACGCTCGCCGCCGGCTACTGCGACGCGCTGTTGAAGTGGCACGGGGAGACGAACCACCGGGGCGCAACCGATCCGAAGGTGCAGAAGCACGGCGCGATCGAGTTCCTCGGCCCGGACAAGAGCACCGTGCTCTACCGCATCGAGTTGTACGAGGTGGGCCTGTACGCGCTGTCCATGCCGGCATCGACGGCGAACGCCGAGCAGATCAAGCGCATCAAGTTCGAGCTCTACGTCGGCCGGATGGATATCGACGGCAAGGGCTCGCTCGGTCTCGAGTAAGGGGGCAGGCAGCGGGGCGAGAGATGCCCCTAAAAGCTCAGCGCGACGACGATGTCGTAAAGCACGTGCGCGTAGACCGCGTGCGCGAGCGAGCGGAACCAGAACACGAGGCCAAACGCTGCACCGGCCACGCAGCGGTACGCGAATGCGTGCAGCGTGAATGGCTCGCCATACGTGCCAATGTGGTGCGCAGCGGCGAACAGCACGGTCGAGACGACGAGAGCGATCGCGATCGCGACCCGGCGATCCAGCGAGCTGCGCGCGAGCAGCGCGACGAGCCCGCCCATCACGCCGAGCCGGAACACGAGCTCCTCGTGGACGCCGGCACCGAGCGCCGAGACGAGGGAGCCGCCCGTCAGGCCGAGACCGAGCAGCTTCTCGACGATCAGCGACCCGAGCGCGCCGAGCGTGAGCGCGTAGATCGCGGCCTCGAGGATCACCGGCGCGGCGACGTCGAGCGACAGCGTACGCCAGCGTCCGTCGCGGCGGACCCAGACGAGGAAGCCGACGGCGAACAGCACGTGGACGAGGAGGTAGACCGCGCGCCCGCCAACGGCGTCGTAGAGCGCGCGGGTCACCACGTCCGCACCGTTCACGTGCCCGGCGAACAGGACGCCGATCTCGTAGGCGAGGAGCAGCGGGAAGATCAGCACGAAGCTCGCGGCGAGGTCGCCGTGCCCGGCGATCGACGGCGCGCGATCCACTCGCCTGGTCTTGCTCATACGTTGCCGCGGGGAGCGCGCACCTTGCGGGCGGGCTTCTTCGCGGGAGACTTCTTCGGCGGTACGGGGAGCTTCGAGCGCTTGATCGCTGCGGGGCTCGCCGACGGAGGCTGAACCGTCGCCGTGATCGCGCGATCGGCGCGCAGGTAGGTCTGTGCAGCGGCGGCGATGTCGCCTGGAGTGACGGCGCGGATCGCGTCGTCGTAGCCCGCCCAGCTCTGCCAGCAGAGCCCGTAGGCCTCGTGATAGGCCATCGCGTTCGCGACCGCAGCGCGGCGCTGCATCGCGATCTGGTGGCTGCCGATCAAATAGCTGCGCGCGCGCTCGACCTCGTCGGGGCTGACGCCACCGGTGCGAACGCGCTCGAGCTCGGAGCGCACGCCGGCGATCGCGGTGGGGAGCTTGTCAGGCGAGCACGACAGGTACACGGCGACGAAGCCGGGATCGATGCCTTCGATCGAGTGGGCGGAGACGCGATAGACGAGGGCCTGCTTCTCGCGGAGCTCGCCGAACAGACGGCCGCTCTGTCCGCCGAGGATCGCGACCAGCAGCTCGAGCGCGAAGCGATCCTTCGCGTCGACGGTGGCGCCCGGGAAGCCGATGACGAGGTGTGCCTGCTGGCGGTCGAGGTAGCGATAGACCTCGCGCTCGGTGGCGGTGCGCCCGTCGATGACGAGCGTCTTCACCGCGGGCGCGATCGCCTTCGCTTTCGGCAGCGCGCCGAACCGCGCCTGCACCGCGGCGATCACCTCGTCGATCTCGACATCGCCGACGATCGCGAGCGTGAGGCCGGAGACCGGATAGCGATCCGCGTAGAACGAAGCGAGTGCCGAGCGAGAGAGATCCGCGACTGCGTCCGGTGTACCGAGCGAGTCACGCGCGTACGGATGATCACCGTAGAGCGCCTCGCTGAACACGCGGAACGCGACCTGCGTGGGGCTGTCGGCCTGTGCGGTCTGATCGTCGAGGAGGAGCCGCCGCTCGCGCGCGAGCTCCGCCTGCGGGAACCGAGGATCGAGGATGCAATCCGCGACGAGGTCGAGCCCGGGCTTCCACGTGCGCGCGAGCCACTCGGCGGAGACGCCGAAGCTGTTGCGGCCGGTCACCCCGCCGAGCGAGCCGCCGAGGCGATCGATGCGATCGGCGACAGCGCTCGCATCGAGCTTGCCGCAGCCGCGCGTCAGCATGCGCGCGAGCAGCGTCGATGCGCCGGCGGTCCTTGCATCCTCGACGCGCTGCCCGCCCTTCCAGACCGCGCGCATCGCGACGACCGGTACCGACGCATCACGGCGCACGAGCACCACCATTCCGTTTGGCAGCGCGACGCGCTTCTCGACGGGCGCGGCGACCACGGGTGCCTTCGCGAGCGAGCGGCGCACCCGCTGCTCCGCCTGGCGAGCGAACCGCTTCGTCGCGCTCGCGCTCGTGCGCTTCGGAAGGATCGCGGCGACGCTCGCGTTCTCGGGGCGCAGGTAGCGGCGCATCACGCTCGCCACGTCGTGACGGCGCACCGCACGGATCCGATCGAGGTAGACGTGACCGAACTGCGGGTCGCCGGCGACCGTCGCGTGCCAGCCGATCGAGCGGGCGCGGCCCTGCGCGGTCTCGAGCTGGCGCACGAAGCCGGTCTCCGCGGCGATGCGTGCCTTGTCGAGCTCCTCGGTGGACAGCTCCTCGGTGAGCTCGAGGCTGCGATCGACGAGGCCACCGACGACGGCGTGAGCGTCGCCACCCTTCGAGGTCGCGGACAGTACGAGCAGCCCGGGGTCGCGCAGTGCGTGGACGTTCGCGTAGGCGCTCGTCGCGAGCTGATCGCGGTCGCGCAGCATGCGCGGGAGCCGCGCAGACTCGTTCTGACCGAGGAGGATCGCGGCGACGTCGAGCGCCGCGAGATCCGGATGGCGAGCCGCGGGCACGTGGAAGCCGACGGACAGGTACGCTTCGCTGACATCGCGCAGGGTGCAGCTCGCGCGCGGTGCACTCTGCACTGGCTCCGCGGCGACGCAGCGCTGCGGCCGTCCCGAGGGCATCGAGCGGAACCGGCGCTCGACGGCCTTCTTCACCCGCGACGGATCGACATCGCCCGCGACGACGAGCGTCAGGTTGTCGGCGACATAGAAGCTGCGGAAGAACTCCAGCAACTGCCGCTCGCCGAGGCGACGCACGCTGTCCGCGGTGCCGATCACGGGGCGGCGGTACGGGTGGGCGACGAACGCCGTCGCGAACAGGCTCTGCGCGACCGAGCGCGCCGGGTCATCGGCGCCCTGACGGATCTCCTCGAGGATGATCTCGCGCTCGCGGCGAAGCTCGTCGGGATCGACGCGTGGTGCGAGCAGCGCGTCGCCGATCGCGTCGATCGCACCCTCGGTATGATCGCGACCGAGCACCGCGTGATAGACGGTGTGGTCGAACGCGGTCCACGCGTTGATCTCGCCACCGCCTCGCTCGATCGCCCGGGTCAGCTCGCCGAGCCCGTACCCCGAGCTGCCCTTGAACAGCATGTGCTCCACCACGTGGGCGACTCCCGCCATCGGCGGCGACTCGTCGGCCGAGCCAACCCCGACCCAGGCCTGCACCGCCACGACCGGCGCCGGGTGCCCGGCGGCGATGTGAAGCGTGAGCCCGTTGTCGAGGCGATGGGTCTGGACGTCCTGCACGGCGGCGCACGCCACCAGCGCGGCAGCCGCGAGAGTGTAGGCATGTCGTGGCACCCGGGGCATCTTTTGGAAGAGGCGCCGGACCATAGGCTATCCTGGGGCCATGAAGGGCTGGATCCTGGCCGTTGCCGCGCTCGGCCACGCGGCGTGCAGCGGCGCAGACGCCGATGTCGCCGGCAACTACACCATCGCGCTCACCAATGGCGAGAACGGCTGCAACTTCGCCAACTGGACCGTCGGGAGCACCGCGAGCGGCATCTCGATGGTCGCCACACAGGACGGCAGCAAGCTGACCGTCACGATCGAGGGCATCGCGCGGATCTACCTCGAGGGGCTGCTCGGAGGCGGGGGCAACGTGTTCAGCGGAACCGTCGACGGCGACGACATGAGCGTCGAGTCGATCGGGACGCGCTCGAACACGAGCGGTAACTGCACGTATACCTACAACAGCAAGATCAGCGGTACGCTCGACGGAGATGTGTTGCGCGGGCGGATCGAATATCGTGCCGCCGACAACGGCAACTCCGATTGCACGACGGTCCACGGATGTCTGACGTTTCAGGAATACAACGGGACGCGGCCCCCGCAGTAAGAGCGGGCGCACCGACGCTCATCACCGAGCGGCTCGCGTTGCGCCAGCTGCGACTCGACGATGCAGGCGCTGTTGCCGACGGTGCGGGTGACCGACGTGTCGCGAAATTTCTGATCCAGGTCCCGTCGCCCTACCCCGTCGCGCTCGCGCGGCGCTGGGTCCAGGGTCGGATCGACTGGTGGACCGAAGGCCGCGGCGTGACGC
>JACCRC010000558.1 GCA_013813765.1 Deltaproteobacteria bacterium | reverse complement strand
AACGAGCGGCGCTGACTGTCATGATCGGGCCACGCTACACACCAGCAATCGATCCGGAAAGATCACTCGCGATCAAGTTGCTTGAATTCCTGGCATCAGGCCCGGTGGAGAAGATCTGCACCCAAGTACTATCGCGCGCTCGATCCGTCCTACGGCGCTGCGATGGGAACGATCCTCGGCCTGTCCTGCGGCATGGGCACGGCGATCGCCGCGCTCCCGTTGCCGATGTGGGCGGGTACGGCGGCTGGCCTGTTCGTGGGGGGCTGGGCGCTCCAGTTCCTCGGCCACTACTTCGAGGGCAAGAAGCCCGCGTTCATGGACGACATCACCGGCCTGCTCGACGGTCCGCTGTTCCTCGTCGCCGAGGTCGCGTTCGCGCTCGGCCTGTCGCCGGAGCTCCGCAAGGAAGTCGAGCGGCGCGCCGGACCCACGCGGTGGTGGGGCAAGGTCGCTGCGACCGATCTGGTTCCCGCTGTAGCCGCGGCGTGAAGCGATCGCGAGCGGACTGTCGGCGCGCCTGACCTGCGTGGATCCGCGCGTGCTCGACCGGAGGTTCGCCGGCCGCGTGTTCGACAAAACGCTACTCGCCGAGCTCCCGGCCACGGTCGATCCGTGTGGAGAGCGCGGCGAGTTTCATACGTTCGTCACGGACGGCCCGATGTTCGCGGAGCCGATCGATGTGTTGGTCGGCGAAGTTGTCGAGCGCGACGGCTTCGTGTTCGCCGATCTGATCAGTCCAGCGCGTCCTTGACGTCCGCCTCGAGCTTGTCCCAGCTCGTCGAGACGTCGGCCTTGAACGCGTCCCAGTTCGACTCGGTGCGATCGCCGAGCTGCGAGAGCTTGGCCTTCGCCTCGTCGCGGCGCGTGCGGAACGAGGCCGCCATCTCCTTCGACTTCGCGTCGCCCTTCTTCTCGAGCTCGTCGATCTTGGCATCGAGCTGCGCGACGCGCTCGTTCACAGCCTTCGAAAAGTCGGCACGCGCCTGGGCGAGGTCCGTCTTGACCTCGGCGACGTCCTTCTTCTCCTCGACGACGTCCTTCTTCTCGTCGCGGAGCTGCTCCTGGGTCTTCTTGACCTCCTCGCGCGCAGCCTCGGTATCGCCTTCCTTCTTCTTGCAGGCCGAGAACAGGAGGGAGCCTGCGAAGATCGTGGTCCAGAGAATGTTTGCCTTCATGGTCCCCCCTGTAGATCACGATGTGTGCCGGCCGCAGGTGCCTGCTCCTGCGTGCGCTCGCACCATGAACCGTGCTCCCACGCCCGTTACGCGCGCCTCGCCACGTGCGGAGCTTGTCAGCGAGCGACGACATCTCACGATGACGTTTGGCGACATACCGGCGCACCTCCGAAAGCTCGTAGGCCGAACGCCGCCGCGGTGCGTTGGTAGACGTCATGAAAGCGCCGTGGCTGGTCGTCGCGCTGGTCTCGATGGCCTCCGCCGAGGCGAGATCTCCGCGCCGCCCGCCGCCGCCGCTCGACCGCAACTGCCGCGAGGTTCCGTCGAAGGAGCAGCTGCTGACCTGCATCGACACTCACGAGAAGGGCGCGACCGTCTCCACGCTGTCTCCCGATGTGCTCCAGGTGGCGACGAAGAGCTCCCGGCATTACGTGTACGCGCGTCTCGGGCAGCGCTGGCTGATGGTCTACCACCCGGGCGATGCCAACTACGAGCTCGTCCGCGTCACCGCGACGAGGATGCGCGATCTGCCTGCAAAGCGGATCGAGCTCGGTCATCACGTGCAGCTCGCCAACACCGGCATGTTCACCGAGCGCGTGACGTTGTTGTGCCCGCTCGCCGCCGGTTCATGCGAGGCGTTCGTCACCGCATGCACGGTGATGCAGCGAGGGCGAGCGATCGAGACGTTCCGGGGTGAGATCGTCGCGGTCGATGGTGGCTACGAGCTCGTCGGCGATCGCGCGCATACCGGCCAGACCTGCCGCGGTCGCTAGCTGACGCGTGTCGCGAGACGCCGGCGCACTACCGCGGGATACGCACTCGATTGTACGTGCCTCCGGTCGGGTCCGTGAATCACACTTAGGGAGATGAGCTTGTCCGAATTCATCACCCAAGCGAAGGACCGGATCATCTCCGAGTGGGAGGTGTTCGCGGCAAGCTGCACACCTGCGGCCAACCAGATGGACCTCGAGGCCCGTCGCGACCACGTCGCCGCGATGCTCGACGTGATCGTGCTCGACCTGGACACGCCGCAGACCAAGGGCGAGCAGAAGCAGAAGTCGATCGGTAACGGGGACTCGTCGGTTCACACCATGACCGCGGCAAACGCCCACGGGACCGACCGCGCCACCTCCGGGTACACGCCCGAGCAGATGGTGTCGGAGTTCCGGGCCTTACGCGCCAGCGTGTTGCGCCTCTGGTCCGAAGCACAGAGCGAGTTCGATCGTACGAACATCGAGGAGGTTACTCGCTTCAACGAGGCCATCGATCAGCTGCTCGTCGAATCGATCACCCGCTACACCCACGATGTCGACCGCGTGAAGGACCTGTTCCTCGGCGTCCTGGGTCACGACCTTCGCAATCCGCTCGGCGCGATCATGATGTCGGCGACCGTGATGATGACCAAGGAGGGGCCCGACTGGCACCACTCGAGCACCGCGGCACGAATCCTGAGCGCGGGCTCGCGCATGGATCGCCTGATCGGCGACCTTCTGGACTTCACGCGCTCACGGCTCGGTGCTGGCATCCCGATCGATCCGACGAACTGTGACCTCGAGGCGACCTGCCGACAGACCTTGGACGAGATTGCCTCGTTTCATCCGAGCTGCGAGGTGAAGCTCGTCGCCACGGGCGACCTGCACGGGGTCTGGGACGGTCCTCGCATCGCGCAGGCGCTGTCGAATCTCCTTGGCAACGCGGTCCAGCACGGTGCGCCGAACCGGCCGATCACGGTCACGCTACGCGGCGAGCGCGAGGACGTGGTGCTGACCGTGCACAACCAAGGCACGGTGATCCCGAAGGCTAGCCTCCAGGACATCTTCAACCCGTTCCGCCAGCTCGATGCCAACGTTGCGAAGGGGAGCATGGCCAGCGTGGGCCTCGGGCTCTATATCGTTCAGGCGATCATGAATTCCCACAAGGGAACGATCGATGTCCATTCGGACAAGCAAGGCACGACGTTCTCGATGCGTTTGCCGCGCAAGCACGCCGCCGAAGCAGAAGTCCAGGCAACGCGCGTGGCGTGAGGCTCGCCAATCAGCGCGGGTGGAGCCACGTCGGAACGAACGAGTACGGATCGACCTTCGCGCGGGTGTCGTACGTCACGTCGCTGTCGGCGAGTAGCGACTCGTGACACAGGAGTGGATGGATGGTTCGGACCAATTTGCGAGTAGCAGTGAGTACTACTGGTTCTGACCCGATCGTACTCTCGCGCCGTGCTTCGCGTGTTGTTCTTCCTGTGCGTGGCATCCGGCGTCGCCGCCGCTTCGCCGGTCCGCGTCGCGATCGAGTGCCAGCAGCCGGGTCGAACGAAGGCATGCCCGGCGTTCCTCCGCGGCATCGTCGACGAGCACCCGGTGCTGCTCGGCTCGCCGCGCGCCGGCGCGGACGTCGTGGTCTACGCGACGGCCACCGAGGTCGCGCTGATCGATCGGCTGCACCTGCGCTTCGTCGGCCAGATGGATCGATCGCCGGCGCCCGTGGAGCTCGATCTCGAGATCGATACGCGTGCCTCCGACGACGAGCAGCGAGCTGCGATCGCACCGGCATTCAGGCGAGGCATCGCGCTGTTCGTGGCGGCGCGGCATCCGGGCGCTGTCGATGTGGTGCTCTCGGCGCCGGCGGGCCTCACCGGCGACAAGCCCGCCGGATCGCCGTGGGGTCTCGAGCTCGGCATCGCGGCGAACGGCAACTACACGGAGCAGTACCGCAGTGCCGGGATGCACCTGCACCTCGTCGGTCGCTACCTGACGCGCAACTTCCGCGCGTTCACATTGCAGTCGCTGCATGGCGGGCTGAATCGCCAGCCGCCGCTGACGCTCGACGACGGCACGAAGGTCTCGCTCGACAGCGAGCGGTGGAACTACCGGTTCGGCGCCGAAGCCGTCTACTCGTGGTGCGACATGTGGTCGATCGGTGTGGGCAGCTACACCTTCTTCGAGGATCCGAAGGCGCAGTACAAGTACAACTCGCGCAACCGCGTCGCGATCGAGTGGGACAAGTTCGCCGCCGACGATCCGCGCGGGAATCGGCTCGGCGTCTTCTATCACGTGGGCTGGATCGTCGAGCGCTACAACATCCGCAACGTCCTCGGCGAGCGGTTCGCGCAGTACCCGAGTCACGGCATCGATGCGATCGGGAGTGTTCGCCACGATCGGATCTCGTTCGGGCTGAAGCTCGAGAGCGACACGCAGCTGAATCACCCGAGCCGGCGGTTCGTGTTCACGGCGTCGCCGTTCGCGAAGGTGCAGATCGGCAAGCACATCGATCTCTCCGTCTCGTTCTCGATCACGAAGCGCACGTTCCCGCAGCCCGATCAGACGGCGATCGATCCTTCGGACTTCGAGCAGCTGTCGCGCCTGTCGTACGCCGAGCCACTCACGCTGACCGGCTCGATCGGGCTCACGATCCACTGGGATCCGACGAACGGCGTGCGCAACGATCGGCTCGAGTCGATCTAGGCACCCGCAAAGAACCCGCAGCAGCGGCGGCGCGAGTACCGTCGATGGGCTCTAGAAGCGGAACGGGTAGTACACGTCCCACGGCGCGGAGTCGTCCATCGGCGGCAGCTCGAGTGACTCGAGTGTGGTGCGCACGCATTCGACGAGCTCGGCGTCGTCGGAGAGCGGCGGATCGCCGGTGATCTCGACGGACTCGACGACCGTGCCCGACGCCTCGCCCGCGAGGCGCATCTGCACGGCGAGCCGACCGCGCGTGCGCTCGTCGGCGCGGCACGCGAGGAGCAGCGGATGGATGAGCTTGATCGCGTAGCGCAGCGTCGTCTTGCGCAGCGGGCCGGTCGGCATCGGGTCGGGGAGCAC
>JACCRC010000557.1 GCA_013813765.1 Deltaproteobacteria bacterium | reverse complement strand
CGGGGCGCGACGACTCCGTCGTCCAGACCAAGCCCGTGCCGCTGCCCGATCCGCTGGCCGAGCTCGACGAGATCGAGACCAGCCTGCAGAGCATCGCCGCGATGAGCGCCGAGCCGATCAAGGACGTGCTCGACCTGACCCCGCTGCCGCGCCCGATGATCGACACCGACAGCTTCGAGCGCGTCACCACCGGCGTCGGGGAGATCACGCCGCTGCACCCGCCGCCGCCGGCAGGTAATGCGGCTGCCGTGAACGGACACGCGCAGGTGCCCGGCGCGATCAACATCGAGTTCGACGAGGAGACGACGGGCTCTTCGATCGTCCCACAGGGCTCCGATCCGCTGACCACGGACACCAAGGAAGTTCCCCTCGACGTCGTGACGGATAGCTGGCTCGAGAAGGCCGCCGCGCGCGATTCGTCGAGCGTGTACGCGGACCCTCACATCGGCGTGCGCCTCGCGCTGGTCGCGGGCGAGCAGCTCGCGCGCGGGCTCGGTGGCCAGCTCGATCTCCGCGTGCTGCTGCACCGCACGAAGGCGTATCCGATGATCACGCTGATCATCGGGCCGCCGGCCGCGCTGCGCGTCACCAGCACCACGCAGATCGCCGTCATCCCGCTCGACATCGCCGTCGATCAGCACCGCGCCGTGCTGACCGCGCTCGCGCGCCGGTTCGAGCTCACCGTCGACATCATCGTGCGCGGCCGGCCGATCCGCCGCGTTCGCCTCACCGCGCCGCTCGCCGACAACGTCGGCTACATCCTGCGCGCGGCCGACGATCACATCCGCGCGCTGACGTCGTCGGGCGAGGGCGTGCCGTCGTTCGAGACCGCGCGCGACCTCGTGCTGGGCGCCGGCTTCGATCTGCTCGGGATCGAGCACGCCGACGCGAACGAGTTCCGCGACGACAAGCTCGCGCAACTGCAGACCGCACAGAACCTCCGCCGCGCGATCTCGATGGCACGACGGTTCGCGCGTCCGTCGCGCGAGGATTACCTGGTGTGCACGCGCGGGTTCCCGCTGCCGCGGTGGCGCGAGCTGCGCCGCCACGTGCTCGAGAGCGCCGTCGCGTGGGGCCTATGGATGGGTCCGGAGCTCGCGCAGGTCGCCGTCAGCGAGGGCCTCGCGCGCTCGCGCCGCGATCTCGTGGTGCGGCTCGACCAGGGCTTCGACAAGCTGAAGCGCCACGCATCGGCGTTCGACATCGACGAGGAGGCGGCCGAGGACAACTTCAAGGCGCTCTCCGAAGAAGCGCGTGCGCTCGGCGTGGAGCTCTCGGTCGACGGTCGGTCCGGCGGCGCGAAGGGCAACACGTTCACGAGCGAGGAGGTCAGCTCGATCTCCGGCGCGATCGGCGGCACCCCGCCGAAGGGCACCGTGAAGCCGAGGCCGAGCGAGGAGCTGATCGCCGAGCTCGATGATCGCGAGAAGCGCGTCGCTGCGGCGATCGCGCTGTGCGAGCGGGGCGAGGCACGCGCTGCCGTCCCGGTGATCGCATCGGTCTCGAAGATGAGCCGCGCGGAGGCCGTGCGCGTGCTCGGCATGAGCGTGAAGTTCGGCGATGCGGCCGCGAAGCCGCTCACCGCCGGTCTCGCCAGCAGCAAGGGCTTCCTCCGCCACGGGTGCGCGCTCGCGCTCGCACTGCTTCGCACCGAGGAAGGCACACAGGCGGTGATCGAGCTCCTGCTCGACGAGCCCACCGAGATCTGGCGCGAGGTCGCACGTGCGATCGGGCAGGTCGGCCCGACGGCCCTGATCCCCCTCGCGAGCAACTTCAGCCGCATCGGCAGCCGGACGGGGCAGCCGGCTACCCCCCAGCATGCCGAGCGCGTCGCGTGGGCGATGGCACACATCGCAGTACGCGGTGGAAAGGCAGCCGTCGAGACCATGGCGGGCGGCGCCAGCGTGGTCGCACCCGTGGCGAAGCACGCGCTGGAGCTGCACGCCTCGGCAGCCCGAGATCAGACGAGCGTGAGGCCGAATGCGAATGGCTCGCAGGCGGGCAAGGACGTGACCGTGAACCGCGCGTTCTCGCGCCGGTTCTTCGAGGCGCTGGAGCAGGGCCTCCCCGAGGCCGGTGCTGCCGCACTCGAGGACCTCGACGCGTCGAGCCCGATGGAGCTGCTCGACGAGTCCGACCTCGTCGAGGATACGGGCGAGGACGACGAAGCCGAGCTCGACGAAGCGGACCTGATCTCGACCTAGGCGCCCACGAGCGCGGCAGATCATGTAAGCTCGCGTAGTCGTAATGAGGATCGGCATCTTCTCGGACGTGCACGCGAACATCGAGGCGCTGAGCTCGGTGGTCGAGGCGTTCAAGTCCGAGCGCATCGATAAGTACGTTTGTATCGGGGACGTCGTCGGCTACGGCGCATCGCCGAACGAATGCTGCGACATCATCCGCAAGCTCGCCTCGTTCACCATCCTCGGCAACCACGACGCCGCCGTCGCCGGCCGCATGGATTACTCGTACTACTACGACGCCGCGCGCCAGGCGCTCGACCTGCACGCCCGTCAGCTCAGCGCCGAGAACATGAGCTGGCTGAAGAACCTCCCGTACGAGGTCCGCGAAGGCGACATCACGTTCTGCCACGGCTCGCCGATCAACCTCGAAGAGTTCGAGTACATCTTCTCCGTCGAGCAGGCCACGCGCTGCCTCGACATCTGGGAGGACCTCGGCGCGGTCACGTTCATCGGCCACTCGCACCTCTGCAAGTCGTTCGCGCTGACGCGCGAGGAAGTGTTCGAGGTCGTCGCCACGAAGTTCGTGATCCGGCCCGAGCACCGCTACATCATCTCGGTCGGCTCGGTCGGTCAGCCGCGCGATTACGACAACCGCGCGAGCTACACCGTGTACGACACCGTCGAGCGCACGTTCGAGTTCAAGCGCGTCGCGTACGACATCGACGCCGCTGCGCAGAAGATCTTCCAGGCCGAGCTCGAGCGGAACTTCGGCAATCGCCTGTTCCTCGGCGTGTAGAGCTAGCGCGGGCGCCGGGCCTGCGCCGCCCGTCATGACGGGCGCGCGCAGGCCTACGCCCTGCAGACTCCTAGCGGTCGGACTTGATCGCGGACGGTGTGAAGTACATCGGCGCGGTCTTCGCCTGCTCGAAGTCCTCGGTGCTGATCACTCCGTCGCGATACATCGCCCGCAGGATCGTGTTCACACGCTGGTTCGAGTCGGGATCGAGGCCGCCGGCACGACGCACGCGGCGGCTCATCGAGTTGGGCTCCGACGTGATGGCCGCGAGGAACGCGGACTGCCGCACCGAGAGCTCGCGCGGCGATCGATCGAACCAGTAGTTCGCAGCCGCGCCGACGCCGAACACATGCGGGCCGAGCTCGATGACGTTCAGGTAGCGGGTGAGGATCTGCTTCTTGTCGAGCTTGGCCTCGAGGCGCCAGGTCAGGATCGCCTCCTGGACCTTGCGGTCGAACGTGCGGCGGTAGCTGAGAAACGAGTTCTTCACGAGCTGCTGGCTGATCGTCGAGCCGCCGCGTGCGAGGCGGCGCTCCCGCAGATCGATCTCGAGGGAGCGCGCGATCTGGTGGAGGTCGAAGCCGTTGTGCTCGAAGAACCGGCCGTCCTCCGCCGATACGAACGCGTTGCGCAGGCGCGGTGGGATGCGATCCCAGTTGTACCAACCCTCGGCACCGGGACCGACCTTGCCCTGGGATCCATCCGCGTACTGATGATGCGTCGCGCGCGTCAGCGTTCCGACGTCGGCGGCGGGAGGCTCGGAGACGGTCTGGCAGTCGCCGTGGAGCGCGGTGGTGAGGACCGTGCCGTCACCCACCGGCGCGGCGAGATCGATCGTGAGCTTGCTGGTGCCGCCGAGCGTGCCGGTGAGGACCATGCCGTCGAGTGGCCCGCGGACCTGGGGTGGGAGCGAGGCGAGGAGGTCGGCGCACGGTGCCGGCGCGACCGAGACCTCGAACTGGCCCGACAGCGGCGAGCCGCGACGCAGCCAGCCGGAGAGCTTCGTGTCGAGCGCGCCGACCTTCACGCCGAGCTCGGCCACGGTGATCGCGTCGGGTGACAGGGCGATCTTCGCCTGAACCGACGCGCCGAGTGGCACGGGCTCCCCGGAGAGCGACTTGTGCTCGACGACCAGGCCGTCGAACGAGCCATCCGCGGCGAGCTCCAGGGTTCGGCCCTTGCGCGCGATGTGGACCGTGCCGGTCGCGCGCGCTCGCTCCAGATCGATACCCCGCGGCGCGACCGCCGCGAGTGCGCGCAGCGGGATCCGATCGCCGCGCAACGTGACACTCGCGTCCTTCGGCGAGACCTCCATCGCGATCGGACGAGCGATACCGCCGTCGTCGATCGCGGCGTGGATCTCGAGTGAACCCTTCGCGGCGAGACGGCCGGCGGCGACCTCGCGGAGGTCGAGCGCGCGTCCGCCCGCGATCACCGTGCCGCTGCCGCCGACCGCGAGCACGCGCTGGAACTTCATCTGCGGCATCGCCAGCTCGGCGGCGCTGCGCGAGAAGGCGAGGGTGACGTCGATCGGCCCGCTGGCGCCGTGAACCTTGACGGCGCCGGTGATCACGCGGACGCCGCCGGAATCGGGAACCAGCTCGACACCATCCGCAGACAGCTCGCCGACGCCCGCGATCCGCGCGGTCAGCGAGCCCGAGCTGACGACGATGCGACGAAGGCGCGTGCTCTGACTCCGCGCGCCGGTGGTGCCGCGCCCCAGCATGCGGCGCGCGAGGCGGGCGAGGTCGCTGTCACCATCGGCGGAGACCTCGACGTTCACGCGCGGCTGCGAGACCCGGATCTCGTCGGCGTGAAGATCACCGGCCAGCAGTGACTCGAGCGAGACCGAGGCCTCGAGCGCGTCGGCGGACACCAGATCTCCGAGCGCGACGTCTGTCAGCCGGATCGCGCCCGTGAGATCCGCATCGATGTGGCCGATGCGCGCAGGCACTCCTCCGGCGTCGCCGAGGTGGTCGGCCAGCTCGGCGGTGCGCGCGTGAACGTAGGTGGCGGCCCCGATCGGAGCGCCGATCGCGAGAACGGCCGTCGCGATCAACGTCTTCTTCATTCAGTGGTGCTCGGCGGCGGCCTGGATCTCGTCGCGGCGATCATCGCCGACGTACGGGCGCTGCAGGATGCGCCGCTCTCCGCGTCCGCGACGGGTCGCGAGCGTTGCGCCGGCGAGCATCATCTCGCACAGCTCCGGGAACGAGATGCCGGCGACCTCCGCGATCTTCGGCAACAGGCTCGTCGGGGTCAGACCGGGAACCGTGTTGACCTCGAGGATGAACTCGTTACCCGAGTCCGACACCATCATGTCGACGCGCGTCGCGCCGCGGCAACCGAGCGCGGTGTGAGCGCGCAACGCCTGGCCGAGGACGCCGCGGTACCGCTCCGGGGAGAGGCGCGGCGGCACGAAGTACTCGGTCGCACCCTTCGTGTACTTGTTCGCGTAGTCGTAGAACCCGGCGCGCGGAGCGATCTCGACCGCGCCGATCGCGCGGCCATCGACGATCGCGACCGAGAGCTCCCTGCCGGTGATGAAGCGCTCGACGAGGATCTCGTCGTCGAAGCAGAGCGCCTTCTCGACCGCGGGTGCGAGCTCGTCGAGCGACGCACAGATCGTGACGCCGACGGAGCTGCCCTCGCAGACCGGCTTCACGACGCACGGGAACCCGAAGTCACCGTGCACGCCTTCCAGGTCGACGGCGTCGGCCGAGGTCATCGAGTAGTATGCGGGCGTCGGCAGGTTGTGGAGCCGGAACAGCTCCTTGGCCCTGGCCTTGTGCATCGCGAGCGCGGACGAGAGGACGTCCGATCCCGTGTACGGGATGCCGAGCGTCTCGAGCATGCCCTGGATGCAGCCGTCCTCGCCCC
>JACCRC010000551.1 GCA_013813765.1 Deltaproteobacteria bacterium | reverse complement strand
CAGCACGGCCTCGGAGAAGTACAGACCACCCGTGCGGTCGAGGTTCGCTTGCATCCGGCTCGGATGAAGGACGAGTCCGTCGACCAGCGTCGTCGCGCGCGCGGTCATGAAGTCCGCGAGGATCGTCGCGTCGGGCATCGCGACGCGCTCGACGCTCGAGTGCGAGATGTCTCGCTCGTGCCACAGCGCGACGTCCTCGAGCCCGGCGCCCGCATACGAGCGCAGCAGGCGCGCGAGGCCCGTGATGTTCTCGCTGAGGATCGGGTTCTTCTTGTGCGGCATCGCGGAGCTTCCCTTTTGCCCCTTGCCGAACCCTTCCTCCGCCTCGCCGACCTCGGTGCGCTGCCAGTGCCTCACGCCGAGCGCGATCTGCTCGATCGCGGTGCCGAGCAACGCGAGCGCGTTGAACACCTCGGCGTGGCGATCGCGGCCGACGATCTGCGTGGCCACCGTCTCCGCGCGCAGACCCAGCACTCCCAGCGCCTCCGCTTCGATCGCCGGATCGAGGTTGCCGTACACGCCGACCGCGCCGGCGATCTTGCCGACGCGGATCGCCTCCGCGGCCCGGCTGATCCGCTCGGCCGCGCGCGTGACCTCCGCGTGCCAGCGCGCGAACGTGAGTCCTGCCGTCACCGGCTCCGCGTGGATGCCGTGCGAGCGGCCGATCATCGGCGTCTTCGCGTGCTCGAGCGCGCGCTTCTTCAACGCCGCCTTCAACACGTCGATCCGCGCGAGGATCTCCGTCAGCGCGCGGGAGGTCTGGATCGCCAGGCACGAATCGAGCACGTCGCTCGAGGTCATGCCGAGGTGGAGCCAGCGCGCTGGCTCACCCGCGAGCTCCTCGACGTGCGTCAGGAATGCGATCACGTCGTGGCGCGTCGTCGCCTCGATCGCGAGGATCCGCTGCGGATCGAGCTTGCCCGCGGCGGCGGTCTTGACCTTCGCGGCCGTACCCGCAGGCACCGTACCGGCGCGCTCCATGGCGGTGCACGCAGCGAGCTCGATCTCGAGCCACAGCTCGAACCGATACTTGTCCTCCCACAGCGCAGCGAGCTCGGGGCGACTGTATCGAGGGATCATCGTCTGGCCGTCCGCGCTCCTTTTACCAGGTCAGCGCGCCACGAACCACACCAGCAGCGTCACGACTGCCGCGACGATGACGGCCACCGATCCCCAGATGATGAGGTCGCGACGACGCCGGGAGCGCTCTTCACCGGGATCATGCGGCGGGGCGAGATAACCCATGCCGCGCGCCGGTGTCTGATTCAGCTCCGACATCGCGCGGATGCGAACTTCCGGGAGCGGCCGCGCTGCCTTGTCCTCGTCGACCTCGTGCGCGGTCTTCATCGAGACCGCGTGGATCGGCGCGCTGCGCGGGCCCGGTGCGAGCGGAAGCTGCGTGGGACGCGGCGGGAGCGCATTCGTCGGCGCGCGCATCTGCGGATTGAGCGGGTTCGTCGGCGGCCCGCTGTCGCGATGTCCCGGCCCCTCCTGGAGGTCCGGCGTATCCCACCGATTCGTGCGCGCCGAGTCATCGAGCCGCATCGGAGGCTGCACGGTGGCCGGGCGCTGATGCTGCGCGGTCGGTGCTTCCCGTGGATCGTACGCCTTCACGTGCGGCGTCTTACCGGTCGGCGGCCGCGGGAGCTGCGCCGTCGGTGCCTCACGCGGATCGACCACCTTTGCCGGCGCCGCGGTCGTCGCGCCCGGGCGCTGGTTCGGCCGCTTGCCGATCACCGTCGTGCGCGGCGCCTTCCCGCCGGTCGGCTCGTCCTCGTCGTGGATCGGGCTCGTCGCGGAGCGCGGCTCTGTCGCGCGCTGCTCCTCGCTCGGTGGCGCAGGCTCGCGCATGCCCGCCGGGAGGCCCGGGTCGAAGGTCGTCGGTCCGTCGTCCAGCGGATCGTCTTCGCCTGCCCTCGCCTTCGCCACGTCGACACCGCGCCGCGTCTTCACGCGCCCGAGCTGAGGAATCGTCGGCCTGTCGGGCACGATCGGCGCGCGCGGCGGTTTACCGCGCGACGACGTGGCCTCGTCGTCATCGCCTCCGCTCATCGCCCCGTGGACCCAAACCCGCCCGCGCCGCGTTCGGTAGCGTCGAGCTCGTCGACGACAGCAAGCTCTGCCTGCACGACCGGCGCGATCACCATCTGGGCGATCCGATGACCGGACTCGATCGTGAACGGCTCGCGGCCGTGATTGATGAGGAGCACCGAAATTTCGCCCCTGTAATCAGAATCAACCGTACCAGGCGAGTTCACGAGCGTGATTCCATGCGAGCGCGCGAGACCGGAGCGCGGCCGCACCTGCGCCTCGAAGCCCGGCGGCAGCGAGATCGCGAGCCCGGTGGACACCGCGACCCGATCACCCGGCGCGACCGTGATCGGCGCGTCGAGCGCGGCGCACAGATCGAGTCCGGCAGCCTGCGATGTCATGTAGCGCGGGACGATCGCATCGTCCCGCAGCTTCTTCACGAGCACGCGCGGAGTCACGCGCGCATCGTAACCGTCAGATGATGTAGTTGTGAACCTCTTCCGGGCCCGGGTTGGCGTCGAGCGCCTCCCGGCGGGAGAGGCGGATCTTGCCGTCGCGGTCGACCTTGATGCACTTCACGATGACCTCGTCGCCCTCGTTGAGGACGTCCTCGACAGCGCGGATTCGCTCCTTCGCCACCTCGGAGATGTGCAAGAGACCGTCGGTGCCCGGCATGATCTCGACGAACGCCCCGATCTCGACGATCTTCTTGACGATGCCGTTGTAGAACTGGCCGACCTCGGGCTCCATCGTGAGGCCCGAGATGAGTGCCTGGGCCTGCTCGATCGCCTTGGCATCGGCCGATGCGATCGACACCACGCCGTTGTCGGCGATGTCGATCTGCGCACCGGTCTGCTCCTGGATCGCGCGGATCGTCTTGCCACCGGGGCCGATGATGTCGCGGACCTTGTCAGGCTTCACCTGAACAGTAACGATCCGCGGCGCGTAGAGCGAGACCTCGTCGCGCGGTGCGCTGATCGCCGCATCCATCTTGTCGAGGATGTGGAGGCGACCTTCCTTGGCCTGCGCGAGCGCCTTCTCGAGGATCTCGCGGGTCAGACCGTCGACCTTGATGTCCATCTGGAGCGCGCAGACGCCGCGGCGCGTACCCGTGACCTTGAAGTCCATGTCGCCGAGGTGATCCTCGTCGCCAAGGATGTCGGACAGGACGACGTAGTCATCGCCTTCCTTCATGAGGCCCATCGCGATACCCGCGACCGGCGACTTCGTGGGAACGCCCGCGTCCATGAGTGCGAGCGAGCCGCCGCAGACCGACGCCATCGACGACGAGCCGTTGGACTCGAGAATGTCGGAGACGACGCGAATCGTGTACGGGAAGTCCTCGTACTCCGGCACGATCGCCTCGACCGAGCGCTCGGCGAGGAAGCCGTGACCGACCTCGCGGCGCGACTGGCCGCGGAGCATCTTGACCTCTCCCGTCGAGAACGGCGGGAAGTTGTAGTCCATGTAGAAGGTCTTCTTGCGGTCGCCGAGGAGCGTGTCGAGCTTCTTCTCGTCGTACTTCGTGCCGAGCGTGACGGCGACCAGCGCCTGCGTCTCACCGCGGGTGAACACCGCCGAGCCGTGGGCGCGTGGCAGCACGCCGGTCTCCACGCTGATCGCGCGGATCTCGTTCGGCTTGCGGCCGTCGATGCGCGTGCGCGTCGAGATCGTGTGGCCGCGGGCCCACTTCTTCTCGAGCTTCGAGTACGCGGAGTCGACTTCCTTGCTCTTGCCGGCCCACTGCTTGCCCTCACCGGCGAGCTCGGCGCGGAGCTCGAGGTGCAGCTCGCTGATCGCGGTGCGGCGCGCCTTCTTGTCGCGCGTCTGCATCGCGGTCGCGAGGCGGTCCCACGCGAACTGCTTGACCTTCGCGGCCAGCTCGTCGTCGCTGATCGGCTTCACGAACGGGCGCTTCTCCTTGCCGTTCGCGGCGCGGAGGCGCTCCTGCAGCTCGATGAGCGGCTGCACGGCCTTATGCGCGAACAGGAGGGCATCGATGATCGTGTCCTCCTGCAGCTCGTGCATCTCGCCCTCGACCATCATGATCGCGTCCTTCGACGCGGCGACGATGATGTCCATGTCGGACTTCTCGCGCTCGGCGAACGTCGGGTTCGCGACGAACTCGCCGTCGATGCGGCCGACGCGGATGCCCGCGAGCGGGCCGTCCCACACGAGGTCGGAGATGTGCACGGCGCACGACGCACCGGTCATCGCGAGAACGTCAGTGGCGTTCTCCTTGTCGAACGAGATCACGTTCGCGATGATCTGCGTGTCGATGAACCAGCCCTTGGGGAACAGCGGGCGGATCGGGCGATCCATCAGGCGGCACACCAGGATCTCGTCGTTGGTGGTGCGACCCTCGCGGCGGAAGAAGCTGCCGGGGATCTTGCCCGACGAGTAGAACTTCTCCTGGTACTCGCAGGTCAGCGGCATGAAGTCGATGTCGCGCGGCTGCTGCGAGCCCGTCGCGGTGACGAGCAGCATGGAGTCGCCGCAGCGAATGATGACAGAGCCACCGGCCTGCTTGGCCAGCTTTCCGGTCTCGACGATGATCTCTTTGCCGCCGACAATGGCGGTTTCACGAACGAACGGCATACGTGTCTCCCTTGAAGAGTCACGTCGCTCTAGGCCTCGAGTCTCGTGGCCTGGTCCCTCAGTCCAACCGCCCCAGAGCATTCTCTCGGGCGCCTCGACGGAACGATCAAACCAGCGCGATTCTCGTGTTGCTTGCTGCGACGCTACAGTGACGGGTTTCTAGCTACTTACTGGTGCGCGTTATGGCACAGCTACTGGTGAAATCCAACCCCCGATGCAGCCTCGGTTCACCAGGCGCCGCGCGGACTTGGAGGATTGTTCCCGGGATCGTGCGACCCCTCGGCGACCTCCTCCGTCCGAGCCAGCATGAAGCGCGCATTCGCCATGTTCGGTCTCCTCGGTGTCGTCGGCTGCTTCCTCCCGCTCGCCCCGGGCGTGTCGCTGTTCGACCTCCGCGTGCTCGATGGCGTGGGCGTCTACTTGATGATCGCGGCGTTCGCGATCCCGATGGTCCTCGGCCTTGCCGGCAAGCTGTCGTCGGGCGCGAAGGTCGCGGCGCTCGGCTGCTTCGCGTACATGCTGTTCTACAAGATGGGCTTCGACGTGCTCGACCTGCTGTTCCACGCGTCGATCGGTGGTAAGGCCATGGCAGTTGCCGCGCTCGGCGGCATCGTGACCACCCTCGGCTCGTTCGCCGAGGCGGAGTGATGTTGTCAAAGCTGTTCAAGAAGAACGTCAAGAACGTCAGCCCGGCACGTCAAGCCGTTCGCGATCGCGAGGCGGCCGCGAAGAAGGCGCCCGGCGGTTCTGCGGCGAACCCGATCCACGTGCTCACGACGTCGGTGATCGAGATCCGCGCGGCTGCCACGCCGTGCCCGCAGTGTGGCGGCGAGCTCCGCGTGAAGAGCCACGAAGCTCCCGCGCCCGGCATGCGCCGCGTCGACGTGCGCTGCCAGACCTGCAGCGTGCCGCGCTCGCTGTGGTATCGGCTCGCACCCGAAGAGAGCAACTAGCGACCTCGGTCACAGCGTGGAATCGGCTTGAGTCCAGCGGGGCTCTCCGATACCAACAAGGTAGATGTGGATGTGGTGGTGGGTGGCGTTGGGCCTGGCTGCGTGCGCAGGCAATGATCCTGGCGGATCGGTCGAGTGCGGCGCCGGGACGACCCTCGCCGGGTCGACGTGCGTGTCGACCGCTGGAGAGCGCTGCGGCTCCGGAACGTCGCTCGTCGGTACCGAGTGTGTTGCGACCAGCGCGAGCTACGCGATCCGGGTGCCACGCATGATTCGCGCGGACGGCCGCACCCCGGTCGCCGTACGCGTGTTCGGCATCGATGCGGCCGAGCGCTCGACGCGCGAGCGCATGGTGGTGACCGTCAGTCGCCCGAGCGCCGGAGACGTCGTCTCGACGGATCTGATCCTCGATGACATCGGAGCGGGCACGAACTTCATCCCCTGCCAGGGTCAGCTCGCCAGCTGCCTGGGCACGGCGTCGCTCTCGATGGCGCGCGCGGCGGATCCGGCTACACCCGTCGCGACCGCGGAGATCGAGCTCGTCGCACCGCCGCAGATCGGGTCGCTCACACAGTGCTTCGGCGTCGGCAACATCCTCTACCTCGACGGCCAGAACTTCTTCTACAACGGCCCGACGTCGTTCACGACACAGGCGGTGTTCGACGTGTTCGGCGGACCGGATCGGGCCGTGCTCCATGTCGTCGTTCCCAACGGCCCCGCGTTCTCGATGGAGCTCAGCTCGCGCTCGCTCGGCATCCCACTCATCCCCAGCGTGTACGAGCGCGGTGTGCGCCTCGACATGACCGTGCCTGGCCAGCCGGCGTTCGACCTCGTCGGCAACGGCGATGTCCCCACCAGCTGCGCGGCGATCGGGGATTTTCAGGTCCACCAGATCTCGACGGTCGCTGCTCCCGGCGACGACGTCACCCAGATCACGGCGAGCTTCACGCAGTACTGCGAGTTCGATCCGACAAGGAGGGTCACGGGATGCGTGCACTACTCCGACTGATCCCGCTGCTCGTCGGGTGCAGCTCCACGGAGCATCGGGTCACCTGCAATGCGGACACGACGCTCGAAGGAGACGAGTGCGTGGCGACACCCGCCACGTGTGGAACGGGTACGCGCGAGGTCAACGGCGCATGCGAAGCGATCGCACTGCCCGCATTTCATGTCGTCGCCCCGGCGCAGATCGTCGCGGATGCTGCGCGCCCCGTGCGCGTGCTCGCATACGCGGAGAACCTCCTCGGCGAGGCGATCGTGTTTCGTACCGACCGGCCCGGCGCCGGTGACTTCACGCAGCCCACTGCGGTGCTCGACGTGGCTTCGACCACGACCCGGTTCGCGCCCTGCAACGCAACGACGCCCGGCTGCCTGGGACCTCTCCGCATCGAGATCGCGCGTGCCTCGGCGCCGACGGTCGCGATTGCGGCCATTGCCGTCGAGCTGATCGCCGGTCCAAAGATCGGATCCGCCGAGCGTTGCCTCGACGGCGGGAATGTCCTTTCGTTCGAGGGTCGGGGCTTCGTCTATCCGGGGGACCTGACGATCACTGATGGCGTATTTCGTCTCTCGGGCGGCGACGCACGTGCGGTGATCGACATCGTCCCGAGTAGTCCGCTCCAGGGTAGCAAGTGGTCGCTGGTGTTCGACACGGTCCAGCTCGGCCAGAAGCTCCTGCCCGGTGTGTACCTGGATGCGCTGCAGGGAGCGGTCGGTCACGCGAGCCTCAACGTCACGGGCCAGACGCCGTTCGCTGCATGTCGCACCGGACTGAAGGGCGAGTTCGAAGTGATCGAGTTCGAGTACGGCAAGCAGCTGACGGCGACGTTCCGCGAATGGTGCCTCGACTACACGAACCAGGAGCTCACGGGATGCGTGCACGTCGAGCTGTGATCCTCACGATCATCGCTGCGAGCTGCTCGCCAGGCGGCGCGGTGATGTGCGGCGAGGGTACGCAGCAAGCGGGCAGCTCGTGTATCGCCATCGACGCGAACGCGCCGGCAGACGCCAGCCCCGCTGCGGTGGGCCGCTACACGATCCTCGCCGAACCGAAGCTCGCGGCCAGCAGCGGGGTCCGCAACCGTGTGGTGGTCACCGGAACGCTGCCCGATGGATCTTCGGCGACCGATCATATCGTGCTGGGCTTCAACCGCTCCGGCGCCGGGCGTTACTCGATCCCGACGCTCCGTCTCGGAGAGCTCGGTGCTACGACCGAGTTCATCTCCTGTGACCTCGCCACGCCCGGATGCGCCGGACCACTGACGCTCACCGTCGCGCTCGCGTCCGCGCCGACGGTCCCTGTCGCGCACGTCGACGTAGAGCTCGTCGATCCGATCGTCGTCGATCCAGCCCGACGCTGCTTGGGCGGCGGCAACGTCCTGCACCTCGAGGGCAACGACCGGATCTTCAGCGGCAACACCACCATCACGAACGCGACGTTCGAGGTCGTGCTCGGTTTCGGCGAGGTCTTCAGCGTGAAGGTGACGCCCACGGGTGGCACCGATGCCTGGACGCTGACGTTCGACACCCGCGTGCACATCATGTACCTCGGGCCAGCTGCGTACGAGAACGCCGGCAAGGCAGTCCAGTACTCCCCGTACGGCATCGAGGAGCTCGACCATCCGGCGATCGACGTCTCGGGTTTCGGCAACAGCTGCTCGGAGCTCTCCGGGCGCTTTGTCGTCCGCGACTACACATTGAACGGCAACGGCGTTCAGAACGCGACCTTCAGCTTCGAACAGTACTGCGAAGGCAGCACCACCGCGCACCTCTCCGGGTGCATCCACTACCAGCCATGACTCGCTTCACCGTCCTCGTGGGTCTCGTCGCGCTGTGCGCGGGGTGCGACTCCAATTCCGGGCCGAGCTGTGGGAGCGGGACGCATCTGCTCGGCGAGGCGTGCGTCGCCGATGAACCTGCAACGCCGGTCGACGCGGCCCCCGACGCGAGCGCACCGGCGACCGAGCGGTTCGAGATCCGGATCTCCGAGACGCTCATCGACGCGAATGGCCACACGAAGCGCGAGGTGTTCGTGTACGGCGTTCGCGCGGATGGCTCGACGGCAACGGATGACGTCGTGCTCGGCCTCGATCGCGCGTCCGCCGGAACCTATCTCCGCACCACGTTGACCCTCGGGACTCTCGGCGCGCGCACTCATTTCATCCCGTGCAGTGATACGGCCGCCGACTGCCTCGGGACCGCCACGCTCACGCTCGCGCGTGCGAGTGCGCCCCAGGTCATCCTCGCTACCCGGTCGATCCAGCTGGTCCAGGCGAAGCACATCAGCACCGCAGCGCCCTGCCGGACCGGAGGCAACATCCTCTACGTCGACGGCGAGGGGGCAGCGTACAACGCAAGGGTCACGATCACGCAGGCGAGCTGGCAGACGGAGGCGATCACGATGAATGGGCAGCTGAAGGAGATCGTCTTGCGGGCCACGCCGTTACGTTTCATCGACGGCCGTGACTGGTCGCTGCGCATCGACACGTACGCACTGAGCACGGCGCTGGGGAACGGGTACTACCTCGACGCAGAACGTTCACACTTCGCCACCACCGGGCATCCGGGGCTCGATGTGTCGGGAGGTCGTGGGTGCACCGCGGTCGGCAGCTCCTTCGAAGTTCACGACCTCGTCGTGAGCGGAGACCAGGTGACCTCGGCGACCGTCACATTCGAGCAACATTGCAGTGGCGTGACCGGCGTCATGGAAGGGTGTTTCCACTATGGGCCTTGAACGGTGGATGCTGGCCGTATGCGTGGCGGCGTGCGATGGCGGCTCGGCACTTCCCGATGGGGCGATCGACGCTGGTCCCGCCTCCGACAGCGCCGTCGACGCGTCGTTCGCGCCGGTAGACGTCACGGTGCGGAGCTGGACGGGGGATGGGCTGGCAGATGCCACCGCGACGGTGGTGTTCCTCGACCCGTCAGGGGCGGTGACCTCCCAGGTCTCTTGTGATGCTCAGGGCCACGCCAGTGCGCCGATCGTCGCGGGCGGGAGCGTGATCGTGATCCAGTCGACGAAGGATCCGACGAACCTCGCGCGCCAGTACGAGCGACTGACGCAGATCCGCGGCGTGAAGCCGGGCGATGAGCTGCTCGTAGGGCGCAGCAAGAAGGCCGACAACCGCAGAGGGATCACGAGCGTGATGAGTGCGTCGTACAACCTGTTGCCCCAGCCGTCGGGTGGCCCCTACCTGGCAATTGGGTGTGCCGACACGAGCTCTGGAAACGCGGGCGCGCCGATCACCCTGACCTTCCACGACAGCTGCGTCACGCCCACGTTCGACATGCTCTCCCTCCAGGACGGCGGCTCTCCCCTCGCGCGCCACTACGTGTGGCAGCAGGGTCTTCCCTACGCGCCGGGAACCACCGTGACGATCCCCAACACGTGGCAGCCGATCGGGCA
Organism: Deltaproteobacteria bacterium; assembly: GCA_013813765.1. Lineage (GTDB taxonomy): Bacteria > Myxococcota_A > Polyangia > Haliangiales > Haliangiaceae > JABFXX01. Next base: position 15,349 of record JACCRC010000551.1, on the reverse strand, counting down.
AAACACGACAACGGTGCTCAACACACCGGGCGGACTGACGCGCGTGTTCGCGCAGCTCGACGCAGTGATCAATGGAGTCCCGCGAGAGATCGACCGCAGAGGCGTCGAGACGCCACCTTCAGGCACCAACACCATCCCGCTGCGTTACGCGCCGATCTCGACTCCGACCTTGGTGACCGCATCGACGGTGCGGGGGATCGAGATCCCGGAACGGCAGGCGCGCTTGGTCACCGGAAACGCGTCGAGCGTGACCGTCGACCTTGCCGAGTTGCCTCTGCCTTCGATCGGGGTGGTGACGCCGAACCAGATGGGGATGACCTGGAGTGAGAGCGGCACGGGCAACCCCGACGCGCGCATCTTCCACTGGGCCGCGAGCTGGACCGACAACAACCAGGTCACGCACGAGGCGCTCTGGGAGATCATGGAGCCAACCGACTCCGGCCGTACGCTCGTGCTTCCTTCGCTGCCACCCGCGTTTGCGAGCCACGATCCCACCGTGATCCTGGATCCGCTGCGTCCACCAATGATCCGGACGGCCGGGGTGTCCTACATCGACTACGACAACATTGCCGACTACGACGCAGCCAGACCTCATGGCGCTGAGTTGCGCGACGTCGGCGCTCGCTTTCTGTCGACCCCGCACGCCGCGCACCTATCGCAGGGCGCACGAAACTAGTCCGGAGTCTTGCGGCGTTCGAAGTTCTCGTTGAATCCGTTGCAGGGTTTCGGTGTACGTTGGGTGCGCTATACCCATGGCCACTGACAAGACACCCGACGTAACTCCCCAGCCCACTCCACCGATCAAGCAAGACGAGGCTGTCAAATCGACGCCCGCGCTCAACACGCCCGGTCTCTCCGGGATCTTGGCGCAGCACGGTGCGAACGTCCCGGCGATCAGCGCGGAGCTGGTCTCCGCGGGCGTGCTTCCCTCGGCCCAGCTCGCCGAGGAGCTGAACCGAGTGCTCGGTAACGCGGGCGCGATGGCCGTGATGGCGTCGCTGGCCGCGAAGCCTTCGGCCGAGAAGGCCGACGAGAAGCCGCCGGTCGCCGCGACCTCGCCGGCGACAACGGCCGAGCCCGGCGCGAAGGCCGAGGACAAGGCCGCGATGGTGAAGCTGCCGTCCGCGCTCGCGGTGTCACCGGGTCAGACGCGGCCCGCGTACGAGGTCGCCCACGCCGCGGTGAAGAAGACGTTCGCGAAGATGGGCTTCTCCGCCGAGGGCAAGCAGGTGAAGGTCGTCGACCACACCGCGCCGAAGATGACGGACACCGGGTTCGACTTCACCGCGACGACGGCCAGCAAGACCGACACGCCCGAGGCCCCGCGCACTGCCTCGTTCGACTTCTCGGCAGGCCTGCAGAAGCAGACCGCGACGAGTGCGCTCGCTGGCGACGGCAACATCACGGTGAATCCGATCGCCGAGCCGACGACGCTCATCCACGAGTGCGTGCACCTGTTCCAGAAGGGCGAGATCGGGACGTACCTCTACGAGCCGATGACCGAGCTGATCGCGGCGATGGCATTCGACGAGATGGTCAAGGACGGTTCGATGACGGGCGCGTACACGTTCGCGCCCGACTACCTGCCGTGGGTGCTGTTCACGAAGAACGTGCTCGCGCCCAAGCTCGGGTGGAAGCGGCTCGTCGGCTACTACGTCGGTGAAGGCATCGTCAACAAGGACCAGCTCGGGGTCGAGCTCGGGTTCTCGCCGACCTCGGCGCCGTTCAAGCAGCTGATCGAGGCGTTGACCAGCCCGGCGAACCTGACCGACAGGATCCCAGCGCTCACGAAGCTCATCAACGCCGGCCCGACAGCCGACCAGAAGCCGAAGTCACACCAGACGAAGGGCGCCGAGATCGGTCACGACGCGGACACCGCCGGCATCGAGCACGCGGCCGACGAGTGCGAGAAGCGGATCGCGGTCGACAAGAAGGGCGACGAGACGCTCGAGCAGACCGCGCTCCGGCTGAAGTCCGAGAACAAGACCGAGGTGATCAAGAACATGGTCTCGCGCGCCGAGGGTTTCCTGGTCGAAGCGAAGGCGAGCAAGCCAACGCTGGTGCCGCAGATCGAGGAGATGCTCGAGATGCTGCGCGCGATGAGCTAGCCCATCCGGACCCCGCCGCCCGGCAGCGGGTTATCTTCGCGGGCGGAGGTTTTCATGAAGGGGATGTTTCTCGCGGGACTCGGTGCGCTCTGGCTCGCGGCACATGGTGACGCGCGCGCCGACAAGAACGCTGACAAGGAAGCCGAGTCGACGATCTACTTTCAAGCCCGGCAATTGAAGGACGCGACGAGCTCGCTCGACGTCCCGAAGGAGAAGGTGGAGCGCTGTCGCGCCGACATCGCGGCGGCCTCGAAGGTGCTTGCTCCGACGAGGGTCCTGACCGACAGCATGTACGAGTCGGCTCCCAAGTCCTTCACCGATGACAAGGGAGTCCACCTCAAGGTCGCCGACGCGGGTCTGATCTGCGACGGCCTCGCGAAGCTGGAGCCCCTGCACGATGCACGGAGGGCCGTCGAGTTCGCGTGGATCGCCGTCGGCCACGTCGAGGAGGACGGGGTAGCCCTGAAGACCGAAGCAGTCCTGGTAAACTACGAGACCGCGCTCGCGAAGTGCAAGGCGGGCATCGCCACCGCGAAGGCGGCAGGGCTGAAGAAGCTTGGCAGCACGACCGTCGATGACGGCGAGAAGAAGTGCAACACCTTCGAAAAGGAGATGGTTCGGTACCGGCTCGAGGTCGCCGAGGCCATGAAGGAGGTCAGGGCCTATCGCGATTCGCTCGTGAAGATCTACACGGGCCTCGGCATCGGCGGCGAGAAGATGGAGTTCCTCATCGAGTACGACAAGAAGGCCCTCTACGCGGTCGGCGGCAAGGAGCTGACCACGGCGAAGGAGCTGGCCAAGGCGCCGGTGCTGTTCTCCGTGTCGGGCAGCGATAGCGTCACGGTCCGTCGCTACCAGTTCAAGGGCAACAAGCTCGTCAAGTTCACCGAGCAGGACTACGTGACCGGACGACCGGGCCCGAACGGGTTCAGGTAGCGGTCACGGCGCCGCGGAGCCGGAGCCCGCGGCCTTCTGCTCGTCGCGCAGCTTCGTGCGCTGTGCATCGAGCGAGGCGCGCTCCTCCGGCGTGATGTTGCCGCAGTCGAGCGTCAGATCGCCGGTGGCGGTCTTCGGCCCGTCGCTGCACTCGAACGAGAGCGTGCCGCGCCAGTACGACGTGCCGTCGAGGCGCGAACCTCCGCCCCAGCTGCGATCGAGGCGCTTGCACTCGAGCGCAGCGCCTGGCGCGAAGCCCTCGGGGTCGTCGCGATTCCACCAGAGCTTCTTGCCTTCAAAGCGCAGCGCGCTCTTCGGCGTCTCCAGGACGACGTAGACACCGTCGGCACCGCGCTCGGGACGGCACTTGGTGACGGTCACCGTCGCGCCCTCGAGCGTGAGGGTGCCGGTGACTTCGTTCGAGGGCGTCGCGCTCTTGCACGCGGCGAGCGCGAGCAAGAGCGCCGCGGCCAGCCGCACTAGCGGCGCAGGCCGAGGGTCTCGATGACCTTGCGATAGCGATCGAGACCCGTGCGCTTCAGGTAGTCGAGCAGCGCGCGGCGCTGGCCGACCATGAGCAGCAGGCCGCGGCGGCTGTGATGATCCTTCGGGTTGTTCTTCAGGTGCTCGGTGAGGTGCGTGACCCGCTCGGTGATGAGGGCGACCTGAACCTCGGGGGACCCGGTGTCACCCTCGTGCTTCTGGAACTTCTGGACGATCTCGGACTTCTTGGCGGTCGAAAGGGACATTCTGGACTCCGTCGCCAGCGGCCGCGCCCGTCGTGGACGTTTGCCGTGGTCGAGGCGGAGATTGGGGGAAACGGGCGCGACCGTCAAGCCGGCAGGAACACGCGCTCGTAGATCACCTTTCCGTCCTCGGGGCGGCACACCGCGAGGAGCCGCCCTGCCCCGTCAAGAATCTGAAATCGCGGGATATTCTCGGCGCCGAGCTGCTCGAGCTGGAACTGAACTCCGTTACGCACGTGGACGAGCTTGTCGTCGGGCGCGATGATGGTCGGGAGGTCGGTCGCGGCCGGAAGCGGGATCAGGGTCGCGGTCTCGATCGCATCGAGCGTCACCGCCTGCTCGATCGAGAACCTGCCGCTCTGCGTGCGGCGCAGTGCGGTCAGGTGCGCTCCCGCGCCGACATCCGTGCCGAGGTCGGCCACCAGGCTCCGCACGTACGTGCCCTTGCTGCACGCGATCGACAGCGTGAACCGCGGCGGATCGAACGAGACGAGCTCGAGCCGATCGATCCGGACGCGCCGCGGCTCGCGCTCGACGACCTCGCCCGCACGCGCCATCCGGTACAGGCGCTGGCCGTCCTGCTTGAGCGCCGAGAACATCGGCGGAATCTGATCGTGCGCGCCGGTGCGCGCCGCGATCGCCGCGAGCAGCGCCTCGCGCGTCACGCAGACGTCGCGCTGCGCCGTGACCGTGCCGGTGCGATCGAGCGTGTCGGTCTCCACGCCGAGCAGCCCCTCGGCGAGGTACGCCTTGTCATCCGCGAGGAGGTACTGCGCGAGCTTCGTCGCCTCGCCGAGGCAGACCGCGAGCACGCCGGTCGCCATCGGGTCGAGCGTGCCGCCGTGCCCGGCGCGCGATGCGCGAAGCCTGCGCTTCACCGTCTCCACCGCGTGCGCCGACGACAACCCTTCTGGTTTGTCGAAGATCAGAATGCCGTGCATCAGGGCGGCTGGTTGATCCATGCGGTCAACGCAGCCAGTCCCGCGGGATCCGTGATCTCGGTCCCGATCTCCGGCATGCGGCCGTTGGTGCCGGCCGCGATGTTCATGCGGGTGATGAGCACGGAATTCGCGGTGTCGTTCGGCTTGACGATCGGCCCCGTGAGCCCACCGACGGTGCCGTTGACGTTCACGGTGGTCACGCGCGCCGGCATCACGGTGACCGAGCTCAGCTTGGTGACGTCCATGCGCAGATCGAGCGTGGTGGTCGCGAAGATCGACGAATTCGGGTTGTGGCAGCCGCCGCAGTTGCCGTGCATGTAGCCGTACGCCGCCTTGTCGACGGCGCCGTTGCCGTTGTTGACTGGCAGCGGGAATCGCGGCGCACCAGCGGTGCCCGGCGGATTCGTCGTCAGGAGGTTCATCGCCGCGAGGTCATCGAGATCGAGCTCGCCGGTCGCGCCCTGGAAGTCGAGCGAGAGCGCCTGCACTCCGAGCACGCGGCCCGGCGTGTTGTCGTGGCAGCGCCGGCACTGCGCGCGCATCGGGATGTCGTGCTGCGTGCCGTTCGCGTCCTGCATCCCACCGGGCGTGGCCTCGGTGGTCGCGTTCTGCGCCGTGTTCCACACGTAGCTCGCGAAGAACCACGCGCCCGGCGTGGCGTCGTTCTCCATCACCTTGAGCATGAAGCGAGTCTCGACGCGCACGCCGCCGCGCGTGAACTCCTTCCAGAGCTTCGTGCCGACCGGGAACTTCCAGTAGTTCATGTCGGTCGTGTCGATCTTCGTGCCGGGCGGCAGGTAGATCCACCGCTTCTTCGTCGCGCCGTCCGACCACAGCTCGTACTGCGGCGCGTACACGCGCACGTCGGCGGCGTACGTGGTGCAGGCGGCGTTGGTGCAGAGGCCGGTATCCGCGAGCGTCGAGGGCATGTTCGGGTTGGCGTCGACGGGCGCATCGATCGAGACACCCATGTCGATCGGCGTCGCCGCGTCGATGGCACTGCTGCCGCCGTCGTCACCGCACGCAGCAAGGAACAAGATCGCGAGGCCCCATCGCATGGAGGCCATCGTATCACCCGCCCGCGGGATCGGGATCGCGCGAGATCACGGGCTGGCTCTGCCGGTTGAACGCGGTCTCGAGCGCGCGCACGACTTTTTCTTTCGTCGCGGCGAGTGTGTCGGTCATGTGGCAGCCGCCGGCGCCGGGATGGCCACCGCCACCGAGCGTCATGCAGACCCGTCCGACATCGACCTTGTCGCTGCGTGATCGCATCGACACCCGCACGCCGCCGCCCTTCGCCGTCGTCAGGAGAACTCCGACCTGTACGCCCTCGACGTTACGGCCCCAGTTCACCATGCCCTCGATGTCCTCCCACGATGCGCGCGCACCCTCGACCATGTCGGTCGTGACGGACAGCACACCGGCGCGGCCAGCACAGTGCAGCTCGAGCGTGGACAGCACCGAGCCGAGCAGGCGCAGCTTGCCGGGGCTCGGGCGCTCCTCGAGGCTCGCGGCGATCGTCGACGGCACGACGCCGTGCTCGATCAGAATGGAACCAACGCGCAACGCCTCGGCGTTCGTGTTCGCGTGGCGAAAGCCGCCGGTATCGCTGATCAGCGACACGTAGAGCGGCACCGCGGCCTCGGGCGTGATCTTCCAGCCCTCGCGCTGCGCGATCCGCACGACGAGCACGCCGACCGCCGCGGCCGCTGGATCCCACACGGCGATGTCGCCGAACGGATGACCACTCGCGTGGTGATCGAGCGTGATGAGCACGCCGCTCACCTCGGGCGGCGGCAGCGTGTCACCGAGCAGCGAGATGTCCGCGCAGTCGACAACGATGGTGCAGTCGAAGCGCTCGTCGAACGGGATCGTATTCACCGTCGTGTTGACGAGCGGCAACCACTTGTAGCGGCGCGCGATCGGATCGACCGAGTAGATCACCGCGGTCTTGCCGAGCGCGCGCATCATCGACGCGAGCCCCGCCATCGACCCGGTACCGTCACCGTCGGGACGGCGGTGACTGGTCAGCAGAATCCGCTCGGCCTTGCGGATCACGTCGCACGCGCGCGCGAGTGCGGCATCGACGTCGGCGCCGATCGTCTGCACCGGTTCGGTCGTGCGGCGCGGATGATCGGTCACGGCTTCTCCTTCGGCGGCTCCGGCTCGGGCTCGCCCTTCGGATCGCGCCCCGCGGCGCGCGCCTTCTCCTCGTCCTCGCGCACGATCGCGTGGAGCTTCGCGCTCATGTCGATCGACACGTCGTGCGCGAACCGCAGCTCGGGTGCGTGCATCAAGTTCAGCTCGCGTCCGATCGGTCCACGCAGGAAGCCGGCGGCCTTCTGCAGCCCGGCGACCACGCCGTCGGCTACCGCGTCGTCACCGATGACCGACACGTAGACGTTCGCGACGGACAGATCGACGTTGAGCTCGACCTTGCTGACCGTGACGAGCGTCGCGGCCCGCACACGCGGATCCTTGACGTCGTGGGTGATCGCCGACTGAAGCGCTTCCTTGAGCGCGTGCTCCACCCGCGATTTCCGCTGCGCGCTCGCGCTCATTTCTCGATCTCCTCGCGCCACTCGTCTGGCACCCAGCTGTCCTGACCCTTGGCCTTGTCACCCGAACCGGTGCGGTCATCGACGACGGGCAGCTCGCCCTCCTCGCCTTCGAACCGGATCACCTGCCGCTGGATCGATACGATCTCGCTTCCGCCCGCCGCCATCGCGACGCGCACGACCTCGTCGAGAAGCTCGAGCGCCTTGGTCCGATCGCCGGACACCACGGCAGCACCGAGCTCGGCACGCTGCCAGATGTCCTGCTCGCCGACCTCGTTGACGATCACGCCGATCCGCTCCTTGACGCGATCCTTGATCCGTCGGAGCACCATTCGCTTCTCTTTCAGCGAATGGCTCTCGCCGATGACCACACCAAGCCGCGCGATGCCGACAAACATGGCGGGCTAGATCACAGCTGAGCGGCTTCCTCGATGACCTCGTAGGCCTCGATGATGTCGCCGTTCTTGATCTCGTTCCAGCCGGCGACCATCACGCCGCACTCGAAGCCATGCGTGACCTCGCTGACGTCGTCCTTGAAGCGACGAAGGCTTCCGATCTTGCCCTCGTAGACCTGGACGGCGTCGCGGATGATCCGCAGGTGAGCCTTCCGGTTGATCTTGCCGTTGAGCACCATGCAGCCCGCGACCGTACCCATCTTCGGGATCGCGAACGTGTCGCGAACCTGAAGGGAACCCATCGCGACCTCGCGCTTGATCGGAGCGAGCAGGCCGGCCATCGCCGCCCTCACCTCGTCGAGTGCGTCGTAGATGATGTCGTAGAGCCGGATCTCGACTTCTTCCTGCTCGGCGAGCTTCGCGCTCTTGCCGGCGGGACGGACGTGGAATCCGACGATGATCGCGCCGCCTGCCTTCGCGAGGTTGACGTCGCTCTCGGTGATGCCGCCAACGCCGGCGGCGATCACGACGACGCGGACCTTCTCGGTCGCCAGCTTCGTCAGTGACGCCTTGATCGCCTCGGCGGAGCCCTGAACATCGGCCTTGAGGACGATCTTCAGCTCCTTGATCGCGCCCGCGGAGTTGCGCTCCATCATGCCTTCGAGCGAGATCCGCGACGTCGAGGCGAGCTCGCGCTTGCGGAACTGCTGGCGGCGGTGCTCGACGACCTGCTTCGCGACCTTGTCGTCCTCGGCCGCGTTCACCTGATCGCCGGCATCGGGGACGCCATCGAGGCCGAGCACTTCGATCGGCGTCGACGGTCCTGCCTCGTCGAGCGAGTTGCCACGATCGTCGAGGATCGCGCGGACCTTGCCGAACGTGCGACCGGCGACAATGATGTCACCCGGGCGCAGCGTGCCTTCCTGGATCAGGACGGTCGCCATCGGGCCGCGATTGCGGTCGAGGCGAGCCTCGATCACGAGACCGGAGGCCGGCTTGTCGGTCGTCGCCTTGAGCTCGAGCACTTCCGCGGAGACCGCGATCGACTCGAGCAGCTTGTCGATGCCCTCGCCCTTCAGCGCGGAGACGTTCACGTAGATCGTGTCGCCACCCCACTCCTCGGGGATCAGACCGTGGTCGGCAAGCTGCTGCTTGACGCGCTCGGGCGCGGCGTCAGGCATGTCGATCTTGTTCACGGCGACGATGATCGTGACCTTCGCGTCCTTCGCGTGCGCCAGTGCCTCGATCGTCTGCGGCATGACGCCGTCGTTCGCGGCGACGACGAGCACGACGATGTCGGTCGCCTGAGCGCCGCGCGCGCGCATCTCGGTGAACGCCTCGTGGCCCGGCGTATCGAGGAACACGATGTCCCCGCCGTTCGGCGCCTTCACCTTGTACGCGGCGATGTGCTGTGTGATGCCACCGGCCTCGCCAGCGGCGACGCGAGCCTTGCGGATCGAGTCGAGCAGCGTGGTCTTGCCGTGGTCGACGTGACCCATGATGGTGACGACCGGGGCGCGGGTCTCGAGCTTCTCGACGTCCTCGCCCTTCTGCGCGAACATGTCGTCTTCCTTGAAGGCGACGTTCTGGACCTCGTAACCGAACTCGCCCGAGAGGAGCTGGGCGGTGTCGAAGTCGATCGCGGCGTTGATGTTCACGCCGGTCATGCCCATGCCCCAGAGCTTCTTCAGCACTTCGGGGGCCTTGATGCCCATGCCTCGCGCGAGGTCGGCGACCGTGATCGAGTCCTCGATGCGGATCACACGCTTGTGCTCCGCCGGCGTGGTGAGGATCGTCTGCTTGCCCTTCTTACCGAGGGGCAGCTTCTTGCGACCGAAGTCATTACCCGGACCCGGGCGGCCGCCGGGGCCACCACCAGGACGACCGCCGCGCTGCTGCTGCTGCGCGAACCGGCCACGGATCGGGTTGGCGGGCGCCGCGCCCGGAGGCGGGCGACCGACCACCGGCGTGCGCTCGGTGATCTTGATGCGCGGCGGAAGCGCGATGACGCTACCGACGGCGGGGCGCGACGGATCGCGTGCCGGCGGCGCTGCCTGCTCGACGCCGTTCTCCTCGGCCGGAGCCTCGGACACAGCCTCGACGGGCGCACCGGTCTCGGGCCGCGCGCGCTTCGGCTGATCGACCGTACGCGCGCGAGCGCGCTGCAGCTCGGCCTCGAAGCGCGAGCGTGCATCACCGGGAGCTTCCGGCGGCGGAGCATCGTTCTGCGTCTTCGCCTGCACGGGCGCCGCCGGCGTGATCACGCGCGGCGGGAGCTGGGTGGACTGCGGCGGCGGCGAGTGCGCCGGACGCGCGTGCTGCTGCGTGCCTTCTCCACCACCACCACCGCGCGACACGATCTGCGGACCCGTGAGGATCACGCGCGAGCGCGCAAGGGGCCTATCCGTGGGTGCATCGGACTTGTCGGCCGGGGCAGCATCCGACTGCGCGGCTGCGGACATCGACGGCGAGTGCGACGGGCGCTGCTCGACGATGATCTGCCGCGGCGACGAATCGTGGCGCGTCGGCGTGCGCTCGATGGTGCGCTCGGTCGGCGGCTGCCGCAGCTCGGCCGGGGGTGCCGGCGGCGGCGGCGTGGGAGCAGGCGGAGCTGGTTTTTCTTCAACGACCTGCACCGGAGCCGGCTCGGGACGAGGCGGCGGCGTCACCGTACGAGCGACCACCGGCGGGGGAGCCGGCGTTTCTTCGACGGGTGGAGCGGGCACGGGCCGCGGTGCGGGCGGCGGCGGCGCGGCGACGACCGGAGCCGGAGGTGCGGACGGCAGCTCCTCGGCGACAGCACGACGACGTACGATCGGCGGGGTGGCTGCAGGCGGCGGAGCAACCGGAGCGCGCTCGACGGAGCGCTCTTCGGAGCCAGCGGCCTTGTCACCAGTGGAGCGGCGGCGGAGCACGGTGCCCGTCGACAACACCTTCGTCTGCGCAGGAGCAGCGACCGACTGCTTCTCCTTCTCGAGCGAACGCTTGATGCGCGCGACGTCGTCAGCATCGAGGGAGGACATGTGGTTGTTCACCTCGAGGCCGAGCGCTCGGATCTTCGCGATGAGGTCCTTGTTCGGGATCCCCACCTCTTTCGCAATCTCGTAAACGCGCATCTATGCTGGTCGTCCTCTGCTACGTGCCGTGGAGGGGATTTCTACAGTTTCTCGGTGCCTAAGGCCAGGCCCGTTTTGCCCCGGTGATCGGTCGCTAACGTACGAATTGTCGTCGGTTGGTGACATCTGCGAAACCAACCCAGAGATGTCGGCCGGGGTCACCGAGCGGCGCAGGCTCTTGGCCAGCCCCGGCACGGTGACGCACGACCTGCGCGCGTGGACATATGCCCCACGGCCCGGGAGTCGACGCTTCGGATCGAGCGCGAGCCGCGTGCCATCGAACGCAACGCGCACGAGATCCGCCTGAGCGGAGACCGCCCGGCAGCCCGTGCACGTGCGCCGCGGGGAATCACTCAGTGGGAAACCTCCGAGAGCCAGCTGATCGCGCGCTGCCGGAGCCGCGCGAGATCACCCATGTCGATGCCGGTCGTCGTCGCGATCGACTCGATCGGAGTCTTGATGAGGTCCTCGGGCGAGTGGATGTTCGCGGTGGCGAGCACCGTCAGCACGTCCTCGTCGACACCGTCGAGCTCCATGAGCTGCTGGCCGCCCGACAGGGTCGACCGGCGGTCCGCTTCCTTGCGCGCGTCGTCGCGGCGACGGCCGCCGGACGCGATGTAGCCCTGCGCGGCCTGAATGACCTTGCGCGCGCCGTCCGCACCACCGATGCCGGGGAGCCCCGCGATCTCCTCGACCGCAGCGCGCGACAGCTCGTTGACCGAGCGCCAGCCGAGCTTGAACAGATTGTCGGCGACGCTCGTGTCGAAGCCCTCGCCGGAGACCGCGGACGCGATCTGCTCCTTCGCGCGGCGCTCCAGCTCGTAGATCTTGGACTCCGAGTGGATGTCGATGCGCCAGCCCGTGAGCTGCGACGCGAGGCGGACGTTCTGGCCCTTCTTGCCGATCGCGAGCGACAGCTTGTCGTCAGGGACGATCAGCTCCATGCGGTGACCTTCGGCGTCGATGATGACGCGCGAGACCTCCGCGGGTGCGATCGCGTTGCAGACGAAGCGAGCCGGGTCGTCATCGTACGGAACGATGTCGATCTTCTCGCCGCGCAGCTCCTGCACGACCGCCTGGACGCGCGAGCCCTTCATACCGACGCACGCGCCCACCGGATCGACATCGCGGTCGCGCGACGACACGGCGATCTTCGCGCGGGCACCCGGCTCGCGGGCGCTCGACTCGATGCGGACGATCTTCTCGTAGATCTCCGGGACCTCCTGCTCGAACAGCTTCTCGAGCAGACCCTTGTGCGTGCGCGACAGGATCACCTGCGGGCCGCGGGCGTTGCGGTCGATGTCGAGGCAGTACGCCTTGATCGTGTCACCGACGCGGTAGCTCTCGCGCGGCACCTGCTCGCGCATCGGCAGCACGGCCTCGGCCTTGCCGATGTCGACCACCAGCGCGCCGCGCTCGAAGCGACGGACGACGCCGGAGATGATCTCGCCCTTGCGGTCCTTGAACTCGTTGTAGACGTTGTCGCGCTCGGCCTCGCGGACGCGCTGATAGATGACCTGCTTCGCCGTCTGCGCGGCGATGCGGCCGAACTTCTTCGACGCGTTCTTGAGATCGATCAGGTTGCCGAACTTCTCGTCCTGCTCGCGTGCTCGGTCATCGTCCTCGGCACGGTAGAACACCTGGAAGAGGAGCTCGTCGCCGAGCTCCGCCTCGAGGCCTGCCTTGTGCGCCTCGGAGACCGTGATCTCGCGACCCTCGATGGCGTCGTCTTCCTCGACGACGTTGACGATCAGGAACAGATCGACCGATCCGGTCTCGGGATTGAACTTCGCCTCCATCTCGCGGTTCATCCCGAACGTCCGCTTCGCGGCCGTCAGGATCGCCTGCTCGAGAGCGTTGATGAGAACGCTCTTGTCGATGTTCTTGTCCCGGCCGACCTGCTCGAGGACCATATCGAGTTTGGCTTCCATGACTATCCCTGTTCCTTCGTCTGCTGCTTGTTCTTCTTGGACTTCGTCGACGGACGATGCCCCGGCTTGATCGGTTTGTTCAGCTTCGGCCCGATGCCACTCTTGCCCGCCATCACGGCGTCCCAGTCGGGCACCAGCTTCGCGGTCTCGATGTCCTCGAGCGGCAGCTCGTAGCGCTGGCCGTCGACATCCATCGCGACCTTCCCGTCGGCAAAGCCCGCGAGCACGCCGCGAAAGTTCTTGCGCTCGCCGGTCGGCGTGGTGATCGGAAACGCGAGCGAGATCTTCGCGTCGCTGCCAACGAAGTGCGCGAAGTGCTTCGGCGTGCGCAGCGGGCGATCGATGCCCGGCGAGCTGACCTCGAGGCTGTACATCCCCGGAATCGGATCATCGACATCCAGCACGGCGGACAGCTCGCGCGAGAGGTTCTCGCAGTCGCTCAGGTCGACGCGGTCCTCCGGGACCTGGCTCAGATCCGTCGCGTCACCGAGCGGAAGATCCACCGCGATGCGCAGCACCGGTCCACCCTGTTCGGTCACGAACCGGAGCTCCACGAGGTCGTAGCCGGCTGCGTTGCAGACCGGCTCGACGATCGAGATCAGCTTGGTTTGAAGTGGGTTGCGTGACATCGGGCGAAAAAAAAGGTGGCCGAATGGCCACCCCACCGCAGAGCGATAAAGCTGGCCGTTGGGTACCACCGGCTGCGGACGAGGGCAAGAGCCATGTCGCCCGCCCGGCCGTTCCTGGCGTGGTACCTAACCGGGCATGACCACGTGGGAGCTCCGGGTCGCCGCGGTCCAGATGCGGTCCACCGACGATCTCGCGGCGAACCTCGCGACGGTCCGGACGCTGACCCACCGGGCCGCGTCCGAGGGGGCCAAGCTGGTCGTCCTCCCCGAGTGTTTCTCGTTCCTTGGCCGCGGCGAGGCCGACAAGCTCCAGATCGCCGAGCCGACCGACGGAAACGGTCCGGTCATGACGACCCTTCGCGAGCTCGCGACTCAGCACGGCATCTGGATCGTGGGCGGCGGCACGCCGGAGGTGATCCCCGACGACCCCAGGCGCACGTTCAACACCGCCGTCGTGCTCTCCCCGACCGGCGCCCTCGCCGCTCGCTACCGGAAGATCCACCTGTTCGACGTCGACATCCCCGGTGGCGCGACGCTCCGCGAGTCCGACGCCACCGCCGCCGGTGACGAGCTCGTGGTCGTGCCGATCGAGGGCGCGAACGTCGGCCTGTCGATCTGCTACGACGTCCGGTTCCCCGAGCTCTACCGCTGTCTCGTGAAAGATCGCGGCGCCGAGGTGCTGCTCGTGCCCGCAGCATTCACCGCGCACACCGGGGCCGCGCACTGGCACCTCCTCCTGCGCGCACGCGCGGTCGAGGACCAGTCATGGGTCGTCGCCGCCGCGCAGTGGGGCAAGCACAACGAGAAGCGCGAGTCGTACGGCCACGCGCTGATCAGCGATCCGTGGGGCACGCTCGTCGGCGAGCTGGACAGCGGTGACGGCGTCGTCATGGGCACCCTCGACGGCGCCACCGTCGCGAAGCGCCGCGCGCAGCTCCCGTCGCTGCGTCACGCCGTGCTCTGGAAGTAACTCAGCCGCTCGGCGTGAGCGCGCGCCGTCCGAACGGCGCGAGGCATGTCATCAGGATTTGCTGGACCAGAAGCGGCGGCTTCGCGAGCTGAAACTCGTCGCGATACTCGCGGAGGATCGCCATCGCGTCCACGAGCCTCGGCCTCGTCCGCCCCTTCATCGCCCGCCCCATCGTCGCGAAGAACTCCGCGGTGCGCAGTGCCGGCCGCGTCTCCCAGGTCACGAGCGCCGGCGTGTCGTGCGGATTGCGCGCGTTGTGGAACGCGCCCTTGGGAACATCGATCGCATCGCCGGCCCTCACATCGCGCTCGACACCATCGACGCGAAAGCGCAGCGCGCCCTCGAGGATCGTGAAGCGCTCGTCCTGCTTCGGATGGCGGTGATACGGCGGTAGCGGCGAGCGCGCCGGATAGCGCGCCTCCTGGACGTGGCGAGCGCCTCCGTTCTCGGCGGAGGTCTCGACGAACTTCAGCAGCACGCCGCCGTTCTCCAGCTCGAGCCCCACGAGACTCATCCGCACAGCATATCAACGCGCAGCCATCGCCGGACCCGAACCCGACGCCGAACCCACGCCGAACCCGAGATGGAGAAAACAACGTGCCGGCGACGAAGCTGAGCTGGGCCACGTGGCCCACCCCGGACCGGTGGCGCTACTTCCGCTGGAGGCCGTAGAGAAGGCCGCCGAGCCGGTCTCGCTCGGCCTGCATCGGCAGCTCCGCGATCCAGCCCTTCGCCCGCGCGACCATCAGCGCCGCGCCGACCTCGCGGAGGCTGCCGAGCGCGATGCGGAAGTGGTGCGCGCGATCGCGACCGAAGCGGCCCGTGGCTTCCGCGATGTTGAGCGCGACGCTCGTCGACGCATCGTCGAGCTGCTTGGCGAGGCGCGCGTTGTGGCGCTGGAAGGTAGCGAGCGTGGGGATCAGTGCGGTGACGAGATCGAGGGCGAGGTCGAAGGCGATGAGGCGCATGGACGGACTCCTGTGAGGGTTACGGCCCCGTCCGCGAGACCGCCGTGACGC
>JACCRC010000545.1 GCA_013813765.1 Deltaproteobacteria bacterium | reverse complement strand
CACGAGCTCCACGCCGCGCTCCGCGATCGGGCCGATCAGCGCGGGCAGCGCAGCGGCGACGGCGGGACGATCGCCGGGGATGAATACGATCACGTCGGGCACGCGCGGCAGCGACGAGAAGTGCGCCTGCGCGCGCAGACACGCAGCACCGTAGCCGCCGCTCGGCTCGCGCAGCACGAGCGCTCCGCCGTCGCGCGCGAGCTCCGCGCTGCGATCCGAAGAATCACGATCGACGACGACCACCGAGCGCAGCATGCGATGAGGCAGCTCGCGTAGCAGCGGCGGCAGGCTCGCAGCGTGGTCGCGCGTCGGGATCACGACATCGATCACGGGCAACGGCGGCACTATCGCGAGCATACGCCGTGCGGGGCGTGGTAAGCACGCGACGAATGGCGATCACCTACAAGGACGCCGGGGTCGATATCGACGCTGGCAACGCCCTCATCGACCGGATCAAGCCGCTCGCGAAGTCGACGATGCGGCCCGAAGTTCTCGGTGGTATCGGTGGGTTCGCCGCGCTGACGCGAATTCCAACCGGTTACAAGGAGCCGATCCTCGTCAGCGGAACGGACGGCGTCGGCACGAAGTTGAAGACGGCGTTCGCCTCGGGCCGCCACGATACGATCGGCATCGACCTGGTCGCGATGTGCGTCAACGACGTGCTTGTCACCGGCGCCGAGCCACTGTTCTTTCTCGATTACTTCGCGACTGGCGCGCTGTCGGTCGACACGGCGGCGAGCGTGATCGGCGGCATCGCCGAGGGTTGCCGGCAGAGTGGCTGCGCACTCGTCGGTGGCGAGACCGCGGAGCTGCCGGGCCTCTATCACGGCAGCGACTACGACCTCGCGGGGTTCTGCGTCGGCGTTGTCGAGAAGTCGGAGATCCGCCCGCGCAAGGACCTCTCGGCCGGTGACATCGTCATCGGCTTGCCGTCGGCGGGCCTCCACTCGAACGGTCACTCGCTCGCGCGCAAGGTCGTGTTCGAGACCCTCGGGCTCGCGCTCGATGCTCGCCCTGCTCTGCTCGGCGGATCGTCCGTCGCCGACGAGATGCTGCGCCCGACGATCATCTACGCCAGCGCGTTTCAGAAGCTGCGCGAGTCGGGCGTGCCGTGGAAGGGCGCCGCGCACATCACCGGTGGCGGCCTCGTCGAGAACCCGCCGCGGATCTTCTCGGACGACTCGCTCGCGGTCGAGCTCGATCCAACGACGTGGGAGGTCCCGCCGATCATGAAGCTGATCGCGAGCGCCGGCGTCGACGATCACGAGATGCGGCGCACGTTCAACTACGGCCTCGGCATGACGATCGTCGTCCCCTCCGCCGACGCGGACCGCACGGTGTCGCTGCTCGCGGACTCGAAGGCGCGCGTCGTCGGGCGGCTGGTCCCGCGTGCGGGTGGCGAGGCCTCGCGGTTCGCATGAAGGTCGGCGTCCTGGTCAGCGGGAACGGGACGAATCTGCAGGCACTGATCGACGCACAGGCGCGCGGGGACCTCTCCCCCGGTGAGATTGCCGTCGTGATCTCGAACAATCCGATGGCCCCTGCCCTGGCGCGCGCGATCGCCGCGAAGCTTCCCGCGGTCGCCGTCGATCACCGCGGCCTCGAGCGCCAGGTGTTCGAGGAGCGCGTGCTCGCCTCGCTCGACGCGCACGGCGTGGAGGCGGTGGTGCTCGCGGGCTTCATGCGCGTACTGACGCCGCACTTCATCGAGCGCTATCCGCTGAGGATCGTCAACACGCACCCGTCGCTCTTGCCCGCGTTTCCCGGCAAGGACGCGATCGCGCAGGCGCTCGCTCACGGCGCGAAGATCACCGGCGTCACGATTCACTTCGTCGACACCAGCCTCGACGGCGGACCGATCATCGCGCAGGAGTCGGTGCCGATCGTCGAGGACGACGACGCGGCAACCATCCAGGGCCGGGTCCAGCACCTCGAGCATCGAATGCTGCCCGTCGTGGTTCGTCGCTTGGCGGCGGGCAAGCTGTCGTGCCAAGGTCGGATCGTCCGCCGTGCCGAGTAACTCGTACGACCTGGTTGTCCTGGGGGACGACCTCGCCGCGCTCGTGTGCGCGACGCTGTGTGCCCGCCGCGGCCTGCGGACGCTCGTGCTCGGCGACGACCGACCGGCGCGGTACACGCTCGGTCCGCACAAGCTTCCGATCGAACCGATGATGTGGCCGGTCGCGCCCGGCTCCGCCAGCGACCGCGTGCTGAAGGAGCTGCATGCCGAGCTCGCGCTGCGCCGGAAGCTGCGCGAGCCGAAGATCGCCGCGCAGATCGTCGCGCCCGATCTGCGGATCGACCTCGGCGCGGATCGCCTCGCCGGCGAGCTCGAGCGCGAGCTCGGCCAGGACGCCGCGGCGTGGACCACCCGCTGGGATCGCGGGACCGAGCTCGCGCGCGGGCTCGATCCGCTGCTCGCGAGCGAGCACGCGTTCCCCGGCGTCGGCTTCTTCGAGCGCCGCGAGGTCGCGAAGCTCAGTGAGCGTGCGATCGCGGATGCGACCGCGTGGTGGACCGATGCGCAGGCGAGCGCCCTGCCCGCGTCGCAGATCTGGCGGCACCTCGCCGCGATCGCGCTGCGCCATCCGTCGGTAAACCCGCTCGCGATCGCCCGCGCGGTCGATGCCTGGCGCAGCGGTCCGTCGCCCTTGCGCGGCGATGGCGACGCGATCCGCGAGCTCCTCGTGGAGAAGCTCACCACCGCCGGCGGCGAGGTCCGCGCCGGCCGGATCACCGAGCTCGGTGTGTCGTGGGGCAAGGTGTCGAGCTTGACGCTCGCGACGGGCGACGAGCTCGGCGCCGCGCAGATCGTCGCGAGCCGCCCACCCGCCGAGCTCGCAGAGCTGCTCGGAAAGAAGGCGCCGAAGCGACTGACCGAGCTCGCCGCAGGCGTGCAGATCGTCGGGTATCGCTACACACTGAACATCGTCCTCGACGAGGCCGGCTTGCCCGAGCACATGGCGCCGACGGTCGCGGTGATCGCCGCACCCGACAAGGAGCCGTCGGGCCACAACGCATTCTCGATCCACCTCGGCGAGACCGATGACACCGGTCGCGTGATCGCGACGATCGCGGCGGTACTGCCGACCGAAGGGCCTGTCGATGCCGATCGGCTCGTCGCGAAGTGCGTCGCGTTGCGCAACGGCCTCTGGAAGCGGCTCGCCGACGTGATGCCATTCTTCGAGCGTCACCTCGTGCTCGCGCACTCTCCGTTCGAGCCGACGGCGCCCCAGGTGCCCGGCGGCCGCGGCAGCTACGACGTCCCACGCAACCTCCCGCTCGCGATGACGCCCGTGTGGTCGGAGAGCGGCATGACCTACACGACCGGCCTCAAGAACCTGACGCTCACCGGCGATCAGGTGCTGCCCGCGCTCGGCGTCGAGGGCGCGCTCGCGTCGGGCTGGAGCGCGGCGAAGGTCGCGTGCGCGATCGCCGGCAAGAAGAAGGACTACCTCCGCGACGAGGTCGTCGGTCAGGCGAGCTAGACCTCAGAGGCGCGGCACGCCGAGCTGCTCGGCATGTTCGTCGGTCGCGACCACGAGCACCGCCGCATCGGTGCCGACCTCGACGAGATCGCCCGCATCGATCCGCAGCATCGGAGCCGCACCGCGCACGCGCGCCTCGACGAATAGCTCGCCCGGATCAGCGTCGGCGTGGGCTGCGAGGATCGCCCCACCGACCTGCGCGAGGTAGCGCTTGGCGAGCGATGCGAGCGCCTCGTCGGCGGAGACCACGCAGCACGGACCGAGCAGCGCGACCGCACCGGGGACGCCAACCATCGTGCCGGTGGCGACGGGCAACTCGTCGAACGCGCGTTGCAGCGGTGCCGAGAGCATCACGCGCGACTCGTGATAGCGCGCGAGGCCGCGAGTCGCGAGCTCGCCGCGTCCGAGCGCTTCCTCCCAGCGACGGCCGAGGACGTGCGCGATGTTCATCGGTGCAACGCCGCGCTCGCCCGCGAGGTGTGCGCCGTACATGAGCGCGATCGCGGGACGCAGGTGCGCAGCCAGCTCCAGTCGCGCGGCGATCGCGTCGAGCGGTGGAATGCTGGGGGTCTTGCGATCGGTCGAACCGCCGATGATCGCCTTCGTCCAGATCACGAGGTCATCGCGCCAGCTCGGGCGCAGCTCGGCGACCGGAGCATCGTCGAGGACTGTCTCCGGGAGGCGTCGATCGAGCCACGTGCTGAACTTCGCGGGCGGCGCGTCGGCCGGCGGTGGCGGAGCGTGACGAGGAGCCCAGGCGGTTCGCGGCGTGACCTCCGGCTCCGGCGCTGGACGGATCACCCCGGGAGCCGGCTCAGCCGATCGCGGCGGCCATGCGGGGCGCGGCACGGCCTCTTCCTCGGGCGCGTTTCTCACCTCGGCGGATCGAGCCGCGGGGCGCGGAGGCCAGGCGGGCCGTGGCACATGTTCTGGCTCGGGGCTCTCCACGGCGGGCGGTGCGCCAATCGTTTCAGCCGCGGTCGGACGCGGAGGCCACGCGGGCCGCGTCACGACCTCCGGCTCCGGCGCTCGCGCGATCGGCCGTTCGCTCACGGCTTCGTCGTCGTCGGGATCATCGATCCCCAGCGTGGAGCGCTTCTTCGGCTCGCCATCCTCCGCCTGGGGTCGAACGCCCTGCGGTACCGCGCCGACCTGCGTGGGTTGCGTGTCGACACCGATCTCGCTGCCATCGAGCGGTACGATCGCGATCGGCTTGCCCGCCTGCGCGGCGATCACCCCGACCATCCGTCCGATCACGAGCGCCGCGACATCCGCGCGCTCGATGCCGGTGGTGCCGAGGGTGCGCACGCGACTGCGTCCGTCGAGATCGATCACATAGATCTTTCCTGACTCCGCGCCCAGGCACGCGATCAGATCGCTGCGCGGGTGACCAGCGACCTGCGCGATCGGCTCCGGCAGCTCGTGCGTCTTCGGCTGACCGCGATTGACGAGCGGGATGACATCGACGCGCGTCGGCTCGTTCTGGGTCATCAGCCACACCACGCGATCACTGCCGCCGACGGCGGTGATCATGGCGGGCTTCGGTAGGCGAAGTCGTCGCTTCGGGATCCGGCTCGCCGGATCCCACTCCTCGATCGATCCGCCGAGGGCGACGACAAAGTTCCCCGCCGCCCCACCGGCGCTAGCGGGCACGGTGCGGGACGGGAACTGGTACGGCGTCAGGTGCGTGTCTGTCGCGGTCAGCACTGCTGCGCCATGTGCTCCCACCGCGAGTCCGTGTGCACCGACACTCGCGACCAGCTTCATCGCGGTCTCGAGCCGGATCTCGGCGATCGTGCGCGGCCCGTGCGGATCGATCAGGTGCGCGGTGCTGTACGCGGGATAGCGCGACAGCACGAGCAGGCGTGGCAGCGCCCCTACCCAGGCGATGTCGCTGGCGATGGCACCCGGATCGATACCGATCTCGGCGAACGGAGCGCCTCCGGGCAGCTCGAGCACCACCGCGCGGCACGCCTCCGCGATCGCCGCGAGCGTTCCATCCGCCGACACGGCGATGCGCGGGCGCTCTGCGGGAGAGAACGCCGCGTCGGTAGCGGACCGTGCGACCACGGCGCGATCGTATCACCGCGCCGCGGCGAGAGGCGCTATCGCGTCTGTGCGCCATAGGGCGGATGCGGCGGCGTGGGCTTGCCCTTCAGTCCCGCGATCAACCCGGTGACGAGCACGACGATTCCAGATCCGACGAACTCGGCGTGCTCGGGGTCGAGCAGGCCGCGCGCTCGCGTGACGAGCTCCTTCGTGTCGTACGCGCGGTACTCGCTGATCACCGGCCAGATCCACGGCTTCGCGATCATCAGGCCGCCGATCACGATCCCGATGCCGAGCGCGACCTTCGGCTGCTCGCCCATCCGCCAGAACGCGGCGCCGCACGCAGCCATGAAGCCGGCGATCGGCGGATCCAGGAACTGGAGCTGCCCGGTGCCCTCGTTGTTCGGGTCGATCTGGTTCCACAGGCAGCGCGAGAGGAAGTAGAGCGAGATGCAGGTCATGATGACGGCCATCACCAGGCCGAACGTCGACGCTGCCTTCGGGTTGCGCTCCTTCCACGACGCGAGCGCTCCGCCCGCGAAGATCAGCACCAGCAGCGCCGCGACACCGATCAGGAGCGGGATGAACGCTTCCGGTGGAAGGTTGATGCGTACTGCGAGGACGTCAGGGCTCGAGTGACTCATCAGCCTCAGCCTCGACCGAGGCGCTCGCCGGGATCAAGCGCTGCGAACCGTGATAGGTGAGCTCCAGGGTTGCGCGGTACTGCGGTGCGCCGATCTGATCGCCGATCCCAGCGCCGATGCGGACCCCGATCGTGAACGCTTGGCGCGGGCGCGTGACGATGCCGAGCCGCACCTCGGCAGGAGATGGCCCCGTCGAGCCGCCGACCTCGTCGCCCAGGATCCCGACGAGCTCGCCGGTCAGCTTCACCTGCTCGGCGACGCACCACAGCGGCCTGATCGCCGGGATCGGGACCACGATTCCGACGCCGCCGTGCAGCTCGTCCCCGACCACGCGATCCGCGAGCATGACCTCGACGCCGCGCAGCCGGATCCCGCCCGAGGCTGCGACGACGATTCCCGCCGGAAGCTTGAACCGCCCGATCAGATTCCACGCGACGCTCCACGATGCCTCGCCGGCGAAGTCGTGCTCGTCGCCGGTGGGCAGTGTCAGCTCCGCGCGGAGCAGCGCATCCACGCGCGGCGTGGTGACGACCCGCAGCCGGCCGCCGATCCGGAGATCACCGGGCACCCACCGATCGAGCGCGCGCAGGTCACCGAGCGCCGCGAGCCGGTCGCCGGTCTGCCGCGCGAACGGCATCCGCGCGTCGAGGACCGCGACGTCGCCTAGCCCGAGCGCAGCACCGAGTGCGAGCGTCTCGCGGCGATCGACGGGATGGGCCTCCCCACCGGCCGAGCGCAGCGTGATCGGTCGCGACAGATAGCCGAACGACACGGCCGCAGCCCATCCCGGCACCGGAGCGCCGGTATCGAAGCCGAGCTCGCCGCGGCCGGGAGGTGCCACTTCGCGATCCACTTCGATAGCCGCGGGCGCCTCGCGCGGCGTGTCGGCCTGCGCGGGGGCGAGCCCCAGCACGAGGATCGTACCGACGACAGCCTTCACGCGAGCTTGGAGCCGAGCTCGTAGACGCGGCTCGGCGGCATGTGGCGGTAGCGCGTGATGCGAACCCGCAGGCTCGCGATCTGATCGATGACGTCTCGGCGCGAGGCGCCCTTCGCCAGCATCGCGCGCGCGCGCTCGACGATCGCGCCGCGCGCGGACTTCGGGTGGTAGATAAACGTGCGGCCGAATCGGACCTCGCCGCCCACGCCGATGAGGCGAAGCTCGGCGACGTCGCCCAGCTCGACACCGTGGAGGGCGCGCTGCTCGTCGACGTGGAACACCGCGCCGCCGAGCAGATCGAGCAGCTCGATGCCGCCCTTGCCGATCGCGCGGACCTCGAACAGGCTGCGCTGGGACGTCACGAGCGCCCGCACCGCTTCGCGCCGAGGATCTTCAGGCGGAAGCTCGCGGTAGCTGATCGCGGCCGGCGGAACCTCGTGCCCGGGCGCGACGCGCTCGACGACGAACCACTCGACGAACGCCGCGCACCACGCCTCCCACAGCTCGTCGTCCTGATGGACCTTCGCGCGACGCTCGTCGTACTCGCGACGCGCCACCGAGGCCGCATCGGCATCGGCGGTGTGCCGCGCGTACAGCTCCTCGGTCACCTGATCGAGGAGCGCGGCGGGCGCAGTCACGGCGTCACTTGCCTTTGTTGTGCGCGAGCGAGTCACGGAAGCGCGCGAACAGGTAGCTCGCGTCGTGCGGCCCCGGGCTGGCCTCGGGGTGGTACTGCACGCTGAAGATTGGCTTGCCCGCGACAGCGATGCCTTCGTTCGACCCGTCGAACAGGTTCGTGTGCGTGATGTGAACCCCCGACGGCAGCGTCTCTGGATCGACGACGAACCCGTGGTTCTGGGACGTGATCTCGACCTTGCCCGTGGTCTTGTCGAGCACCGGGTGGTTCCCGCCGTGGTGGCCGAACGGCAGCTTCAGCGTCCGCGCGCCGAGCGCGAGGCCGAGGATCTGATGGCCGAGGCAGATCCCGAACACCGGCTTGCCGCTCGCGATCAGCTCCTTGGTCGCCTGGATCCCGTAGGTGACCGTGGCCGGATCGCCCGGACCGTTCGAGAGAAAGTAACCATCGGCGCCGAGCGCGAGCGCATCACGCGCGGGCGTGGATGCGGGCACGACGGTGACGCGGCAGCCGATGTCGCGGAGCTGCCGGAGGATGTTCTCCTTGATGCCGAAGTCGTACGCGACGACGTGGTGCGCGATCGGGGGCGGCGGAACGGCGCGGCCGTCGTCGAGCGCGCGCCAGGTCTCGGCATCCCATTCGTAACGGTTTGCCGTGGTGACGCGCGGCACGAGATCGAGACCGTCCATCTTCGGCGAAGCACGCACGCGGGCGAGCACGCCTTCCCAGTCGGCGACGTGCGGCGTGATCGCTCCGCGCATCGCACCCTGCTCTCGCAGAACGCGGGTGAGCGCACGCGTGTCGAGGCCTTCGATACCGGGCACGTTGCTCTGCTCGAGCCAGTGCGGCAGCGTGTCCTCGGCGCGCCAGTTCGCGGACAGCGGCGAGAGCTCGCGAACGACGAAGCCCGAGCACGCGACCTTGCGCGCCTCGAGGTCCGCCTTGTTGACGCCGACGTTGCCGATCTGCGTCGCCGTCATCACGACGATCTGTCCGCAGTACGACGGGTCAGAGATGATCTCCTGATAGCCCGTGATCGAGGTGTTGAAGACGACCTCGCCGATCGACTCGATCTTCGCGCCGAAGCCATCGCCCTTGAACACGCGTCCGTTCTCGAGCACGAGCGCGGCAGGCCACTTCGTCTGGCTCACGACATCCTCCGGTCGAGGTCGAACACCGCCCTGCCCTCGAGCAGCGTCAGCACGGCGCGGCCGGCGAGCGTCTGGCCCAGGAACGGCGTGTTCTTCGATTTACTGGAGAGTCCCTCGGAGTTGATCGTCACCGGCCGTTCCGGATCGATCACGCAGATATCGGCGACCGCACCGACGGCGAGCGAACCGCCCGGAAGCCCGAACGCCTTCGCAGGCGAGCGAGTCAGCGCGGCGATCGCGCGCTTCTCGTCGAGCGTGCCCATCCGCACGAAGTCGAGGATCAGCGGCAGCGCCGTCTCGAGGCCGAGCATCCCGGGCGCGGCGCACTCGAACTCGACGTCCTTCTCGACCGGCGAGTGGGGCGCGTGATCGGTCGCGATGCAGTCGATCGTACCGTCGGCGAGCGCCTCCAGCAGCGCCTCCTGATCCGCAGCGGTGCGCAGCGGCGGCATGACCTTCGTGCGCGTGTCGTAGTGGCTGCACGCCTCGTCGGTCAGCGCGAGGTGGTGCGGCGTGACCTCGCAGGTGACGTCGAGGCCGCGGCGCTTCGCATCGCGGACGAGCGCGACCGTGCGCGCCGTCGAGACGTGCGCCACGTGATAGCGCGCGCCGGTCCACTCCACGATCTCGAGATCGCGCGCGACCATCGCACTCTCCGCGCACGCCGGCTGACCCTTGATCCCGATGCGCGTGGCGACGGCGCCTTCGTTCATCGCCCCGCCCTCGCTGAGGTCGAGATCCTCGGCGTGCTGCACCACCGGCAGGTCGAACGTGCGTGCGTACTCGAACGCGCGGCGCATCAGCCCGGAGTTCATCACCGGTCGGCCATCATCGGAGATCGCGACGATGCCGCCTTCCTTCATGTCAGCGATGTCGGCGAGGATCTTGCCCTCGAGGCCCTGCGTGATCGCGCCGATCGGCTTGACCCGCACCGCGCCGACTTCGCGCGCTCGGCGGACGATCAGCTCGGTCACCGTGCGCTGGTCGTTGACCGGCCGGGTGTTCGGCATGCAGCAGATCGTGGTGAACCCGCCCGCGGCCGCGGCGCGCGTGCCGGTCTCGATGTCTTCCTTGTATTCCTGACCCGGCTCGCGCAGGTGGACGTGAAGGTCGATCAGGCCGGGAACGACCCACAGATCCTTCACATCGATGATCCGGCTGCCTACGAGCCCTCGCCCGATCTCGACGATCCGGCCGCCGGTGATCCGGACGTCTGCCGCCTGGTCGCCGGCGGGAGTGAAGACCCGGCCGCCGCGTAGGACCAGATCACCGGGATCCATCGCGCGGTTCTTACCATATTCAGACCCGGGCGCGCCTACCAGCCGCACATGGACTTGCCGGCCTGGGTCAGCGCATCCGTCGCCTGCTTGCAGGCCTCTCCCATCGTCTTTCGGATGTCGGCCGACATGCCCGCACTGGACGACCAGCCGGTCTTCATCGAGTCGTAGCCCTGGCGCAGCGCATCGCGCGACTGCGGCGGGAGCTGGTCGCACTCGCGGCTCATCCGGTCGATCAGGGCGCCGTACTCGACGCACTCCGGGATATCGATCGTCGCGCCGGTCTGCGGATCCGGCGGCTCCGGCGGCTCCGGCGGCTCCGGCGGCTCCGGCGGGTCGATGCTGTAGTCATCGCCCCAGAGATCGGCATCCACGCCCGCATCCGGCGTGGCCTTTGGCGGCCGTAGCGCGAACGCCTTCATCTCCGCCTCCAGCGCGCGGCGCTGATGCTCCTCGAGCTGCCCGATGCAGCGTTGCATCTCGTTGTCGCTGGTCACGCGATCGAGGCAGCGCGTGACCTCGAGTGACCACTGATCGGCCGTGCACCGATGGACCGCGAGCTCGCGAACCCCCTCGGGTGCGCCGTCGCCGTAGCGCGACGTCAGGTAGTCCGCGGCCGCCGAGACCGCGTGCCCGATCGAGTCAGCGCACTTTTCGCTGGCGACGCGCTTCGTTTGCTCCTCGCCGTACTTCGCGAGCTCGTCCTGGGACGCGAGCTCCTTATCGGTCGCGCCGCGCGACTTCACGAGCGATGCGACGAACACGGCCGCGATCACCGCAGCGCCGATCGCGAACAGCTGCTTGCCCGCCAGCACGCTCTGACTATGACACGAGCAGGCGCTGCACCGCCGCCACGAGCTCACCGCGGGACACGTCGTGCTCCCTGACGGTGGCGTTCTCCCGCAGATCCTTGATCTTCACCACGCCCGCCTCCTGCTCGCGCGATCCGAGGAGGATCGCGAGCGGGACCTTCGCCCGGTCCGCGTACTTGAGCTGCTTGCCGAGCTTGTCGTCGCCGGCGTAGACCTCGACGTTGAGCCCAGTCCCGCGCAGCTCGGTCGCCATCTGCGCATACGTCAGCGACAGCGGCGCCTCGACCGACAGCACGAGCACCTGCGCGATGCTGGTCGCCTGCGCGCCGATCACGTTCATCTCCAGCAGCTGTGAGAACAGACGCGTCGCGCCGATCGAGATGCCCACGCCGGGCAGCTTCGACTTCGTGTAGTGACCGGCGAGGTTCTCGTACCGGCCACCCGAGCAGATGCTCCCGAGCTTCGGGTGTGCGTCGAGGAACGTCTCGTAGACGGTGCCCGTGTAGTAGTCGAGGCCTCGCGCGATCGAGAGATCGATCTTCAGCTGCGTATCGGGAACGCCGAGCGCCAGGGTGCCCTCGTAGACCTTTCGCAGCTCCGCGCGTCCTTCGGCCACCGCCGGGTGGTCAAGCTTGTCGAGCTCCGCGAGTGGGTCGGGCGCACGGACGAGCGCGACCAGCTTCGCCGCCGCATCTGGCGCCGAGGGCTGGACCTTCGCGATCAGCTCGACGACCTCGGCATCCGGCGTCTTGCCGAGCCGATCGAGCTCGTGCAGCACCGCGGTGTGCTGCTCCGCGCCCCAGCCGAAGCTCTCGAGGAGGCCGCGCAATAGCTTGCGGTTGTTGATCCGGATCGTGAACGCACCGAACGCGAGCTCCGCGAAGACGCCGTGGATGATCGCGGGCAGCTCGGCGTCGTACGCGAGCGGCAGCGAATCCTTGCCGATCACGTCGATGTCGCACTGATAGAACTCGCGGTAGCGGCCCTTCTGGTTGCGCTCGCCGCGATACACGCGCTGGATCTGGTAGCGCCGGAACGGGAAGTTCAGGTGGTGCTCGTGCTCGGCGACGTAGCGCGCGAGCGGCACGGTGAGATCGAAGCGAAGGGCGAGCTCCGGCGCTTTCCCTTCCTTGATCGCGCCGGTCGACTGCACGAAGTACACCTGCTTCTCGGTCTCACCACCCGTCTTCGTGAGGAGGACGTCGGCGACCTCGAACGCGGGCGTCTCGACAGGCAGGAAGCCGAACCGCTCGAAGCCGCGGCGGATCGTGTCGAGCATGCGCTGGAACGCGATCTGCTGCGGCGGCAGGAGCTCGAGCACGCCGGGCGGGGTGCGGGGCTGGATCGGCATCGGGCGGTGGTTCTATCACGCGCCCGCGGGTGCCGGCTGCTCGGTCCTCACGACCCGATCCGAGAGCCGCTCGACGAGCAGCGCGAACGCCGCGGCGACCTCGCCTGCATCGCGGCCTTCGAGCGTCACCATGACCTTGAAGTCCTTCTCCGAGAACCGCGGGTAGCTGCCGATCTTCACGCCACCGTGCGCTGCGACCACCGCGTCGAGGTCGTCCGCGATCGCGCCCTCGTCGGCGTTCACGTATACCCGCGCGATCGTGACCGGCTCGGTGCGAAACCGGTCGCGGATGTCGACGAACTTGCGGCGGAACAGCGGCGGCACGCCCGGCAGGATGAAGACGTTCGCGACGCAGACCACCGGCCACATCTGATCCTTGCCGTAGACGAGCTCCGCGCCCTCGGGGATGTCGGCGACGCGGAGGTTCGGTTCGTCGAGCTTCGCGCCCCAGTACGCGCGTACGCGCTGCTCGAGCTCGGGGTGGCGCACGACCGGTTTCGCGAACGCCTTCGCGATCGCCGCGATCGTGACGTCATCGTGCGTGGGCCCGACCCCGCCCGACGTGAACACGTAGTCGAACCGCGCCGAGAGGTCGAGCACCGTCGCTGCGATGTCCTCGAGGTCATCGGGGATCATCACGATGCGGCGAAGGTCGACGCCGAGGGCGCGCAGCTCGCCGATCAGGAACGCGGCGTTCTCCTCGACGAACTTCCCGCTCAGGATCTCGTCGCCGATGATCGCGATACCGGCGGTGGGCACGCTCTACCGCCGCAACGTGCGCGCGACGACGAGCGCCGCCGCGAGGAGCAGACCGATGCCACCGAACCCGATCCACCACAACGAGCCGCCCTGGTGCGCCTGCGTGGCAGCAGCAGGCGCTCGCGGCACCGGGATCGCGGCGGGTGCACCGGCGAGCGGGATCCGCACCGGCGGCGACGCTTGGGTCGCGGGTTTCGGCTCGGGTCCCTCGGTCCAGGTGGTCGTCTCGATCGTGGTGCCGTCGGGGCGCACGCCCGTGATCTCGACGCGATTGCCGGTCAGCGACACGCGCAGATAGTGATACGTGCGCTCGTACTTCTTCGTCGCGGCGGCATCGACCGGGTCGGGACGCGGACGCCGCGCGTACAGCGGTGCGCCTCCACCTCCCGTGACGAAGTAGCGGATGCCGTTGTGCTCCGCGCGCTCGTACACGTGGTCGTGCCCCGAGAACACCGCGGTCACGTTGTACTTCTCGAACAGCGGCGTCCACCGCTCTCGCAGATCTCGGTTACCGCCGTGGAGCGAGATCGAGAACGGCGGATGGTGCATCACGCAGAAGATGTGCCGGATCGCGGGGTCCTGGCGCGACGCGATGAGCTCGCGCTCGATCCACGAGGTCTGATCGGTGAGCGCGAAGCTGTACTCGTTGGAGTCCAGCACGAGGAACCGCGAGCTCGCGTGCGTGAACGCGTAGTAGCGCTCGGTCTCGTCGCCGTTCTCCGGGACGGAGAAGTACGAGCGATAGGTATCGGCGGTGCGGCCGCGGCCCTGGCGGTCGTGGTTGCCGAGCGCCGGGAAGAAAACGTTGTCGCGCAGCATCGGGTTCTCGACGTCGAAGAACTGCTGCCACTGATCCTGGCGATGACCCTCGTCGACCATGTCGCCGGTGCCGAGCACGAAGTCCGGAACCTCTTGCGACATTCGCTCGATGACGCGGCGGTGTGCGTCGGTTCCCGAGCGCGTATCACCGATCACCACGAACGTCACCGGCACGTCGGCACCGATCTCCGGTGCGGTCGCGAACTCGCCCGTCCACGTGCCGCCCGCGGACGTGACCTTGTAGCGATAGCGCGTCGCCGGCTGGAGGCCGGTGATCGTCGACTCGGTGATCCGCGAGGCCTCGACCTCTTGCGAGCGCTCGCCGCCGGGTCCATCGATCGTCAGCACCGCGGGCGCGGGCGTCTCGAGCTGCCACATCACGGTGATCGAGCGCGGCGCGAGATCCTGGAGGTACGGGCCCTTCAGCATCGTGGGGCCCGCCGCCGCCACGCTCGGAAGCGCAGCAGCGATGACCAGCACGCAGGCGGCCAGTGACCTCACCACCACGAGGATACTATCGATAGCGGAGCGTGGCCAAAGTCCCGACGAGATCGCGCGCCGACTCCCGCGAGTAACCATGCTTCGTGATCAGGGTGTCCAGGGCGGTCTCCGCGCGGGTGCGGGACTCGATCGAGAGGCTGCCTTCGTTTCCCGACAGCAGCATCACCAGATCGGTGATGCCCTTGGCGATGGTCTTCTTGTGCTTCTCGAAGTAGGCGTCACGGAGCTTACGGAGCAGGTCTGAGAAGATGTCGGACATCACGGGCTTCTGGCCGCGGTGATCGAGCGACCAGGCGCCGATCTTCGAGATCAGGCTGTGGCGGAAGTCGTCGGCGCGGCCGGTGATCTCCAGCGTGCGCTCGACATCCTTCATCAACCCCTCATCGGGCTCCTCCATCCGACCGGTCTGCGGGTTGCGGACCTTCTCCTTCTTGATCGCGTGCATCACGTGGCTCACGTACCGCTCGAACACGCGCCCGTACTCGCTCTCCTCGACCAGGCCGACCGCCGCGCGCACCTCGTCGTCGATCTTGTCGAACAGGCGACCGCGCACGACGTCAGCGAGCTTCTTGTGATCGTGATAGCCGCCCGGCTGCACGTCCTGGCGAAGGAACTCGTACAGGCTCGTCTGCTTGCAGAGCTCGACGATCTCGTCGAGCACGACCAGCGGCGACACGTAGTCGTACCGAGTGGAACCGGCGGCCCCGAGCAGCACGGTTTGCATCTCGCGCGGTGAGGCACCGACCCGACCCTCGTAGATCGGGTACGTGTCGGACTCGTGCCACAGCTCCTTCACCTGCGCGGCGAGCTCCCGCGCGCGATCCGGAGCGAGATCGTCGGGCACCTGCCCCGTCGAGTACAGCTCGGCCTTGTCGAGCGGCGAGAGCTTGCCGATCACCTCGGCGAGCGTCGACGGGAACCGCTCGATCTGCGGCTTGCGCATGCGCGACAGCACGGCCCACAGCGCGGCGACCCACGCGGTGTGCGGTGCGATGTGCCGGCGGCCCGCCGCCTCCTTGATCCGCGCCTGGTACAGCTGCTCCTCGTGGCGTACGTCGAGTAGCAGCGGCACGCGCACGAGCTCGATGCGGCCCTTGAAGCTCTGGAAGTCCGGGATCTCGCGAAACGCCGCGAGGTGGATGTCGTTCGAGCTGCCGATGAACGTGACGTCGAGGAAGAGCGTCGCGCTCGTCATCGAGAGCGCGGCGCGCTCGACGGTGGTCAGCAGATACTTGTAGTGCTCGAGCGGGCGCTTCAGCAGGTCGTCGAACTCGATCATGCCGCGATTCGCGCCGACGACCTCGCCGCCGAACTCGTGGAGTGACACTGATTGCAGTGACGGCGGCAGCGCACCGAGCGTGCGATCCGCGGTGACCTGGCGCTCGGTGGCATCGACCGAGAGCTGTGGCTCGACGGTGACCCAGCCGGTGCGGTAGCGGTGCGAGATCTCGAACCGCTCGATGCGCACGTGGCGCAGCACCTGGACGTAGTTGCCCTGGTAGCTCGCGAGCAACGCGTCGTAGATCGCGCGATTCTTCGGTGACAGCGATCCCTGGCGCAGGTAGTCGCTGACGTTGAACGCCTGGCTCTTGATCGACGGGCCGAGCAGCTGGTCGATCAGCCTCCAGCGATCGTCGACCGGCACGAGCAAGAGCGGGTGATCGCGCAGCTCGTCGCCGAGGCGCGCGTCGATCTGGTCGTCGGCAAGGTATGCGAACGAATCGAGCGCGTCGGTCGCCACGCCGCCCGCGCCGCCAAACCCGATACCGCCCTTCGTGCTCTTCGTCGCCGGAAAGATCCACGAGAACCGATACAGCGCGCCCTCGTCGAGCGTGGAGTAGTGCTCCATGCCGCGGCCCAAGCAGCGGATGAACGTCGACTTCGCGGAGCCGTTCGGGCCGTGGAGGAGGATCAGCTTGTTGGGCCGGCCGTCCTGCACGAAGCTGCGCATCACGCGATAGACCGCGTTCTGAACGTGCTCCTGGCCGAACAGGCGATCCTCGCCGTTCGCCCACGGAGCGTCGAACATGTGGAAGTGGCGGACCTCGCCCCACGGGTACTTCACCTGGGAGCTGCCGAAGTGATCGAACGCGTCGACGATGTACTGCGCCGCCGAGCGCATCTGCCGCGTCGGGTCGGAGCACACGAGCTCGAGATACTCCGCGAACGACATCACGCGGCGGTTGCGCGTGAAGTCATCGCGAACGCTGTCGCCGAGCCCGCGGAGGAGCTCGCTCACCGCCGGGGGCTGGTCGCTATCCGCCATCGGATGAACGGTATCACCCGAGGGCGAGACGTTCACTTCACCGCGACTTGGATCGCGATCGTCTCTTTCTTCGGACGGCAGCTGTCCTTGTCACAGACCGCGAACTTGAACGTGCCGTTGATCGTGTAGCTCCCGCTCTTCGCGGCGGTGTACTTGACGCCGAGCAAGAGCTGGCTCTCCTCGAACACGTCGATGTCGCCCTTGTCCTTGCTCGCGCCGCCGCCCTTGAACTCCGCCTTCGCGAGCGTGATGCCCTCGGGCGCGGTCAGCGTGAGCTTGGTCGGGAACTCGGTGTTGACGTGATAGCCGGTGCCCGGCGTCACGGTGATCTTCGCGGTGGCCTCGGTTCCGGCCTTGGCATCGGCGGGAGGCTCGATCGCGAGCTTGCCCTCATCCGCGGCGAGCCTCTGCGACTCCTCGGCGCCGCCCTTCGCGGCCACGCTCTCGCCGCCTCCGACGCCCATCCTCGGGGGCGGAACGTCGCCGCCAGGAACCACGACCTTGTCGGCGGTGCCGCCCTTGGGGTCCGTGCCGCTACCGTTGTCCTTGGGAGCGGACTTGGTGCAGCCGATGGTGATCAGAGCGGTGATGAGACCGCAGGCAAAGAGCGAGCGCGACATCCTCGGATGATAGCGGATCTCCGACAGATCGCACGGGGGTAGGACATGTACCCCTTACTCGATCTTGTCGCGGTGGCGTACGCTGGAGTTGCCGGTGAGAAGGGCTCAACAGCTCGGCCGTTACCATTTGCTCGACCGGATCGCGTTCGGTGGGATGGCGGAGATCTATCGAGCGAAGACGTTCGACGCCAACGGCACCCCGCACCTCGTGGCGGTGAAGCGCGTCCTCGCGCACCTGGCCGAGGATGACGACTTCATCCAGATGCTCGTCGATGAGGCGAAGATCGCGAGCGTCCTTCGCCACGGCAACATCGCCCGCGTCTACGAGTTCGCGCGCGCGCACGGCGAGTACTTCATCGCGATGGAGCATGTCGACGGCAAGGACATGCGCACCGTGCTCGAGCGCTGCCGCACGAAGAAGAAGCCGATTCCTCCGGAGCACGCGGCATACATCGCGGCCGAGGTCGCCTCCGCGCTGCACGCCGCGCACTCCGCCGTCGACTCGCGTGGGCGCCCGCTGCGAATCATCCACCGCGACGTCTCGCCGTCGAACATCATCTGCAGCTACGCCGGCGAGGTGAAGCTCTGTGACTTCGGCATCGCAAAGGCGACGCTGTCGAAGGTCCACACGAAGACCGGCGTCATCAAGGGCAAGGTCAAGTACATGAGCCCCGAGCAGGCGCTCGGCCGCAAGCTCGACCACCGCAGCGACGTGTTCTCGCTCGGCTCCTGCATCTACGAGATGCTCACGCGCATCCCGCCGTTCACCGCGACGAACGAGATGGACCTCCTCATCAAGGTCCGCGATGCGAAGTACCGGCCCGTCAGCGAGCTGACGCCCGGCATCCCGAACGAGCTCGAGGTGATCGCGGATCGCTGCCTCACGCGCTCGCGCGCAAACCGCTACCAGACCGCCGCCGAGGCCGAGGGCGACCTGCGCGTGTTCCTGCGCAAGTACATGCCGAACTACTCGCGCAGCCACCTCGGCCGGTTCATCCGCAAGATGTTCGCGACCGAGATCGAGCGCGAGCTACGCATGCTCGAGGAGTACGTGATGACCGACGACGTCAGCGATGATGTCGGCGAGTCGCTGATGATCCGCGACGAGAACTTCGAGCCACCCGAGGTTCCGTTCCAGCCCAAGCCGACGTCCGTCTCGATCATCGCTGCGCGCGAGTCCAGCTCGAGCGTGGGCACCGGCGTCGGCTCGAGCGGCCGGATGAGCCTCGGCGGGCACGATGACTTCTCGGGCGATTCGAACTTCACGACGATGCCCAAGGTCGATCAGCCCGAGGACATCCATCAGCAGAACACGCTGATCCTCGAGAACGGCCGCGGGCGAAACCGGCCCCCGCCGCGCAAGGGCTCGAACCCGCCGGCACGTAACGCGCCTCCGCCGCCGCCGCGTGGCACCGGTCGCGGGCAGCCCAAGGCGCAGACCGACTACGACGACGACCTGCACTCCGCACCGACGATGATCATCGACATCGGCCGGATGCGCGGGCGCGGCGGTCGCGGCTAGGCCCGAACGCCGCGGTGCGCCGGCAACCGCCTCGGCGGGGGCATACGCTACCCGGTGCCGCCGAGCCGCCGAGCCGCTGAGCCGCCGAGGGACGGCCTTGGCGCCCCGCACGACGGGGCCCCAATCCAGCGCAGAGGCCGCAGAGCCCGCAGAGCCCGCAGAGCAGAAGTTTTTCTAACCCGCCTCGAGAATCCCGCCGAGACCTGCACCCGCGCCTCCCGGCGGTTGGGAGAGCGCGCGCTCTCGTCAGAGAGCTCGAGACGGGTGAAAAAGAACTCTGCTCTGCGGGCTCTGCGGGCTCTGCGGCCTCTGCGCTATTCTGGGGCACACGCGCGCTCATCACAGCCGCGAGCGCTGCCGAGTGGACGCCGACGATGATCATCGACATCGGCCCGATGCGCGGTGCGGCCGCCGCGGTTAGCGCGCTGATCAGCGCACGTCGATCGCGACCGACAGGATCTCGTCGCCGGCGCGCGCGGTGATCCGCGAGCCGCCGGTCGCGTCGCCCTTCGTGGCGGTGACCTCGAGGTCGCCGGTCGGGCAGTCGCGCAGCTTGAACTCACCGAGCTTGTCGCTCGTGCCCTCGACGACGATGCCGCCCTTCAGCGGGATCACGCGAACCGTCGCGCCGGCGACGCGCTGGCCGCGCTCGTCACGAACGGTGCCGCCGATCAGCGCGCCGCGGGCGAGCTCGATGCGGATGTCGCGCACGGTGATCGAGCCGGGTGTACGCGCAGCGGTGACGTCGACGGCGCGACTCGCTTGCAGGTAGCCGGGGAGCTTCAGCGCCAGCTTCCACGCGCCGGGCTCGAGTGGGCCGAGCTTGAACCGCCCCAGCTTGTCGGTCGTCGCGTCGGCAGTCGCGCCGCCGGGACCGGTCGCCGTGATGATGATGCTGGTCAACGCAGAGGCGCTCGTCTCCTCGATCACCGCCCCCTCGATCGCACCTCCGAGCGGGAGCCTCAGGCGCACGCGCTGCTTGCCGTCGGAGGCGACGGTGTCGAGGTCCTTCGTCGGATAGTCGGGATGACGCACGCGGATCCGCAGCGGGCCTGCGGGCAGTTGATCCAGCGAGAACGTGCCGTCGGTGCCGACGACTGCGGAGCGACCATCGGCCGAACCGCCGAGGACCTCGATCGTCGCGGCGGCGACCGGCGCGCCGCTCGTGTCATCGAGGGTGCCCGCGAGGATCGCGTCGGCGACCGCGAGCAGCAGATCCTCCTTCTGCTCGGCGGCAATCGCGCCCTTCACGACGGCGAGCTCGAGCGCGCGGTTCGCATCGCCGTGGCCGTAGGCCGTTGCGTGGAGCTGGACCTTGCCGGTCACCGGGCCGAGGCGATACGCGCCGGCGTCGTCGGTGAACGCCGACATCGGTGCGCCGACCTCGGGCGTCACCGTGACCTGCGCGCCGATCACGGGAACGCCGTGCTGATTGCTGACCTTGCCGATCAGAAACGTGCCGGGGGAGAGCACGATATCGATCTTCGTGAGCGCCTGGCCGACCTCCACTGCGGTCTCCTTCGAGCGTCCCTCGGCGTAGCCCGGCGCCGATGCGAGCACGCTGACCTTGCCCTTCGCGAGCCCACGGATCCGGTAGACGCCGTCGGTGCCGGTCGTCCAGATCGATGCGCGCGCCGGATCGACCGCGAGCGGCGATGGCTCGCCCGCCATTCCCGCCGCGATCGGATCGACGACCGCGGGCATCGCGATCTGCGCGCCGGGAGGCGGCAGCGGAGGAATCGGACCGACGGTGACGCCGAGCTCGCCGCGCGGGATGAAGCCTGGATCGGCCGTCATCCCGCCCGTGGTCGCGATCATCGGCGCGGACATCCGGCCCGAGAACCGACGCAGGCGATCCTGATCGACCGCTGCCGAGGTCTCCGTCGGGCTCGTACCGCCGGTCAGCGCGCGCACTGTCGCGCCCGCGATCGGCTTGCCGTCGGCGTCGACGACCTTGCCCTCGATCGATGCACCGCGGGTCAGTGCGATCTCCGGGATACCCTGCCCCGCCGTGATCTCGATACCGCCGGGACTGAGGTAGCCCAGCGTGAAGGCATCCGCGATCCACGTGCCGTTCGGCACACCTTCGATCTTGAACACCCCGTCGTCGCCGGTGCGCGCGTAGCGCGGCGCTTGATCGTCGCCCTGTGGTCGCAGCTCCACGGCCGCGACGATGCCGGTCCCTTCGTCGCGATCGATCACGCGGCCGATCACGATCGCCGCGGGTTCGAGGAACAACGTGACCGGCGCGAACGGTCCCGCACCGAGCCGCCCGACACGCACCGCGCGAGCCGCGAGCGTCCCTTGCCACGCGAACACCTGGTAGCGACCCTCGGGCAGGTTCGCGAACGCGAACTTCCCGGCAGCGTCTGTCTTCAGATCGAGCTGGCCGCCGATCGCATCGCCGCGAACGGCGACGTTGACGTTCGGCGCGGGCTTGCCGCCGTCGGTGACGACCCCTTCGATCGCGACCTGGCGCGACACGATGATCCTCGTCGCGTCCGAGGGCACGGGTACGAAGCGCACCTCGGCCGGTAGCAGCCCGGTCCCGATCACGCGCACGCGATAACGCCCGGGCTCGAGGCCCTCCATGATGAACCGGCCGTCGAGCCCGGTCGGTGCAGCGACAGCGATCAGCGCCTTCACCCCGGCATCGGCCGACGGTTCGGGTGCGAGTGCCTTGTCGGCGGCGCCCTTCTCGATCTCCGCGCTGACCTCCGCGCCGACCACCGGGAGACCCGCGCCGTCGATCACGAACCCGGTGAGCCGCACGCCGCCGACGGCGCTCCCCGGCAACGTCGGTCCCTCGGGAGCGCGCACCGCCGCGCCGCCGTCCTTGGTCTCGACACCGCCATCGCGCGGCGAGGACCTGCCGCGGCCCTTCGACAGCATCACCACTCCGACGATCACGACGACGCCGAGGAGCGCGAGCACCGCGATCCGCGCGTCGCGTCGCGGCGGCACCGCAGTGCCCCCACCCTCGTTGGGCGGCGGAACCTCGGCGGCGTCGCTCATCCGCCCAACACTAGCGCGTTCCGGGGTACGCTTCGGTCGTGTCCTCCGGCCTGTTCGCCAACCACCGCGAGACCAACCTGGCATCGACGATCCTCCTCGTCGAATCGGTGCTCGAAGAGCTGGGGTACCCGGCGACGACCGCGCGCATCAGCGACGCGAGCGCACTGCACGCGTGGCAGATCCCGAAGGGCTCCGCCCTGACCCGCGTGTCGCTCTTGAACCGCACCGAGTTCACCCACCTCCGCGTGTGCGCGGTCGTGATGACACTGAACCCGAACGTGGACCGCCCCGCGCTCCACGCGCACCTGCTCGAGCTCAACGCGGGCCTCTCGGGCGCCGCGTTCGCGACCGAGGGAGATCTGGTGCTCCTGCTCAGCGAGCGCACCACGCTGGATCTCGACAAGAGCGAGGTGCTCGATCTGATCCGGCGGGTGAGCGATAACGCGGATGACCACGACGACGTGCTCGTCGCGCGGTTCGGCGGCTCGGTCGGCGTCTCCTAGTGTTCCGCGACGACGAGGCCGCCCGCGAGGAGCTGCTCGCGTCGCTCGAGCGTGACGCGAAGCGCGCGGAGGTTCTGGCCGAGCGTGTGCGAGAGCTCGAGGACGAGAATCGCGTGCTGCGCCGGAAGCTCGCGGCCGCGGTCGCGGCGCAGCCGGCACCGCCGCCGGATGGCGATGTGTACTTCGATACAAAGCTCGTCGAGTACGTCGACCGGATCATCGAGGCTACTCACGCCGAGGCGCGCGAGCAGTGGATCCTGTCGGGCGCGCTGCAGGTCGACGGGCAGCGGATCGCCGAGCGAGCGCGCGAGCTAGCGCGCACCGCGGGTCGCGCCTATGCGATCCCCCAGGACGTCAAGCAAGCCGCGGGCGAGATCCTGCCGTGGCGAATCATCGTGCGCACGGGCGACGTCGAAGCGATCGTCGCCGATCTGCTCGTCGACGTCGAAGTGCCGTGACTACTTGAGATCGCGGCCGCGTGGACCTTCGTCCAGCGCGATCGAGGTCAGGACGTTCGGGCAGAGGACCAGCTCGCCCGACTCGCGAACGATGCGGCCGCGCGAGTCGATCAGCTTCGCCTCGGAGAGGACGGCGAACTCCACGGGCCCGGAAGCAGGCTGGCACGACGCGAGGTAGCCGGTGATGCGCGCACCCGTGTCGTACTCGATCGTGACGCGGTGGCTGATCAGGTCGTGCAGCTTCGAGTAGTTCGGCATGCGAGCAGTCCTATAACACGGTCAATTGGCCCACGGATCGCTGGAGGCCGGCACCTGGGGCTCCTCCCGCGTCGGGCCGGTGGAAGCGAGGAGCTTCGCGGTCAGGTGGCTCGCGCGGTTCATCGTGTACTCGATGCGGGCGGTCGAGCCGTCGCCCGCGGCCACGGTGCACTGGAACACGGCCCCGTGGTGCTCGATCGGGATGCGCTTGTCGCAGGTGACCTCGGTGATGCCCTTGCTCGCCAGCTGCTTGTGGAGGTCCGCGGCCATGACCTCACCGTCGATCACCGTGTCGGTGATCGCCAGGATGAACCCAGCTCCGCCGGCCGCAGCGATGAAGCCGAGGATCGCGAGGCTCTTCACCATCCCTCGATACTAGCGGATCTCTGCTACACACGGGCCGTGACCGAGTCCCGCACGCCGAAGCTCCGCAAGCAGCGATTCGCCACCGACGCCGACATCGAGATCAAGGGCGGTTACACGCCCGGCGATGTTCCGGGCGAGCCCGCACCGTCGGCGGGGACGTTCCCGTTCACGCGCGGCGTGCAGCCCACGATGTACCGCGGCCAGCTGTGGACGATGCGGCAGTACGCCGGCTTCGGCACCGCGGCCGAGTCCAACCGCCGCTACAAGTACCTCCTCGCGCAGGGCGGCAAGGGCCTCTCGGTCGCGTTCGATCTCCCCACGCAGATGGGCCGCGACTCCGACCATCCGATGGCACGCGGCGAGGTCGGCCGGGTCGGTGTGGCGATCGATTCGATCGAGGACATGCGTGTTCTGTTCGATGGCATCCCGTTGAAGGATGTCTCGACCTCGATGACGATCAACGCGACCGCCGCGACGCTGCTCGCGCTCTACGTCGCCGTCGGTGAGGAACAAGGCACGCCGGCGGCCGAGCTGCGCGGCACGATCCAGAACGACATTCTCAAGGAGTACATCGCGCGCGGCACGTACATCTATCCGCCGACCGGATCGATGCGCGTCATCACCGACACGTTCACGTACTGCGCGAAGCACGTCCCGCAGTGGAACACCGTCTCGATCAGCGGCTACCACATCCGCGAGGCCGGCTCCGATGCAGT
Source organism: Deltaproteobacteria bacterium (assembly GCA_013813765.1). Classification (GTDB taxonomy): domain Bacteria; phylum Myxococcota_A; class Polyangia; order Haliangiales; family Haliangiaceae; genus JABFXX01. The sequence goes on along the minus strand of JACCRC010000545.1, from coordinate 4,469 downwards.
GCAGGAGGTCGCGTTCACGCTCGCGAACGGCATCGCGTACGTCGAAGCGGCGCTCGCGGCGGGGCTCGATGTCGACGACTTCGCACCGCGGCTCTCGTTCTTCTTCAACGTGCACAACAACTTCATCGAGGAGGTCTCGAAGTTCCGCGCGGCGCGCGCGCTGTGGGCGCGGATCATGCGCGATCGGTTCGGGTCGAAGAATCCGAAGAGCCAGATGCTGCGGTTCCACTCGCAGACCGCGGGCGTGACGCTGCAGGCGCAGCAGCCGCTCGTCAACGTGGTGCGCGTGACGATCCAGGCGCTCGCGTCGGTGCTCGGTGGTACGCAGAGCCTGCACACGAACAGCTACGACGAGGCGCTCGGCCTCCCCACCGAGGAGGCCGCCCGGATCGCGCTGCGCACGCAACAGGTGATCGGCCACGAGTCGGGAGTCGCGGACTTCATCGATCCGTTCGCCGGATCGTACGCGGTCGAGGCGCTGACCGCGGAGATCGAGAAGCGCGTCGGGGAGTACTTCGAGAAGCTCGAGAAGCTCGGCGGCATGGTGAAGGCGATCGAGCAGGGCTTCCCGCAGCGGGAGATCGAGCGCCGCGCCTACGAGCACCAGCGCGCGGTCGAGCGCAACGAGCGGATCGTCGTCGGCGTGAACGAGTTCGTGATGGCCGAAGAAGAGCCCGTGACCGTCGCGAAGGTCGATCCGCAGCTCGAGGTGGATCAAGTGAGCCGCGTGGTCGCGATGCGCGCGCGCCGCAATGCCGCGGAGCACACGCGGGCGCTGCAGGCGCTCGACGATGCGGCCGCCGGCACGGGAAACGTGGTCGAGCCGATCGTCGGTGCGGTCAAGGCGATGGCCACCGTCGGCGAGATCGCGGATGTGCTGCGCAAGCGATTCGGCGAGTACCACCCCGCGACCTAGGCGCATACTCGGGCCATGAGGCTCGCGCTCGCGTGCATCGCCCTCGCCGTCCCCGCGACGGCATCGGCGCAGACCTACACCATCAACCCGACCGACGACCTGTTCGCTCGTCTGCGAAATCTCCAGGCCGGTGACGAGGTCATCGTCAACGCCGGCACGTACACCACGACCGGCCTCCTGCAAGTCACGTGGGCCGGCACGCCGCAGCAGCCGATCATCGTTCGCGGTGCCGACGGCGCGCGGCCAATCATCCAGGGCACACCGAACCAGAACGTGATCGATCTCGGCGGCAGCTACTGGACGCTGAAGAACTTCGAGATCCGCGGGGGCAGCCACGGCGTGCGGCTCGCGGCGTCGGATCACGCGGTGCTCGAGGACCTGGTGCTGCACTCGCTCGGCGACGTCGGCATCTCCTGCAACCGGCCCGGGCAGGACTGCTACCAGATGACGATCCGGCACAACGAGATCTACAACACCGGCCTCTCGTCGACCGGCGAGGGCATGTACCTCGGCGGCAACGACGCGACGAACATCTTCCGCGACTCGATCGTCGAGCGGAACTACATCCACGACATGGGCGGGAGCCAGGGCGACGGCATCGAGATCAAGACCGGCGCCACCGGCGTGATCGTGCGCGACAACGTGATCATCCGCGCGAAGTACCCCGCGATCACGATGTACGGGTACGCCGGGTCTGGCGCTCAGAACATCGTCGAGCGGAACTACATCCACACGACCGTCGACAACGGCATCCAGATCGTCGGGCAGGTCATCGTCCGCAACAACATCGTGCTCGCGGCGGGCGCGAACGGCATCCAGTCAAAGCCGTCGCAGGCGGAGACGCCGAAGGACCTGGTGATCGCGCACAACACGATCGTCGGCTCCGGCGGTCCATGCCTGAAGTCCAACGATTGGGCCACCGCGCAGAACCAGCGCGTCACGAACAACGCGCTGTACTGCACCGGCGGCACGGCGATCGATCTGAACGGCGGCGCGCCGAACGCGACGCTGGCGAACAACATCGGGCTCGGTACGAGCAACGCGCCCATGGGCTTCCGCGCCGGAACGAGCGTCGCCGCGGACCTCGGCACGGCGATGAAGGTGTATCCGCCCGCCGGGTCGATGCTGATCAATGCGGGGATCACGACCAATCCCGTGATCGAGGACTTCAACGGCATGGTGCGCGGTGATGGCATGCCCGACGTCGGCGCCTACGAGCACACCGCAACGACGAACCCGGGTTGGGATCCGCAGGAGGGCTTCAAGACCGAGACGCCCGTCAACGGCGCGGACAACAGCATGCCGATGAACGTGGAGTGTATCGATTTCTGTGGGCCGCCCGCGGAGAGCGACTCCGGCTGTTGCAGCGCGAGCACGTCGCCCGCGGCGAGCACGTTGCTCACGATGCTTGTCGGCCTCGCGCTGCTGCGTCGGCGTATACAGTCACGCCGTTAGCGAATCAGCCGCTCACCCTCGCGGCGCAGGTTTGCGCGCGTTGCGAGCTCCGAGAGAAATTCGGCCTTCGCGGCAGGCGAGATCATCGCGGACTTGAAGAATCCCTCTCCGAACTTGATCGCGAGGCGATCCAGCGACAGTGCGGGCGAGCTGAGCGGACTCCGGGTCGGCAAAACTTCGGTGATGTCGCTCAGCCGAATTTGCTGACGCACGACACCGTGGCGAACCACGAGGTGCTCGACGTCGATGCCGTACCGCATCGGGAAGACCAGGCCGAGGTAAACCGCCGCCAGCACCAGGACCCCGCCGGCGGCGATCACGACGCCGGTCCCCGCCAGCAGTGTCCCGATCAACGCGATGACCGAAGCGACGGGTGCGATCGCGAGAAGGATTGCCAGCCACCAATCGACCTTGCTCGGGTACCACCGCTGGACCGCCATGCCGCCTCCCTCTCCACCATCGTGGCACGTGTCGGGGGCTCCTGCGGTCCGGATGTCGGTCACACTTGCGCAAGACGGGGTCGGACGCCGTTTTCGCGCGCTTCAGGTCGTCGCGGGTGCGGGGGCCGCAGGCGTCTCGTCCTTCGGCTCGTCGTCGACGGTCTCGACCTTGGCCTCCGGCTTCGGCTCCACCACCGCCGGCTCTTCGCCGGTCTGCCGGTCTTCGACCATCGGCTCGACATCCTCGGGCATCGGCTCCGCGTTCTCGTAGGTCTTCTCCTCGACCTTCGACTCCTTCGCCTCCTTGTACATCGCGATCGAGTCGACGCCCTCGAGGCGCTTGCGGCTCTGCATCGCGGCGACGGAGCCGAGCTTGCCGCCCTTCTCGAACGCCTCTCGCGCCTCGTCGAGCTGATCGAGATGCTCGTGCGCCGTGCCGAGGTTGTTGAACATGTAGCCGGTCGCGTCCTTCTTCTCGGTCGCGATGGAGAGCGCCTCGATCGCCTCGGGGTAGTGCTCGAGCTGGAGATGCGTGAAGCCGAGGTTATTCCAGGCCCAGACGTTGTTGGGGTTGAGGTCGGTGGCCTTGCGGAACGCTTCGATCGCCTTGTCGTAGTCGAAGCGCGCGAGCTCCGCACGGCCGAGCGTGTTGTAGGCCTGGCTCGACGACGGCGCGAGCTTGATGGCCTTGTTCGCGCTCCGGATCGCGAGGCTGCGCTCGTTCGTCGCGATGTACATGCGGGCCAGCTCGACGTGCGGCTCGGCCGACTTCTTGTCCATCTTCGACGCGGCCTCGAGCACTTCCTTCGCGCGCGAGTGATCGCCCTTGGTGACGAGCGCCTTGCCGAGCGCCATCGCGTCGGAGAACTTCGTCGGGATCGTGAGCGGCTCGTCGCTCTTGATGATCGAGTCGGGCTGCTTGTCGACGACAGCGACGGGGTCCATCGCGTCGGGCTTCGTTGCGGTCATCGAGGGGAGCTTCGACGTTGGCTCCCCGCTCGAGGACGCGCTCGAGGCATCATTGCTGCCGCTGCACGCGGCGACCGGGATAACGAGAACGAACAGGAGAGAGTGGAGAGACTTCATGGCGGATCCTTCTTTCTGCTCTCGAGGAATGAGCATCGGCCGTGCCACGCCGCATCTCGGCTCGCCGCGCGGAGTTGTGGGCGCGTGTGGGTCCGCGGACACGCAGCGCGTTGCCGCTTTTGTCCACGCGAAATGGAATCCCGCTCGTCAGCGTTGAGGGAGCGACGCTACGGCAAATGGATCTGGCCAGCGGCGCCGCCGACCTGCGCATGACACGCGGCCGTGTTGCACGCGCCGTTCGTGATCTGACCGATCATCTTCGTACCTTGCGGGCACGCGCTCGCCATCACCACCGCCGGGAAGGTGATCGCCTGCGCGGTGTAGAAGTTTCCGTTCGCCTGCACGACCAGGTCGATCGTGCGGTTCGCCGAGTCCTTGATCGTGATCGTCGCGCCGGCGTAGCCGGTGTTGTTGAGGACGCCGGTGTACAGCGTCCCGGCGAGCGTGAAGCCGTGGTTGTGGCAGCTGTCCATGCAGTTGCGGCCGGTGTTGTGGTGACCGGTGCCGTAGCCGGTCACGGGCTGCCGGCAATCTGCAGCGGGTCCCTGCCCCGGTGGCGCGTCGGCCCACAT
>JACCRC010000541.1 GCA_013813765.1 Deltaproteobacteria bacterium | reverse complement strand
GGATGTAGACGGTGCCGCACACCGCGACGAAGCCGAAGAACACGAGGACGAAGAGGTCACCGAGGCCGTGGTAGCCGAGCGGCCACGGCCCGCCCGTGTATGCGATGCCGGAGATGATCGATGCGATGCCGATCGCGGCGATCGGCCAGCCGCCCTCTGCGAGCAGGTACAGGCCGAACAGTGAGGCGACCGCGAACGAGAGAAGCATCGCGATCTTCATCGCGCGCGCGGAGATCAGGCCGGCGCTGACCGCGCGGAGCGGTCCGATCCGATCGGGCGTGTCGGCGCCCTTCTCGGCGTCGAACACGTCGTTCGCGAAGTTGGTTCCGATCTGGATCGCGAGCGAACCGCCGAGTGCGGCGAGCGCGGGGCACCACGCGACGTCACCGCACGCGCGCGCGACCGCGGTGCCGACCGCGACCGGAACCACGGCAGCAGGCAGCGTGCGAAGACGGGCAGCAGCGATCCAGGTCGAGACGCTCATGTTCCTCAGGGGTAGCGCTTGAACTTGTTGAACTCGGGCGGCCGCTTCTCGAGGAATGCTTCCTTGCCTTCGCGGCCCTCGTCGGTCGTGTAGTACATCAGCGTCGCCGAGCCGGCGAACGCCATCATGCCAGCCTGACCGTCGCAGTCCGCGTTCATCGCCATCTTGAGGAAGCGCAGCGCGGTCGGCGAGTGCTGGAGCATCTCGCGACACCACTGCATGGTCGTCGCCTCGAGCTCCGCGAGCGGCACGACGGTGTTGACGAGGCCCATGTCGAGCGCCTCCTTTGCATCGTACTGCCGGCACAGGAACCAGATCTCGCGCGCCTTCTTCTGACCGACGATGCGCGCCATGTACGAGCTGCCGAACCCGGCATCGAAGCTGCCGACGCGCGGACCGGTCTGGCCGAAGCGCGCGTTGTCGGCGGCGATCGTCAGATCGCACACGAGGTGCAGCACGTGGCCACCACCGATCGCGTAACCCGCGACCATTGCGACGACCGGCTTCGGCAGGTAGCGGATGCGCATCTGCAGATCGAGGACGTTCAGGCGCGGGATGCCGTCCGAGCCGACGTAGCCGCCCTCGCCGCGGACGCGCTGGTCGCCGCCGGAGCAGAACGCCCGATCGCCGGCGCCGGTGAGGATGACGACGCCGACCGAGCTGTCGTCGCGCGCTTCGTCCATCGCGCGGATCATCTCGGCCACCGTGCGCGGCCGGAACGCGTTGTGAACCTCGGGCCGGTTGATCGTGATCTTCGCGATGCCATCCGACGAGGTCTCGTAGTTGATGTCCTCGTAGCCGGGGTGGCGCTTCCAGGTGATGTCAGTCGTGCTCATGGTGTTGCTCCTCGGGCGAACAGCTCGATCGCGTTGCGGCGCACGTCGTGCGCGCCGGAAACAGAGACGGGTGCGTGAATCACGGTGACGCCGAACGTGGCGAGCGCGGTGGCGACCGCGGTCGCGGCGGCGGCGGGGGAGGTGGCGGTGACCGCACGCGCACCGAGCGCGGCCGCGACGACCGCCGGATCGATCTCGGGTGCGGTGATGAAGTGACGCTCGAACGCGGCGCCGAGCTTCGCCTTCGCGACGGGCAGGCCCGCGAAGATCTGACCGCCGCGGTTATCGATCACGAGGATCGCGAGCGGAGCGGACGCACAGCGCGCTGCGAGCAGACCGCCGAGGTCGTGCGCGAAGCTGACATCACCGAGCACGAGCAGCACCGGAGCGCCGGCGCGCGTTGCACCAGCGGCTGACGCGATCAAGCCGTCGATGCCCGCGGCCCCGCGCTGCGAGAGCACCGTGCGTGGTGCGCCACCACCGGGAACATGATCGACGACGCGGATCGGCAGGCTGTTGCCGATCTGCACCGCGGCACCCGCGGGAACCGCCGCGAGCACGGCGCGCAGCACGGCAACCTCGCTCGTCGGCGCCGCTTCGATCGCGCGCGCGGCGGCGATCGCCGCACTGGCCTCCGCATCGCGCCAGGTATCGAGCCACGCAGACGTCCGGACCGTCGAGCGGCGCTCGATTCGCGTGAGCCCCGCCAGCACGTCGCCTGGTTCGCCGAGGATCACGCGCGCGGTACCTTCCGGATCTGCCCACGTCGCACCGCCAATCACCCAGCGCTGTGCGGTACCGAGCGACGCGATCCACGCGGGCCAGCTCGCCGCGACCGGCTCGGCCCCGAGCTGCAGCACGAGCTTCGGCGCGGGCCGCCGGGTGAGCGGAACGAGATCGGCGTGATCGATGACGACCACTCCGTCGGGGCGCGGACCGAAGCGCAACTGGCTCGGCGCCTCGGCGATCAGAGGATACCCGGTACGCCGCGCGACTTCGAATGCCGCTTCGCGTGGGAAGCCCGCCGGCAGCGCACCCGCGATGATCACGCCATCGGGCTCCGCGCTGATCGCCTCCGCGAGCGCAGTGATCGCCGATGCATCCGGCGCGAGCCGCGGTGGAGCAATCGGCACGGCGCCGTGCAGCGCGACCGCGTCGCGGGCAAGCGCATGCTCGGCATCCGTCGACGGCGCGGCGGGCTCGAGCGGCTTGCGCAGCGGAACCTCCAGATGCACCGGCCCGGGGTGCGGACCGGAGGCGAGCGTGATCGCCTGGACGATCGTGCGTCGCATGCCGCGCAGGGCCTGGGGTGCCGGTGCGCCGAGATCGAACGCGCCACGGACGAACCCGCCGTAGAGATCGATCTGATCGATCGTCTGCGACGCACCGCACGCCAGCAGCTCTGGAGGCCGGTCCGCGGTGATCGCGATCATCGGAACGCCGGCCAAGCTCGCCTCGACGAGCGCAGGGAGGTAGTGGGCCGCCGCGGTGCCGCTCGTGCACACGAGCGCGGCGGGCTTTCCAGTCGCACGCGCGGCGCCGAGCGCGAAGAACGCCGCGGCGCGCTCGTCGATGATCGTCACGAGCTCGAGCCGCGACTCGCCCGCGAGGGCGGCGACGAGCGGCGTCGAGCGCGAGCCAGGGCTGATGACGCAGGTCGCGATGCCGGCGTCCGCGAGCGTCGCTGCAAGCAGCTCGCACCAGATCGTCTGCACCGCTGCGCTCATGACGACACACCGAGCGCGTTGAGCATCGCGCGCAGCTTCACCTCGGTCTCCGCAAGCTCGCGATCCGGATCGGACCCGGCGACGATGCCGGCACCGGCCCACAGCTGCGCGCGGCTTCCGTCGATCACACCGGACCGCAGCGCGACCGCGAGCTCGCCGTTACCGTCGAGATCGAACCAGCCGACCGGGGATGCGTACCACCCGCGTGGTGCGGGCTCGTGCGTGCGGATCCACTCGGTCGCCACCGCCTGCGGAGTGCCACCGACTGCGGGCGTCGGGTGCAGGCGCGCTGCGAGCTCGAGCACGTGACGCGGCGTGCGCAGCGTCGCGACGAACGGCGTGTGCAGGTGCAGAACGTGGCGAAGTGCGCGGATCGCGGGCTCGGCGGGCGCTTCGACGGACGCTCCGGCATCCTCGAGGGCCGCGCGGATCGCGTGGACGACGAGGTCGTGCTCGCGCCGATCCTTCGTGCTCGCGCGCAGCGTTGCCGCCGCGCGCGTGACATCTCCGCTGTTCGCGACCGAGCCGGCGAGCGCGTCGCAGAGCACGGTGTCGCCATCACGGCGCACGAGCCGCTCGGGCGATGCAGCGATCAGGGCACCACCGCGGGGCGGCTTGATCATCACGCGCACGCACTCGGCGTGGCGATCGTCGAGCGCCGCGAGCAGGCCTGCCGCCCGTACCGGGCCGCCGAGCTGCACGCTGCACGTGCGCGCGGCGACGACCTTCGCGTGCTCGCCGCGCTCGATCGCATCGGTGATCTCGATGACCTGGCGATGCCACGCCTCGGCGGGCGCAGGCGACAGCTCCACGAGCGGTGGTTGCTTGCGGTCGATCGATCCACCCGCGAGCGCCGCGCGGAAGATCGCGAGCTCCTCGCGCCAGCGGTCGGCTGCAACCGCATCGCGCGCGTCGATCGCGAGCACGAGAAACGCACGCGCACCGTCATGCACGTAGCTCCAGCGCGGCAGCGCGAACCACGCATCGCCGAAGCCAATCCACGGTGCGCGGTCGGCTGCACCCGGTGCGAACGCCGCACCGCCGAGGAACCGCGGGCGTGCAAAGCCGAGCTCGCTCGTCGCCGCGACCTCACCTGCGATCACGGCGCGGCTCGGCGCGCTGTCGCGCGTCGGCATCGTGTCGCGCGGCTCGTCACCGGGATCTGGCGTGTTCGTCGCGATCGCGTGCGCGCCTGCGATCACCTCGGCCCAGCGCGTGCGGCCCGTGCCGCGGAGCTCGCGGGCCACGCCGACGCCCACGATCGTCAGCTCCGCCGAAGACCACGATACGAGCGGCTGATCGCGAAACTCGTCGACGATCGCGGCGGCCGCGACGACCGGCGCGGGCAGCGCGATGTACGTCAGCCCGTCGGAGCGCGAGGCCACGGCGAGGCCAGCGTCGAGCCACGCCCAGTCGGGCGCGGGCGCGAGCGGTTCGCTGCGCGGTGAGGCCGCCGGGTTCATTGCTCCTCCGTCGGTGTTGCGACGTACAGCGTGCACGCGCCGAACGTCAGCGGGATCACCTCGATGACGTGGAGCCCGGCGGCCTGCATCTGCTCCGCGAACTCCTCGGCCGGCGGGAACGCCGCGATCGAGGACTGGAGGTACTTGTACTCGCGCGCACCGGAGAGCAGTGCACCGAGGCGCGGCACGACATGCCGCGTGTGGAAGCGCGCTGCCTTTCCGAGCAAGCCGCGGCGAGGCTCGCCGAGCTCGAGGACGCACACGCGACCGCCCGGCCGCACCACGCGTGCGAGCTCGCGCAGCCCCCGCGAACGGTCGGGAACATTGCGGATGCCAAACGCGATCGTGGCGGCGTCCATCTCGCAGTCGGCGTAGGGCAGGGCCTGCGCGTCGCCCTCGACGAGCGTCACCCGGTCGGTGAGCCCGCGCTTCGCGATCTTCTGCGCTGCGATCGCGAGCATGTTCGGCGATGGATCCAGACCGAATACCTGCGCGCCGGGAACCATGCGTGCGATGTCGATCGCGAGATCGCCAGTGCCGGTCGCGACGTCGAGCACGCGCGGGTGCTCGCCGAGCTGCAGGCGCTTGACGGTGCGGCGGCGCCAGCTCTTGTCGATGCCGAACGACAGCACGCGGTTCACGAAGTCGTAGCGGTGCGCGATCTTGTCGAACATCGCGCCGCTGCCGAGCTGGGCGATCTCGGTCGTCACGACTGACGCTCCAGCGAGGCGAGGGCCACCGTGACGAGCGCGTCGCGCGCGGGACCTTCAGGCAGCTCTTCGAGCACCACGAGCGCTTTCTGCACGTGCTCCTCGGCGAGCGCGCGCGTCGCGGTCAAGGCACCGGAGGCGCGGACCTGATTCGCGATCGCGCCGAGCTGATCGGAGGAGACCTCCTCGGCGGCGAGCAGCTCCTCGAGGCGCGGTCGGAGTGCCGGATCGCGCTCGAGCGCGACGACGAGGGGGAACGTGATCTTGCCCTCGCGCAGATCCGCGAGCGCGTCCTTCCCGGTTCCAGTCGCCGCGTAGTCGAGCTCGTCATCGACGGCCTGGAACGCGACGCCGAGGTGAAGGCCGTAGCGCTCGAGAGCCTGCTCCGCTGCGACCGGCAGGTCCGCGGACCGCGCGCCCGCGATCATCGCCCACCGGAACAGCGCGGCGGTCTTGCCCTCGACGATCGCGAAGTAGTCCTCGCGCGCGTCGGCGATCTTGCCGCGCCGCTCGAGCTGAACCGACTCGGCGACGATCATCTCGTCGATGACGGTCAGCATCTTGTCGAGCACACCCTCGACGCCGCTCGCGCGAATGCGGCGGAGCGCGGCGATCAGGAGCCAATCACCGGCGAAGATCGAAGCGGCGTTGCCGTAGACCACGCATGCGGTCGGCTGGCCGCGACGGCGCTCCGCCAGATCGACGACGTCGTCATGGAGCAGCGTCGCGGAGTGCACGAG
>JACCRC010000538.1 GCA_013813765.1 Deltaproteobacteria bacterium | reverse complement strand
CTCGTGCAGAGCGTCGATCACGGCATGGTGGAGCTGGCGAACGCGAGAATCGCCACCACGCGCCACCCCACCGATGCGGAGCGCGCGGATCTCGCGTTCGCGTGGCGCGTCGCGAAGCACGTGAAGTCGAATGCGATCGTGTTCGCGAAGGCGGGCGTCACCGTCGCGATCGGCGCGGGTCAGATGAGCCGCGTCGACTCCGTGCGCATCTGCGAGCGCAAGGCAGGCGAGGCGCTCAAGGGCGCGGTCGTCGCGTCAGACGCGTTCTTCCCGTTCCGCGACGGCGTCGACGTGCTCGCCGCGTCCGGCGCGGTTGCGGTGGTCCAGCCCGGCGGCTCGGTGCGCGACGAAGAGGTGATCGGTGCCGCGAACGAGCACGGGCTCGCCATGCTGTTCACCGGCATGCGTCACTTCCGTCACTAGCGTGGATCACGTCGACTCGAGCAGGTAGAACGGGAACTCGAAGTCGTCGTCGATCTGTAACCACAGCGTGATCGCCCAGTTCTTCGTCGTCAGCAGCTCGCGGATCCGCAGCGCCTGCGACGGCTTGATCGTCAGCGGCACCTTGATCGTCACCCGTTCGCTGCCGCCCGCCTTGACCTTCATCCTCGGCAGCGACGTCAACGCGACCACCTGATCGGCCTGCTTCACCTCGAGCCGGTTGTCCTCGATCTCGACGTCGACCTTCGTCGGGTTGGTGACCTGAACGACGAAGTGCATGCCGACGGTGATTGCATCGCTCTTGTACGCGCCCATCAGGTCGAGCGCGCTCGGCACATCCGCGCCGAAGCTAGACCAGTCCACGTCGTACTGGCACTTGAGGAGCTGGCTCTTGTGATTGAGGGACGTACCGATCACGTAGAACCGGTGCGCGTTCCACGCGAGGAGGCCGATCAACAGGGCCCAGACGGCGATGCGCGTCGGCAGCCGGCTGTGCGTTCGGTTCTTCGCATCCGCGAGCAGCGGCGCACCCGCGACCGTGCCGCCGATCGCCGCGAGCGCGATACCCACCACCTGTGCCGCGAACGCGAACCCGAGCTGCGTGCCCGGGCTCCAGTCGCTGTGCGTGGACAGTACCCGCGCGGTGATGATCGCCGGCAGCGCGAAGATCGCGCCGAACGTGAACCACAAGAACGGGTGCGCCAGGAGCGTCTTCACCATCACCGAGTAGCGCTGCTTGTGCCGCTGCAGGATCGGGCACAAGAAGTCGAACCCGACGCCCGCGAACAGCACGACGTAGCTCAGCACCAGCGCGATCGTCCTGCGCGTCTCGTCGTCGGAGTAGCCGATCCAGAAGATCGTCGCCTGCGCGGCGATCATCGCGAGGAACAGCTTCGCCTCCTCGAGTGCCTGGAACCACAGCGGGTGCTCGTCGAACGGCTCGTCGAGGAGCTTCGCATCCTCCTCGAGCGCCGCAGAGACCTTCTCCTTCAGGGGGAACAGCGTGATCGTCACGACCATCAGGCTCATCGAGAGCACCGCGTTCGTGATCACCGCCTGCTCCTGGTTCCCGAACAGCCGCTTGATCATGAACTTCGCCGTCATCTTCCAGTCGACCGGCAGCACGTAGCTGATCAGGCCGTCGATCAGCCGGTCCTGGTTCTTGATCACCAGGTACGCGACCACGCCGAGGATCAGTCCGGCGGCAGCGAGGTACGCCAGGAGCCACGCCGCGCTCCGTGCCCGGAGGTGCCGCGCCGCGAGTGGCGCCTTCACAGCCAGCTCGAGCTGGCGCCCAACCGAGAGCACGAGCACGATCGTAATCCCGCTGCGCCTGCACGCAAGACTTCGCGTCGTCACTTCGCTAGATTCCGCGCATGAAGATCCTCATCATCGGTAGCGGAGGCCGCGAGCACGCTCTGGTGTATCGGCTCGCGGCGGGTGGTCACGAGATCCTGTGCGCGCCAGGGAACCCGGGGATCGAGCAGCTGGCTCGGTGCATGCCCGTCAAGATCGACGAGCTCGATCAGATCGTCGAGCTCGCGCAGTTCGAGCGGCCGGACCTCGTGGTAGTCGGGCCGGAGGCGCCACTCGTTGCGGGCCTCGCCGATCGGCTGCGCGCTGCCGGCGTGCCGACGTTCGGGCCGGGCGCCGCGGGCGCACAGCTCGAGGGGAGCAAGGCATTCAGCAAGGACTTCTTCGCGCGCCATCGGATCCCGACGGCACCGTTCGCGGTGGTCACGACGGTGGCAGAAGCGGACGAGGCGATCGAGCGGATCGGCGGCGGCACGGGACGGGTTGTCGTCAAGGCGGACGGGCTGGCGGCGGGCAAGGGCGTGGTGGTCGCGGAGGATGCGGCGGAGGCGCAGGCGGCGGCGCGCGAGATGCTCGAAGCGCGACGGTTCGGCGAAGCGGGCGCGCGCGTGATCGTCGAGAAGCGGATCGTGGGCCGCGAGGTCAGCGTGCTCGCGCTGACGGATGGCACGCGGCTCGAGGTGCTGCCCTCGGCCGAGGATCACAAGACGATTTTCGACGGCGACACGGGTCCGAACACGGGCGGCATGGGCACGGTGTCGCCATCGTGGGCGAGCGACGAGCTGCTCGGGCGGATCACGAGCGAGATCCTGCAGCCCACGGTGACGGGCCTCATGAAGGACGGCATCGGCTACCGGGGCGTGCTGTACGCGGGTGTGATGGTCGATGCCGCGGCAACGCCCTGGCTCCTCGAGTACAACTGCCGGTTCGGAGATCCGGAGACGCAGCCGATCATGGCGCGCATGCGCGGCGATTTCGGAGCGGTGCTGCTGGGCGCGGCGAAGGGAGAGATGCCGGTGGGCTCGCTTGCCTGGGACGCGCGGGTCGCGGTGTGCGTGGTGGTCGCCGCGGCGGGATATCCGGGCGCGGTGCGCACGGGCGATCCGATCGTCGGGCTCGACACGGCGGGCGACGACGCGGTGGTGTTTCACGCCGGCACCGCGCGCAAGGACGGCACCGTGGTTTCGGCGGGCGGTCGTGTCCTGGGCGTCACGGCACTCGGCGTCAGCGTCGAGCAGGCGAGGCAGAAGGCGTACGGCGTGGCCGACCGGATCGAGCTCGCGGGGAAGCAGGTGCGGCGAGACATCGGAGCGCGAGCGCGCCTGTAGTACGGTCGCGCCATGCCGCACATCGCAGGGCTACGTGGGGTGCTCCCGGAAGCGTCGAAGGTGGGCGAGGTCGTCGCTGCGCCGATCGATCTCGCGAAGGGACTCGCCGCGGGCACCCTGACGCGCGACACCTCGCGCGCGGTGTATCGCTACCACGCCGCGTTCGCGGGACCGGGTCGCCAGCTGATCCGCAAGGCGTTCCTCTGCGCCGTGCGGCTGTCGCCGTGGAAGGAAGGTCAGATCCGTCCCCACGAGACGACGACCGAGGCAGGGAAGGGCGCGGCACTCGCGTCGATCAAGGCGCAGGGCGCGCACACGGAGGCCGTGTTCGCCGGCATTCGCGACTCTGCGGGCGAAGTCGACCGGATCTTTCGCAGCAAGGAGTCCGCGAATCCCACGCTCAAGGTCACCACGCCCGACGGCGTGCACCACTCGTTGTGGCGCGTGAGCGATGCCGAGGTGATCGGCAAGCTGCGCAACTACTTGACGCCGAAGAAGCTGCACGTCCTCGACGGTCACGCGACGTACGAGGCGATGCTCGCGTACCAGGCCGAGCTGGCGGCGAAGCAGGAGCCTTCGAACTACTCCTCGGCGAACTACGGTCTGTTCTGCATCGTGCCGCTCGATGACCAGGCTCTGGTTCCCGCGGCGCGGCACAAGGTGGTCCGCGGTGCGGCCGGCAAGCGCGACGAGATCCTGGCGTCGGCGAAGAAGTACTTCATCGTCGACAAGCTCGCGGGTGCCGCCGGCGATCTCGGCAAGATGATGTCGGCGCTCGGCGATACGGTCGCGCACCAGCCGGCGTTCGTCGCGGTGTTTGCGGGCGATGCCGACGCATACAAGCTGACGCTCGCGCCGGATATCAGCCCGGTGCACGAGGGCGCCGCGGTCGATCGCGCGCTGGCGAAGATGGATCCGGTGGTCGCCGACTATCTGTTCGTGCAGAAGCTACTCCCCGGCGCGCAGATCACGACCGACACCGACGCGAAGAAGGCGCTCGCGGCCGGCGGCGACGTCACGCTGATCATGCGGCCGCTGTCGATCACGCAGATCGCGCACGTCGACGAGCTGAACCAGACGCTGCCGCCGGACTCGACGTCGATCTATCCGCCGCTCGCGCCGGGACTCGTCAGCTTCCTGATCGACCCCGACGAAGATCTGCAGTGAATCGGCGCACCTCGACGGGCCGGTCCGCGTAGCCGGAGTCCGCGATCGGCTCCGCCTTCGGCGAATCGAACAGCGTGTGCATCATGATGTCCTGCTCGTCCAGCACGCCCTTCGTGCCGCGATCCTCGACGAGCGCGCCGACGTGGCGCGGGAACAGCACGAGATCGCCGATCTTCGTGAACGGCAGCGGCTCGCCCCGGCGGTCGCGGTAGATGCCATCATCGGCGCGCGTGCCGCTCGCGAGCAGCTTCGACACGCCGGGCAGCGCGCCGGTCCACGAGTACGGGATCGAGGCGCCCATGCGGCGCGCGCCGTAGACGATGAAGTCCGCGCAGTCGGAGCCCTCGAGCCGCTCGCTCTCGTGCGTGCTGTTCGAGAGACCGGCGGAGCCCCAGATGTACGGCTGACCAAACATCTCGGTGAGGTAACCGATGTACGTGTCGTCGCGACGGATCGACACGCGCATCACGGCATCGGTGACGCCGCCCGAGCCTCTGCCGCGCCGCGCTTCGGGGCCAGCGCTCGCGATCACGCGAGGGCCCTGGAGTGCGGTCACCTGGTAGCGCATCGTGCCGACACCGTCGCCGTGATCGGGCGTCAGGGTCGGGCGCACGTCGGCGCGGATCTTCGGGCTGTTCGCGGAGCCGTCGATCGCGGTCGGGCGGTAGTCGATCGGCTCGAAGCGGAACGTCGACGCATCGCCGTTGGAGATGTTCGCGCTCGATGGCTCGATCTTGCTCCACCGCAGCGCGAACGCCGGTGCGGACGCGAGCGGCTTCGCGGCCACGCGCTTGCCACCGATCTCGAGGCTCGGCGCATCGGAGAACCACGCCTTGTTGTCGACCTGGATGGCGGCGTACAGCGTGACGGCCTGATCGGCCCGAGCATAGGTCGGCTTGTCGGTCGCGACAGAGTCGCCGACCGCGGCGACCACGAGCACACGGGAGATCGATCCGGCTGCTGCGGGATCACCCAGGCGCGTGGGCGCGGCGAGTACGGGAGTGGCAGTAGCTGCGAGCACGGCAACCACGGAAACGAGGCGCATATCTCCATGGACGCATGAGCACCCGTACATGTTTCATCCAAGGTGAACGCGGCTCGGAAATAGGCTTGCCGGTCCGGGGGTTGTCATGACAAGTTGGCCCAGTCGTCACGTAGGTGCGGGCCGCCCGCTACGGGCACTGGTGAGGGTAACGGTATGTGGAACTTGGCAGATCGAATCGTGAAAGCAGTCTCGGACGCGACGTTCGGAACGGTGATTGTCCTCGTGCACGTCGCGCTGGCAGATCGGACCCGCCGGACGACCCGACCCGTACCGCAGCGCCTGCCGTCCTGAGCGTAGGCGCGGCAGCTCGCTAGGGTGACGCGCGCGAGGCCGTTCCTCGCTCGCGCCTAGTCGACGCCAACATCGGTTACGCCGCCGCCCCCGTCGTCGGGAGGCCCTCCGTCGTTGCCGCTGTCGGGGCCGCCTCCGGCATCGGGGCCGCCGCCGGCATCGGGGCCATCGGTGCGCGACAGATCGATCACGCGATCGCACGCACCGATCAGCGATGCGAGCACGATGACGATCGCGAGCGCGCGTCGGCTCACGGCGACTCCGTGCAGCGCGACCGCCACGCCGCGGCGTGATCTGTGCGGGGATAGCGGCCGATCAACTCGTCGCGCAGTGCGCGGGCGCCGTCGCATCCCGCGCGCGCATGCGCGAGCTGCACGAGCACGGCGAGGACGTCGAGGTCGTGCGGCGAGCGCGGATACGCCGCGCGATAGCGAGCGAAGCAACGCTCGGCGTCGCTCGCCTTTGCCTCGACCGCGATCCGGCAGTCGAGGTAGCGACCCGGTTCGGCGAGCGGCGTGCTCGCGATCGCGGCGAGCGCGGCCAGGTGCTTGCGCGCAGCGGTCCACGCTCGGCGCTGGTACTCGATGCGCGCGAGCTCGTACAGCGCCTGATCGGCAAGCGAACCTCCCGGCAGCGCGAGGATGCGCGTCAGCGCGCGAACCGCCGCCGCACGATCGCCCACGGCGAGCGCGGCCTCTGCCGAACGATAGAGCTCCTCCGCAGACGGGGGCTCCAGTGGCCTGGGAGCCGCGGGTGCGACCGGCGTCGGCTCGCGTTGTGACGACGGTGGGCCCGCGATCGAGGAGCTCGGTGTCGTCGGCGCGGTGCGCGGCATCGTCGCGGAGCTGGATGGAGGCGGTGCCTGAACGGCCGAGGAATCGGCGGCCGTCTCCGGATCGCTCGCTGCAGCGGTGCCGGCGTGCGGCGCGGTTGCGGTGCCGGAGGCAGGAGGCGCCGGCGATGAGCTCGCTGCAGCGGTGCGCGGCGTGGTTGCAGTGCCGGAGGGACGAGGCGCGGGCAACGCGCTCGTCGATGTGCTCGCTACTGCGGCGGTCGCGGTGCGCGGCGTGGTTGCGGTGCCGGACGAACGAGGCCCTGGCAAAGCGATCGTCGGTTCGCTCGCTGCAGTGATCGCGGTGCGCGGCGTCGTCGCGATGACGGAGGGAATGGCGCCTGGGCCCGTCCCGGGGCCGGGCGACGGTGCGGTCGCGGAGGAGGTCGCGGGTGCGGAACGTGCGACTGCGTCCGTTGCGCGCGGAACGTCGATGGCGGGCACGGGCGCGGTGGCCCCGAGCGGCGGCGAAGAGCTGGAGTCTGACGCGTTCTCGGGCGCGCTCATCGCGAGCACGCGCGCGTGTCGGGCGAGCTGGTCGGCGGTCGCGGCCGGAATCGCGTGCGGCGCTGCGTCGTTGGAGCAGAGCTGCTGCCTGTCGGTGACGAGCTGCACCGATGCGCCGCGGGTCACGCGCACGCGGCCGTGCGCGACGGCGACGCACGCGCGCTGGTCGTTCACCTCGATCGCGAACAGCGTGCCCACGACCTCGGCGATCAGATCGCCCGCCTCGATGCGGAGCGAGCGGCCGGGACCGCCGTCGAGATCGGCGAGCAGCGTGCCGCGGTGCAGCCGAACCGAGGTTGCGGCGCCGGTATCGAGTAGCTCGAGATGCGCAGGTCCGACGAGCGCGGCGCGCGTGTGCGCACCGAGGCGAGAGGTGAGCGTCGCGTCGGCTGCCACGACGAGCTGATCGGTATCTGCGCTGCGCGCGCGCACCACCAGCATCGCGGTCGCGGCGACGGCCGCGGCGGCGAGCACGATCGCGGCGGTGCGCGTCCAGCGCGCGGGGCGTGCTGCGGCCGCCGGAGTCGAGACCTGGTCCTCGATCGCGGACCACATCCGGGCGCGAGTGATGTCGTCGAGTCGATCACCGGCGCTCATCACGGTCCGGACCTGATCGGCCTGGTGCTCGAGGCGCGCGGTGCGCAGTGCGTCGGTCATGATGGCCTCCGGTCGGCGCGCGCGATCAGCTCGTCGAGCTCGGACTGCGCGTGCTGCACGCGCTTCGCGACAGTCTCGGGGGTCGCGTCGACGAGCTCGGCGATCTCCTCGAACGAGAGACCATCGACGACGCGCAGTATGAACGCGACGCGCTTCTTCGGCTTGATGCGCGCGAGGCACTCGAACACCCGGGTCAGTGCCTGACGCTCGGCCGTGCGGCGCTCGGGTGAGCCGGCGCCATCGACGAGCGCGTCGAAGAACGTCGTGTCCATGGGCGTCGCGGGTCGTCGCGCCTGCACGCGGAGGTGCTCGCACGCGCGGTTGATCGCGATGCGGTGCAAGAGCGTCGAGACCTTCGCGTCGCCGCGAAACCCTGGGAGTGCCTTGTGCAGCGCGAGGAAGACTTCCTGCGTGATGTCCTCGCGCTCCGGGATCGGGCCCAGGATGCGGCCGAGGCGACGGTGCACCGCATCGACGTGCGCGCGATAGATCAGCGCGAACGCATCGGGGTCGCCGCCGCGATGGCGCTCGACGAGCACGGCGTCGTCATCCTCGACGCGGCGGCGTTCGGCGGCACCGACGGTCGCCGCGAGCATCGCGATCGCGTTGATCACAGCGCGATCTCCATCCCCGCAGTGAGCCACGGGGCGATGCGCGGTGTCGTCATCAGCTGCATCGCGCCGAGCACGTACTGCGTGCGGGTCGCGAACACGTCGGCGCCGATCGCGAGCACTGCGCGCGTGGCGGCGGTCATCTGGATGCGTACGCGCGCGCTCGCGTTGGCACCGGCGAGCACCGTGAAGTCGGTGACCCCGGTCTGCACGAAGATCGGCGCGAGCGTGAGCCCAGCGCGGAGCTCGAACGCGCCGAGCGGAAGACCCACGTCCGCGCGCACGACGCCGGAGAGCAGATCGACGCGACCGCCCGCGAGCCCCGCACCTCCGATCTCGATCGCGACGAGGTAACCGCCGCGCGGCATGCCGATGTCGATCGATGCACCGCCGAGGAGGCCGTCCCACGCGGAGGCCGTTGCGGCGAAGCCGAGCCATAGCGGTGCGCGCCGTCCCGGTTCCGCACGCACGACGAGCTCGGGCGCGACCGCGAGATCCGCGAGCAACAGGTCGCTCGCCGCGAGCGCGACCATGCGC
>JACCRC010000516.1 GCA_013813765.1 Deltaproteobacteria bacterium | reverse complement strand
GCCCGTGACTTCTCCGGCGCCCGCGCCAGCGACGACTCCAGCGCCGGCGCCGCCCGTCGCGATCGCGCCGCCGGTCGCGCCGGCGCCACCCGTCGCGGTCTCGCCACCTCCACAACCCATCGCCCCGGTGGGCCCAGGTTCACTCGACGCAGTCGCCTCGATCGCGAGCATCAGCGTGGATGGTCCGCTTCCCGACTCCGAGGTCCAGAGCGCGGTCACCCGCGTGCTCGGAACGTTCCGCGACTGTTACCGCGGCGCCGCGAAGCAAGCCGGCAAGACGCCGCCACTCAAGATCAAGATCACGTTCGCGATCGATGAAGGCCGCGCCGCGCAGAGCCTGCGCGTCTCTGGCGACACGCTCGGAGTCGGTTCGTGCGTCAAGGACGCGGCGTCGAAGCTCCGTACTCGCGTCGCCCCCGACGTGGGGACCGCAGGGGTGAGTGTGGTGGTGAAGTTCACTCCGGTCGGCGCTTGATCCATTCACGGGAGGAATCGTGACCCTACGTCGAACCGTGCTTGTCGTGCTGATCGCAGCATGCGTGCGATCTGTTGCGGCACAGCCCGCGGATCAACCTGTCCCCGCGCCCGCGCCCGTTGAGGTCCCCGCGGTCCCCGCGCCCGTGCAGCCTCCGGCGCCTGTCATCGTCACGCCTCCGCCGCAGCCGCTCGTCGAGGTGGAGCCCGAGCCCGATGCGGATGCCGAGCCGGAGAAGCAGGGCTTCAAGGTGCGCCGCAACTTCGCCGGCTCGATCCAGCTCGACTACATGGCGATCCCGACGGAGAAGACGGGCCGGCAGATCGCCCTCGACGGTGCGACGGCCGAGGCATCACTCAAGGTGGCGATCGACTTCAACGGAAGGATCTCCGCGAACGTCAAGATGTGCGTCGCGTGCCACGGCGTGGAGGTCGGGATGGCCTACTTCGATCTACGCGTCGCCGACGAGCTGAACTTCCGCGTGGGCCGATTCACTCCGGCGTTCGGCGAGTTCCCGGTGCGCCACGATCCCGCGAACCACCGCACGAGCGACAAGCCCCTGCCCTACGACATGGGCCGCATGCTGCGGATCAACGACTACAACGAGGGTGTGCTGCCGTCTCCGTGGGTCGACAACGGCATCGAGCTGAACGGCACGCACTTCTTCGGAGACAGCCTGCAGCTCGACTACGCGGCGTATGCGATCGGTGGACCGCGCGCCGGCGCCGATCCGGTGGACTTCGACTTCAAGATGTCGCGCTCCGGGGAGAGCTACTACGTCGACAACAACTCGCGCCCCGTGCTCGGCGGCCAGATCGTCGCGAGCATCGTGACGCCGAAGCTCACGTGGTCAGCGGGTGTGTCGATGATGCGAGGCACCTACGACCCAGAGCACAAGCTGCGCTTCAGCATCATCGGCGCGCACATGGTGCTGCGCGCGAAGGACGTGTTCCTCCGGCTCGAGTACCTGACACGACGAACCAAGATGTCGCTCGGCGAGGATCCGATGGAGCGGTTCAAGTACGGCCCCGGTGCCAACGGCGAGTTCGATCCGTACATGGTCAAGGACGGCGGTTACGCGGAGCTCGAGATCCCCATCACCAGCCGACTCACGGTCCTCGCGCGCGAGGACGCGCTGCGCCGGCGCGGCAACGTCGTCAAGAACAGCGGGCTGCGCTCCGACAGCGTGATCCTCCGCCACACCGCCGGTGTCGCGGTCGGGCTGTGGTCAGCGCTGCGGCTCAAGGTCAGCTACGAGTACTACGACTTCTCCGACTTCGAGAACGAGTCGGTGATCCACCTCGGCGTCGTCGGACCGTTTTGAATGGAGGCCTCGATGTACACGCGCGCTCTGTTCCTCATCCTCGCAGCGGGCTGCGATCTCATGAAGCCGCGGGTCGCCGATCAAACGATCGACGCACCCACCGGACCATTGCCCGACGCGCCCCCGGATTCCGCGGGCGCGGTGCACGTGCTGCCGCCGGGAGCTTCCGTGCCACCGATCACCGAGAATGCGGAGCTGACGTCGCAGATCCGGATCTTCGACGGGCTCAGCGATAGTGCGCTCGCGATGGCCGGAGGCGTGATCGTGCGCTCGACCGGCAAGGCGGCGGGCGCGACGGTGCGGTTCTGGAACTTCGGCGCAGCGCGCATCATCGACAACTTCGTCGCATCGTCGCCGGTCTACGTGCTCGCCGACTCCGACGGCGCGGGTGGCTTCACGCCGCGCGCAGGGCACCCGTTCCTCGTCGACGCCCTCCCCGGCGACCCGGGCTACAGCGCGATCCGCCGCATCGTCTACGTTCCGGTCACCGCGCTGTACCAGGGCGAGCGGCTCACCTCGGTCCCCGCTCTCGCGGAGGCGATCGAGCTCGGGCTCGTCGGCGAGCCCGTACCTGCGGGTACGTGGCGCAACATGCCCGTGGTCCCGACCGGCACGAAGCTCGAGGTCAGCACGACGCTACCGGCGGTGCCCGCGACCGAGGCCTACGCCCGCGGCTATCGGATCGAGCTGATTCCGCTCGGCGGTGCCCTCGGGATCCAGCCGCTGCGCAACGGCAGTCCGTTCGCAGCACAGGAGGCGCGCCTGTTGTCGGGGGTCGCGACCGGCACACCGCCGTCGCTGCCGACGACGCTCGACGCGCAACCGGTGTTCCAGCTCGGCATCCCGACGATGCCGCCCACCACGACACCGAACTACACACCGATCGTGATCGAGGTCGACGTGCGGCTCGCCGCCGGTGTCGATCCGGTGACCGTGCTGTCCGATGCGCAGCTGTTTCGGCGCGCGACGAACGGATCGATCAGCGCTTACTTCACCGACACCGTCTCCGAGCTGACGGTGACCACCATCGCGTCGAACAAGCAGATCCAGTTCGTGGATGGTGAGCCGTGAAGGCCGCCCTGCTCCTGGTGCTCGCGGCCGCCGGCTGCGAGGTCACCTACGAGCCGGACGTCGGCAAGCTCCAGCCGCCCGACGCCGAGCCCGGCCCCGCGCCTGATGACGGCGGCGAGGTGGCGGCCACGGGCAAGTGCGTCGACTCCGCGCCGATGGTCAGCGTGTCGTTCTCGCGCGACCTCCGCCCGCTGCTGTCGAAGTCGCCCGGCGGCTGCGGCTGCCACTCGTCGAACGCAGCGTCGGGATTCAACCTCGGCTCCTACGAGAACCTCCGCCGCGGCGGAGCCAGCTCGGGGACGCGCATCGTCGTTCCCGGCAAACCGTGCGAGAGCATCCTTCTCCAGAAGCTGGGGCTGGCCCCGCCGTTCGGGGCGCGCATGCCGTACAACGGCCCACCCTATTTCTCGGCAGCCGAGCTCACGCTCGTCCGCGACTGGATCGCCGAGGGAGCGCTGGATAACTAGTGCCTCCTCGACCCACAGCCACCCTGCTCTGCTCGCTCGTGTTGCTCGCCACGTGCGGCAACAGCTCGCCGCGCGTGCTGCTGCTCCAGCCGCTCGATGCTCCCGCGGGCATCCAGAAGGCGTGTCAGCTCGCGGAGGTCCGCTGCTCGAGCTGTCACACGCTCGAGCGCATCACGAACGCTGCACACCGCAACGAGGTGGAGTGGAGGCGGCAGGTGGAGAAGATGAGGCTGATACCGGCGAGTGGGATCTCGATCGCCGACGCCGAGGTGATCGTCACCTGCCTCGTGTATCGCGATCCGTCGTTGCCGGCGCCGCCGCTCGAGCAACCGCCGGCGATGCCCTAACGCTTCGCGTCCGTGGACTCGAAGATCTTGTCGGCCGACGTCGGAACGAAGCCGTGGAACAGCTCCCCCGATGGCAGCGGGTAGCGCTTCGCGAACTCGTAGTAACAGGACGGGATCCGCACGGTGCGATCGTCGAAGGCGACATCGATCGAGTCCGCGCGCGTCGACGACTGCTCGAGGCAGTCCTGCGGCGTCCCCTTGATCATGCCGCCCGCTTCGTTGAGCGTGAAGCCGTGCTCGACGAGAAACGCGTCGAGCGCCGTCAGATCGGGAAAGGTCGACAGCGCGTTGACGTCGACGGTGAAGTGGTTGACGCGGAACCCGAACGCCGCGACCCATGCGGCGTACTCGCTCTCGGCGAGGAGCTGCGCGTACTGCGCGTGCGTCACGCGCCACGGGCGCCCTGACCACGGGAGGTCCGCGCGCTCGCCGAAGCCGGCGGGTAGCTGCGCGACCAGGCCGGCGACGATCTGCTGTACGACCGGAGACATCTCGGCGAGCACGAGCTCGCTGATGAAGACCTTGGGCAGGCCCGGCTCGGGGTGCTGCCAGTAGCGCGCGACCAGGTGCTTGTCGTCGAACCGGTAGTCGTCCTTCGCCTGCCAGCCGACCGCCTCGAACGGCCGCGCGAGATCGGCGATGCGGATGCCCGGCGCGCCGTACGTGCGCAGCGCGACGTGGTCGTTGGTGATGATCTCGCCGCGCGCCGAGAGGAGATCGTGGATCGCGGAGGCCTGTGGCGTCGAAGCCACGTAGTCGCGCCAGAGAGCGTCGAGCAGTTGCTGGACCTTCATGGCAGCGAGATCGGATAGCCGATCTTCGTCTTCGGCTTCGCGGAGCGCGGGAACAACACGCCCTTCATCGCATCGTCGATGCACCGTCCCACCGGCGTGCCGACGAAGTCACCACTCTGCTCGTACGCGGCGAGCGTGCCGTCGTCGGAGATCGTCAGCTGGAGCTTCGCCTTGCCCGCAGCCTTCTCCTTCTTCGCGCAGACGCGGATCATCGACATCGGCGCCTGCATCGTCTCGTCGATCAGCTCGGGCGTCAGCGCCACGACTGCGGCACCGCCGGCTGCGCAGGCGGCCTTGTCGGGCGGCGTGTTCGAGGCCTGGGGGTTCGCGATCACGACGGTGCCGTTGCACGGCGTCGTCACGCGATAGCCCTGAACATCGAGCTGCACGCCCTCGAGCCCGCCCTGATTCCATCGCGGCTTCGCTGGGATCTTGACGAGCAGCTCGACGCGGCGCTGCGCGACCGCCTTCAGCCACACGGTCGCGGTCTCCGCGGTCTGGAACTGGCGCGCGGTGTCGTAGAGCGCCGTCGTCTTGAGCGCCTTGTCCTCGATCTTCGGCGCGCCGCCGACGACATGAAACGTCTTGCCGTCGAGCGCGATGCCCTTGCAGCGGATGCAGCCACTCAACGTGACCGAGACCGACTTTTTCGCCGGGCTGTACGCGCCGAGGTCGAGCGCGTCGGGGTCGGCCTCGACGAGCAGCGTCGCAGCGGAGAGCTCCGCAGCGCGGCGATCGCGCAGCGCGCGGCACTGGCGCTGCTGCGTGTCGTCGCCCTTGTCGCACGTCGCGGTGAACGCCCACACGATGTCGTCGATGTGGCGAACGCGCTTCGCGGAGGCGGCCGCTGCCTCGAACGTGGCCTCGGCGTGCGCCACGGCCGGCGCGATCAGGATCGCAACGAGCGTGAGCGCGCGCATCACTGGAGCTTGTGCGTCAGGTACGCCTTGAGGCGCAGCTCGGCGTCGGTGGGATCATTGACGACGATCGGAACCGTCTTCTTCAGCTCGTCCTCGAGCTCGACGTACATCGCCTTGCGCAGCGCCGCGTCGTCCATCAGCTGCGCCGGCGTGCGGCCGCGCACTGCCTGGTCGGCGAGCTTCGAGCAGTACGACTTCAGCTTGTCGTAGAGCGCGCCACCGAGGAACTGCGTGATCTTGTCGGCTTCGTTCGCCATGCGATCGAGGGCGACGTCCGCCGCGGTCGGGAGCGCACCGCGCTCGTGACCCTGCGTGAGCTGCGCGCATACGCGGAGCACCATCACGTCATCGATCACGCCGATGCCCTCGTTCCAGTCAGGGATCAGATCCATCCGGCTGACCATGTAGAGGAGCGCGGCGCCGGCGAGCTTGCGCGAATGAGCATCGGCCTTCGCCGACTCGAGCAATGCCTTGTAGCCGTCGATGTCCTGACGGATCGACTCGGCCCACCCCTTGAAGACGTCGATATGAGCCACGTAGCCCTCCTGAACGGCGAACCTATCCCCGTGCGCTCATGGATGACAAGCGTTCGCGGCGGGCGGCTTGCACAAACCGCGGTTGTTGCAGCTCGCGGGCATGCCGTTCTGCATCGGGCATGGCATCGATGCACTACAGGTAACGGTGCAGACCTGGATCCCGTTCTGATCGTAGAGCTTGCAGTTCATCGACATGCAGCCCGCGTTCGACGTGCACGAGTCGTAGACGACACCGGTGCACTTGGGCAGCGTGAGATCCGCATCGGGCAAGGGCGTGCCTTCGCCGCCGGTCTCGCAGGCGGCCAGGAGGAGGACGAAGGCGATCGCCAGGCAGCGCATCCCGTGATCCTATAGGATCGCCGGATGCGGATGCTCCTCGCGTTGCTGCTGGTCGGGGCCTGTGCGGGGGACGAGACCGACGTCGGCAAGGGCCCGGTCTGCAGCGGCATGCTCTACGACAACTGTGCGCAGGAACACGACTGCATGTCGAACGAGTGCCGGACCTACACGGCCGAGGGCTACAACGTGTGCACGCAGCAGTGCAGCGCGAGCGTGCCGTGCCCCGACAAGGACGGCATGCCGGTCACCTGCGATATGGCGTCGGGCGTCTGCAAGATCGCGCCGCGCGACTGCCGCGTGCTCCCCTAGTCAGGGGTTACTTGGCCATCAGATCCTGGATCACCTTGGTCGGCTGATCCGCGGTGATCTGGATCGACAGCGTCTTCTTGATCTTCTCGGCAGGGTTCACGAGCGTGACCTTGTGCGGCCCGGCCGAGAGCGGCAGCGCGCGCTGCGGCGTCATGAGGCCCGTTGGCTTGCCGTCGATCAGGATCTCGCACGGCGGCTTGCTCGAGATCATCAGGATGCCCTGACCGACCGGCTCGGCACCAACGGGCGCTGCCGGCTTCGCGACGGCCTTCTCGACCTTCGGAGCGTCCGCCTTCGGAGCGTCCGCCGTCGGCGCGACGACCGCGACCTGCTTCGCGCGGCGGATCTCGACGGCGAGCTTCGTCATCGTGGTCGGATCGAGGTGCTCGACGACCGGCGGGCGCGTCGAGTACGTGAACTCGACGTCGTACTGGCGCGAGATATCGACTGAGGTTGCGATCGGGGTGGTGCCGATGAACATGCGCTTTTCGCCGTCGATCAGCGTCACGGTCGCTCCCGACGGCTTCGAGTCGAGGCGGATGTCCGCGAATACCGGGCGCTCCTTCGGAGGCGCGGTCGGCGCGGCGACAGCGGGCTCGGCGGCCTTCGGCTCCTCGGCCTTCACCGGCTCGGGGTCGGCGACTCCGACCGGCGCAGGCGCCGTGTCGTCGGTCTGCACGATCGCCGCCGCCTGCACCGGGGCGGGCGCCGATACGACCGGCGTGCGCTTCTTGCCGCCCTGCCCGTCGAACGCGACGTAGCCACCGACGAAGATTCCGATCACGATCATCGCGCCCATCGCGGGTGCGAGCTTCGCGAGCCACTGCGCGGTCGTCGCCGTCTTCGGCGTCTGCACCGTTCCGACCCACGTCTCCTCGTGGCGCGGCGCGATCGCCGGCTCGGGATCGGGCTCGTACGGTGCGAGCGGCGCCGGCGGCACCGAGATACCGATCGAGCTCAGCGGGAGGTTGTGGCCGATCGAGCTCGCTGCGGACAGATCGAACTTGTTGTTGAGCGTCGGCGCCGCCGGCGTCTCGACAGAGACCTCGAAGTCGCTCACCTCGTGCACACCCAGCGGTGGAATCGTGACCTGGCGGGATGGCGGTGCCGTGGTCACGCGCACCTGCGGCGCGATCTTGTTCTGCGTGGTGCCGACGGCGCTGCGGCCGCGTGGCAGCGGCTCGACCTCACCGGCGCCGTTCATCGGCGGCACGGTCCCGGTCATGCGAGGAATGCTGACCGCATGGCTCTTCTTCTTGGGAGGCGCCTGAAACATCAGGTCCTCGTCCGGAGCCGGCTTCCGCGGTGTCGCGGTCGCTACCAGGTTGATCAGATCGTTGATCGCCGTCGACTCGGTCTTTGCCATGGGCGTCGCAGAGGATCGCGAGCCGACCTCAGGGTGTAAAGCGAAAACCCTCCCACCCCCACACACGTTCAGGTGCGATCTCCGACTACCCGTAACCCTGCGAAAATTCTATTGACGGGTCTGTGACCATATACCTAATGTATGGCCATTCATGGGCGCCGACGGTGTGTTCGCTGACCTGCGAAGGCTGGCCGACTGGTTCTCGACGAGCCCCCAGCGCGGGTCGCTCCACATCGAGCGAACCGTCCAGCGCCTCGGCACCACGGCGATCCCCTTGCTGGGCCGCGAGCTGCGGTCCGCCGATCGGCGCCGTCGCGAGGCCGCGCGCGCTGCACTCGCCGCGCTCGCCGACGATCTGGTCACGCGGTCTCGCGTGATCGCCGAGCTGCGAAGCGCGACCACCGATACCTCGATCGACGAGGTGAAGGTCAGCGCGGTCGGCCTGCTCGCGGAGCTCGGCGAGAAGGCCGCCGCGGTGTTCGCCGATCCGAGCGCGATCCAGCGCCAGTCCGCGATGGCCCTCGCCGCGCAGCTCTCGAGCGACGCCGATGTAGCGAGCGCCGCGGACCTGATGGTGTGTCAGCTCGGTGACGAGGACATCGTCCAGATGCTCGCCGCGATGTGCGAGGCCGATCCATCCGCGGCACAGCGCCTCGGCGCCGAGCTCGCGGTTCGTCTCGATCTCAGCGCGGAGGCGCGCGAGCGCTTCGCCAGCGTGCTCGCGGAGCGCCTCGCTGCCGGAGCGCCGCTGCCCGAGCGCCGGCGCAACGCATTCCGTCGCCCCACTCACGTCGCGGTGCTCGTCGATGCGTCCGCGCGGCTCGTCGTCGTCGCGAGCAAGAAGATCGCCGGTGAGCGTCGCTGGCGTCGCTGGGCCGTGCTGATCGGTCCCTCGGGTCGCGTCGATGACTGCGTGCACGAGGACGACGCGACCGACGCTGCGGATGCGGCACCCCTGATCGCGAACCTCGTCGCCGACGGCTATCGCGTCGCCTCGACCGAGGTCGATCACGCGCGCACCGTTGTCACCGCCGCGGCGCGCCTCACGTCACGTCCAGTCGATCGCGCGACCGGCCTGCCCTCTGCCTACTATCTCGGGCGCGATCTCCTCGATCTCGGAGACGCACACGTCGGCGATCGCCCCGCCACGCCGCCCGCGCTCGTCGCGCGCGCGATCGAGCAGACCTCGGAATCGATCACCTCCGGCGATCACGGCAAGGCGCACGCGCTGCTGGCGCTCTGCGATCCCGCGCACCCCGAGGTCGCCGCGGCCAGCGCCGCGCTCTACCTCTCCGCGCAGCCACCTCGCGCCGCCGACGCCGTCACCGCGCTCGAGCGCGCGCTCACCGCCGAGCCCGACTGGCCGCTCCACCACTGGAACCTCGCCG
>JACCRC010000465.1 GCA_013813765.1 Deltaproteobacteria bacterium | reverse complement strand
ACCAGCTTCTCCGCGTCATACGACGACCGCACCCCGGACGTAGATCACGCCGTCGCAGTGCTTGTCGATCGTCCGCGATCCATTTCGAAATGGAATTCGATCGACTCGCTCATTCGGGGCCCCTTAGGCTTATCTGCGGTGAACGACCCACGTACCCCGCTGAAAATTCTCAGCATCGTTCATGATGGCCCACGCTGCACGATCTACCGGGCGGTGCGTGGTGAGGATGACCGGCCGGTCGTCCTCAAGGTCCTGACGTCACAGTGTGATGATGCCCTCCATCGCGCACGCCTGTTGCGCGAGCTCGAGGTCGCCCGCGGCATCACCGCGCCGACCGTGGTCCAGGCGTACGGCTCGACTCATCACGAGGGACGGCTCGCGCTCGTGCTGGAGGATTTTGGTGGCGAGGCGCTGAGCTTGACCCTACCTGCGCGCGCGGCCCTCTCGGTCACGCTACCGATCGCGATCCAGATCGCACGTGCGCTCGCCGACGTTCACCGCGCGCGTATCGTGCATCGCGACGTCAAGCCCTCCAACTTCATCCATCGGCCGTCGACCGGCGAGATCAAGATCACCGACTTCGGTGTCGCGCTGCGGGAGGGCGAGGTTCGGACCGAGCCCGGCGCAGGCTTCGAGGGAACGCTCGCGTACATGGCACCCGAGTCCTCCGGTCGGCTCGGGCGCCCCGTCGACCAGCGGGCCGATCTGTACTCGCTCGGCGTCGTGCTCTACGAGCTGTTCGTCGGAGGGCAACCGTTCCACGCGACAGATGCGTTGCAATGGATGCACTGTCACACCGCACAAGTCCCGCGTGCGTTGACCGAGCTTCTGCCGGATCTCCCGGAGGTGCTCTCGCAGCTCGTACTCAAGCTGCTCGCGAAGACTCCCGAGGAGCGCTACCAGAGTGCGAGCGGAGTCGAGCGTGATCTGACGCGCGCACTCGCCGATCTGCAGAACACTGGAACGATCTCGATGTTCCCGCTCGCGGAGCGCGACGTGTCTGACCGGTTCCAGCTTCCGGATCGCGTGTACGGGAGAGCGGTCGAGGTCCGAGCGCTCCACGATGCGTTCACGCGAGTCGCAACCACCTCTCATGGCGAGGTCGTGCTGATCTCTGGTGCGCCCGGCGTCGGCAAGACCTCCCTGGTCCGCGAGCTGCTGGTGCCGGTTGCTCGCAGTCAGGGCTACTTCGCATCGGGCAAGTTCGATCAGTACCGAGGCCACCTTCCCTACTCCGCCTTCATCGAGGCAAGCGCCGTGCTGGTCGATCAAATCCTGACCCACAGCGGCCACCACCTCGCTGCATGGAAGGAACGGCTGCTCGCGCGGGTCGATGGCAACGCGCGAACGCTGGTCGACCTCATTCCAGGCCTCGAGCAAATTCTCGGACCGCTGCCGCCAGCGCCGGACTTGCCGCCGGCCGCGATGCAGAACCGGTTGCATCATCTGATCCGCGCCTTCCTGGGAGCGTTCGATCATCCGGTCGTCCTGTTCCTGGACGACCTGCAGTGGGCGGATGACGCCTCGGTCGCGCTGGTCGAGTCGATCCTCGCGAACAGCGGGCAGGTGCCGGTACTCCTGATCATCGCGTATCGCGAGCATCACGCCGCGCTCGATCGCTTGCGCGCCACGCGCGCTCGGATCCAGGACATCCACCTCGCGGCGCTCGATCACGACGCGGTGTGCACGCTGCTGCGCGATACGCTGCACGCAGACCCGCTGGCGTGCGAGCAGCTGGCCGCGCTCGCGATGTCCAAGACCGCTGGAAACGCGTTCTTCGTGCGCGAGTTCGTCCGGACGCTTCAGCTCACCGGGCTGCTGCGGTTCGACGAGCTCGCGCGAGCATGGCGCTTCGATCCGGCCGAGGTCGAGACCACCGAGATCACCGACAACGTCGTCGAGCTGGTCGTGGATCGCCTGCGCCAGCTTCCCGCGCAAACGATCGACGTGCTGCGGATCGCCTCCGTACTGGGCAACGACTTCGAGACCGCCGACCTGGCGGCGATCACGCGTCGCTCGATGAACGAGCTGGCCGCAGACCTGCTGCCGGCGGTCGAGCAGGGGCTGATCACGATCCGGCAAGATGGCGCACCCGGCGCACGATTCAGCCACGACCGAGTGCAGGAGGCGGCGTACGAGCTCACCCCCGCGAGCGAGCGGAGTGCGCTGCACCTTCTCGTCGGGCGACGCTTCTGGGACCGTGAAGCCACGGACGGGCGTGGCGAGCGGTTGTTCGAGACCGCGAACCACCTCGTCGCCGCGGGTTCGCTGATCACCGAACCCACCGAGCGAGAGCGGCTCCTCGAGCTGCTGGTGCGCGCCGCGCACAAGGCCAAGCTCTCGACAGCTTATCAGCAGGCGCGCTCGTACCACACACGAGCTGCCGCGCTTCTCGGCGAGAGCGCATGGACGTCCCGATTCGAGCTCGCGTTCGACGTGCATGTCGAGCTCTCCGAGTGCGCCTACCTCGGTGGTGATCTCGACGCCGCTCGTGGACTGTTCGACGAGCTCCTGCGGCGCGCACGCACCGATCTCGAGCAGGCCCGGATCTACTATCTTCAGATCCGGTTGTTCCAGATCGCGGGCGAGCTGGCCCAGGCGGCCGACGTCTGTCTTCGCGCGTTCTCGTTGTTCGGGCTTCACACGCCCGCGTCAAGCGAGGCCACCAGCGCGATCGAGGAGCAAAAGCAGCTCGCCCTCCAGCTGCTGGGGGACCGGCCAATCGCAGCGCACATCGACGCCCCGCTGATGACGGATCCGCGGATGCAGATGCTCGCCGATCTCCTCGAAGCATCCGGGCCTCCGATCTACATGGTCAAGCCGGAGCTGTTCGCGTGGGTCGCCCTGCAGCTCGTCAATCATTCACTCCGCCACGGTCACACCGAAGCATCGTGTTACGGCTACGGCATCTATGCCCTGCTGCGTGCCGCCGTGTACGGCGACGTCGACGGCGGACATGAGTTCAGCTGGCTCGCGATCCGGCTCAACGAGAAGCTCCGGGGCGTGAAGCTCGAGGGCTGCATGCTGCACCTGCTCGGCGATCACGTGAACTTCTGGAAGAATCCGATCGCCACGGATCTCCCGATTCTCGAGCGCGGGTTCGCGGCCTGCGTACGCGCTGGCGATCACATCTACTCGAACTACATCGGGTTCCAGGCGCCGTGGCATCTCTACGAGGCCGGCGCGCCGTTGCCAGCCGTGACCGCGTTGATCGCGAAGCACGCCGCTTTCGCGCAAGAGACCCGCTACGAGGCCGTGCACTGGACGCTACGCGCCGAGGAGCAGTTCGTGCTCGCGCTGATGGGTGGCACGGGCGAGCGTGGCAGCCTCGATTCGCATGACTTCGACGAGCAGGCCGCTCTGACGGCGGTGACCGCTGCGCGCTTTGGCTGCGGCATCGTCTATTTGCACATCCTGCAGATGATCGCGCGCTACACGTTCCGTGACTACGCCGCAGCGCTGACGGCGGCCGATCTCGCCGCACCCGAGCTCGGCTCCGCGTTCTCGATGCCGATCTATGCGTCCTACGGTCTGTACCGTGCACTGACGCTCGCAGCGCTGTGTCGTGACGTTGACGCCGAGACACGTGCTCGCTATCTCGCGGAGATCGACGCACAGCAACGCGTTCACGGCGAATGGGCGCGCGCGTGTCCGTCGAACTTCGCCGACAAGGCCGCGCTGCTTCGCGCGGAGCTCGCGTGGCTGACTGGCGACGTGCCCACTGCGATTCGTGCGTACGAGGAAGCACGGCTCGCGGCGCGCTCCCAGGAGATGGTCCAGTACGAAGCGCTCGCGTGCGAGCGCGCGGCAGAGATGTACGGAGCGCTCGGCGTCGACTTCGTGCGGCGTGCGCTCCTCGCCGATGCCTCGAACCTGTACCGGCGGTGGGGCGCTGCTGGGAAGGCGGCCGACTTGTTGGCGCGAAATCGCGGAATCGGTCGTCGGTCGATCGTGGTCGACCCGGCGACTCGCGGCAGCGTTTCCACGCAGACGACCACCGGAAGCGAGCTCGATCTGGCATCGGTGCTCAAGGCCTCGCAGAGCCTGTCCGAAGAGATCGTGCTGCCGCGCCTCCTCCCGCGGCTCATGTCGATCGTCATCGAGTACGCCGGGGCGCGGCGTGGTTCGCTGCTCCTCCTCGAGGCGGAAACGCTGGTCGTCGCGGCCTCCGCATCGATCGACGCGGAGGCCCTACCCAACGCCCTACCGTGGTCGGTGCTCAACTACGCGCGCCGGACGGGGGAGCACGTGCTGATCGACGACGCCTCGACCAGCAACCAGTTCGGCAGCGATCCGTACTTCCAGACCCAGCGGCGGCGGTCCGTGCTGTGTCAGCCGATCATGCGTCACGGCCGCATGGTCGGCATGTTCTATCTGGAGAACGACCTGGTCGCCGGTGCGTTTGACCCGGAACGGCTCGCGACCCTCGACATCCTGGCGTCGCAGACGGCGATCTCCGTCGAGAACTCGCGACTCTACGAGGCATCGCAGGCCGCCATCGTCGCGCGCGACGAGTTCTTGTCGATCGCGTCGCACGAGCTCCGTACGCCGCTCGCACCACTCGCGATGCAGGTCCACCGCCTCGGCGCCGCGGTACGCAAGGGCACGCTGCGCGAGATGCCCGACGCTGCGATCACCAAGCTGGTGACGACCTGCGAGGCGCAGATCGAGCGGATGACCAGGCTGGTCGAAGCGCTCCTCGACGTCTCGCGGATCGAGTCCGGTACGATGGTGCTCCGCCGCGAGCCGATCGATCTTGCGGCGGCCGTGCAGGACAAGATCGCGGCCCATGCTGATCTGGCAGCGCGGGCCGGGTGTGTGGTCTCGTCGCGGCTCGAGGCTGGGCTCGTCGGCGAGTGGGATCGAACGCAGCTCGACCACGTCGTGACCTACCTGTTGCGCAATGCGTTCAAGTTCGGGCGCATGCAGCCGGTAGAGCTCGCTGTCGAGCGTGCGGTCGGCGGCGCGCAGCTCACGATCACCGACCATGGTGTCGGAGTGCATGCCGGAGATCGTGAGCGCATCTTCGAGCGCTTCGAGCGCGTCCAGTCGGCCACCAACGTCGATGGGTTGGGGCTCGGGCTGTACATGGTCCGCGCGTTCGTGCTCGCACACGGGGGGACCGTCGCCGTGGAGGAGACGCCGGGAGGCGGGGCGACGTTCCGCGTGACCCTGCCCTTGCCACTGAGCTAGCATCCCTGGCGGTGTCCGTTTCTACAGCGAGCACGATCCTCATCGTCGACGACGACGACGACATCCGCGAGTCGTTCTGCGACGTGCTGGCCGACGAGGGATTCACCGTCGAGGGAGCGCGCAATGGACAGGATGCCCTCGATTATCTGGAGTCGCACGCGCTGCCGAACCTGATCGTGCTCGACCTCATGATGCCGGTCATGGACGGGCTGGAGTTCCGGCAACGGCAGCTCGCAGACCCGCGCTGGGCGGCGATTCGCGTGCTCGTGATGAGTGCCTCGGATCGAGGAGCCCAGATTGCGTCCGAGCTCCGCGTCGACGGCTTTCTCGCCAAGCCCGCGCGCGGGAAAGAGCTGATCGCTGCAGTTTCGCGCTTGTGCTAGCGCACCCTGGGTGCAGTTGGCATGGGCGAGCTCGCCGGTTGCGCCATGCGCGTCGTGCAGAGCATCGCGTTTCCGACCGCACCCGGCGACGCCCAGACCGAGGTGAAAATGTCGCTCGAGTTCGCGAACTCGGACTACCGTTGACTCTCGGCAGTCACCAGCGCACCCCACGTCTCCGTGAATTTCTGATCGATAATTGCTTGGTGCGGAGCATGCAACGGTGACGACTCGCCGCTCGGTTCTGCCTCCGCCGCCTCGCCGGCGGTTCCGACCGAGCGCAACACGTCATAGCGAGCGCATCGGACTCACCGTGGTTGCACAACTCAACACCCTCCGCCCGACCAACGCGCCGTCGTTCCGCGCGCTCGTGATCGAGGACGACGCGTCGCTGTGCGGCGTGGTGCGGGACGTCCTGAACAGCGTCGGGTGCGAGGAGGTGCGCTTTATCGCCTCGGGCGTGGAAGCCCTGCGGGTCGCACAGGCGCTGGGCCCCGACCTCGTGCTCCTGGATCTCGGTCTTCCGGATATCGACGGGCTCGAGGTCTGTCGCCAGCTCACGAAGCTGATTCCAAACGTCCCGGTGGTCATCATCACCGCGCGCAGCGACGAATCCGTGATCCAGGTGGCCTTCGAGGCGGGAGCTCAGGACTACGTCGCCAAGCCATTTCGCCTCGGTGAGCTGGCAGCGCGCGCACGGGCGGCCCTCAAGCTCCGGTCCGAGCGCTTGCTCCGCAGCAGTCGCGAGTCCGAGCTCGCCGCACAGGCGCGCCGTCTGGAAGAGACCACGCGCGAGCTCGAGCGCATGGTCAGTATCGACGCGTTGACCGGCATTGCCAACCGCGGACACTTCGACACGCTGCTGCG
This sequence comes from Deltaproteobacteria bacterium, assembly GCA_013813765.1. GTDB lineage: Bacteria > Myxococcota_A > Polyangia > Haliangiales > Haliangiaceae > JABFXX01. Next base: position 27,592 of record JACCRC010000465.1, on the reverse strand, counting down.
CAACGAATGGAATCGCGCCTCACGTCCCGGATCGCCACTCTCGCTGGTGCTCGTCGACGTCGATGATTTTCACGCCTTCAACGAGCACTACAGTCACCTCGGTGGCGACAGCTGCTTGAAGGACGTCACCACGGCCATGACGAACTGCCTGCGGCGTCCGTCCGACGTGCTCGCGCGCTACGGCGGCGAGGAGTTCGTCGCGCTGCTTCCAGATACCGATGCCGCGGGCGCATGTGCCGTCGCCGAGCGGCTGCGGGCGGCCGTCGAGGAGCTCGGGATCGAGCACGAGCGCTCGCGGTGCGCGAAGGTCGTGACGATCAGCGCCGGCGTGGCCACGATGGCACCCTCGCTCGATCGTCCCCCCACCATGCTGGTGTCCGCCGCCGATACCGCGCTGTTCCGGGCGAAGGACAGCGGGCGCAATCGCTGGTGCTCGGATGCCGACGTGCCGGGCCAGGTCGTTGTCTCCCGGCGCCCGTGGCCGGTCTGCCCCGTGATCCGCGCCGATCCGTACATGGCCCACCACATCCCGCGGTACCTCGAGAACCGGCGCACCGAGCTGCTCCCCGTTCGTGAGGCCGCACGCGTCGGCGATCTCGCAGCGGTCAAAGCGTTCGGGCACAAGCTCAAGGGCTCCGGCGGCACCTTCGGCTTCGATGACCTCTCCGTCCTCGGTGACCGGCTCGAGCAGTCGGCGAAGGATGTCAATCGAACCGAGCTCTTGCGCGTCGTCGACGAGATCGCGTGGTACCTCGAACACGTGCAGGTGGTGTATCGCCGCACGTCCCAGTCGATCACGGCGCAGCTCGTCGAGCAGACCTGACGCTGCGTGAGACCCGTGTGACGATGCACCCACTTGAGGTCCGCGTGTACTGGAGGTAACACTAAAGGCTCCTCACGCAGCTGGGTGCCGCGATGGAAGTGATCGTCTTCGATAGCGAGAGCGCTGCGCGGGCCATCGAGGCCGCGCTCGTGGCCGAGGGCCACGAAGTTCACATCGTCAGTCGCGATACGACGGATCTCTGGGGTGACCTGGTGGTCCTCGATGTCGCGACCTGGACCGAGCCCGAGGTGTTACGGCTGGCGAAGCGAGTGCCGAACGCCGAGCTGTTGTTCCTCGTCGATAGTCTCGATGAGTCCCTCCCGATCGAAGAGGGGATCGCGCTCATGAAGCCGCTCGACGTTCCGAAGCTGACGAGGCTCGTGCGCGTGCTGACCGAGGCTCGAAGTGGCGAGAGTGATCCGAGCGAGCTCGTGAGCTTCGAGGTGCTGTTCGCGGGTGACAGCCCTGCGATCATCGATCTGCTGCGGCAGGTGCGGCTCGTTGCACAGAGCGATCATCCGGTCTCGATCTACGGCGAGCTGGGCTCGGGTCGGACCGTCGTCGCGCGCGCGATCCACGACCGGTGCATGCGGCAAGGGCGGCCGTTCATGGCCGTCAATGCGTCGGCGCTCCCAGGAGATCAGCTCGATCAGCACCTGTTCGGCGGTCCCGATCCACAGATCCTTCGCGTCGATGGGGGCACGCTGTTCATCGAGTTCGTCACCGATCTCGCGCCGGGCCTGCAGGCGAAGCTGCTGCGCCTGATCGAGCAGAGACAGGTCTCGATCGAAGGTCGCGACCGGCACATCGACGTCCGCGTGATGGTCGGTGACGACCGTGCGCGGCTGAACGCGGGCGGGCCGCTCCGTCCGTCGCTGTTCTATCGCCTCAAGGTTCACGAGCTCGATCTCCCGCCGCTGCGCGAGCGCGCGAGAGATCTCAAGGCGATCATGGGGCGCATGCTCAATCGTCTCAACGACGGACGACGGTCGCCGATCTCGAGCTCGGCCGCGCGAGCGCTCGATGGCTACACGTTCCCGGGCAACGTGAGAGAGCTGGCGCACGCGCTGACCCACGCCGTCGTGCTGTCGCAAGGGCGCCAGATCGAGGTCGAGCACCTTCCCGTCGACATCCAGCGGCAAACGGACGGCGAGTCGGATGACTCCGCTGATCTCGCCGCGCTCGAGACCCTCGATGCTGTCGCGAAGCGCTTCGAGCGTAGCTACCTGCTGCGCGTGCTGCGGGCAGTCGGGGGAAATCGAACGCGTGCCGCGAAGGTGCTCGATCTCTCTCGCAAGGGCCTGTGGCAGAAGCTGAAGGCGCACGGGATCCCGGCGGCCGAGGGTCGAGAGGAAGCCGATGAAGAGTCCGACTTCGGCTGAACGCCGTCCCCATGGACGGTGACGGGACCCTCAACCTCTTGCTCGTCGAGGATGACGAGGTCGATGTCATCACCGTGCGCCGGGCGTTCGCGGCTGCGAAGCTTCCGACCCAGGTCACCGTGGCGCGCAACGGCCTCGAGGCGCTCGAGCTCCTCCGTAGCGGCGCCTTTCCGCCGGGGCGCCGGCTGGTGCTCCTCGACATCAACATGCCGAAGATGACGGGCATCGAGCTCCTCCGCGAGGTGCGTGCTGACCCTGCGCTGAGTGCGCTGACCGTGATCGTGATGACCACGTCGAACGATGACCGAGATCGCGTCGAAGCGTTCCGCCTCAACGTGGCTGGCTACATCGTGAAGCCCGTCACCTACCAGGCGTTCGAGAAGGCGATGGCGATGATCAGCGCGTACTGGCGGCTGATGGAGCTGCCCTGATCACGAACGTCAGCTCTTCTCGGGCTCACCGATCGAATCGAGTGCCCGCAACAGGTCAGCGCCCTTCACGGGCTTTGCGAGCACGGCGCCGGTTCGCGACAGCTTGAGGGCATTCGCGGCATCCGACGAGACGATGATGATCGGGATGTCGGCGAGCGCAGGATCGCCGGCGCATCGCTCGTAGAACGCCTGGCCGTCCATGCGCGGCATGTGGAGATCGAGCAGGATCGCGCTCGGTCGAAGGCCGCGCAGCAGCTGCTCGTAGGCATCCTGGCCATCGGCAGCCTCCGCCACTCCGAACCCGCGCTTCTCGAGGAGGGCAGCGATGCCGATCCGGACATCGGGATCGTCATCGACGATCATCACGGTCTGCGACAGCTCCAGGCGACGCGGCGGCGGGACCTCTGCATCGCGCGGGAGCGAGAGCGTGAAGGTGGTCCCGAGCTCGTGGGTAGAGAGCACCGTGATCGTTCCGCCATGAGCACGGGTGATCTGGTCGACGATGTAGAGCCCGAGACCGAGCCCATGCTTGCCCGCGGCGCGTGCACTCGATCCGCGCTTGAACGGATCGAAGATCGTCGGGAAGAGGTGGTCCGGAATCGGATCCCCGGTGTTGTGCACCGACAGCTGCAACATCGAGCTGTCGTAGCTCATCGTGACGCGGACCGTGCCTGCGGAGGAGCCGTGATGAACCGCGTTGTTGATCAGGTTCGTCAGTACCTCCGCGAGGCGATGCGGGTCCCATTGGCCGAACACGACCTCGTTGCCCTGGATGTCGAGCGTGATCGTGCAGCGCGGGTGCGCGATCCGCGCCTCCTCCACGACGTCATCGACGATTCTGCGTGCATCGGTGCGCAGCCGGCGGATCGGCATCGCGCCCTGAACGCGGCACTCGGTGACATCGATCAGATCGGAGATCAAGCGGCTCGCGCGCTGCGCACTCGACAGTGCACGATCGAGCGCGCGGAGCTGATTCGGATCGGTCGTGGTCTCCCGGAGCATGCAGGCAACGGTCATGATCACGGCGAGCGGGCTGCGCAGGTCGTGACCTACCACGGCGGCGAGCACCTGCTGGAATTCGATCGCGGTCGCCAGCTCCGCGTTGTGTCGCGCTTGCGCGGCGCGCAGGCGCGTCATCGTCAAGTAGGCCCCGAGCTGCGCCGCGACGACCGACAGGAGCCGGAGATGCGTCGCGTCGTAGACGCCCTGGTCCGGCGGCTCGACCCGGATCAGGCCGTTGATCCGATCGAGCCCCATCACCGGGAGCGTGAGGCTCTCGGCCGGCAGCTCGTCGCAGCGATGATCGGTGTCATCGACGATGCGCCGCCAGGTCCGCAGGAGTGACGACGCCAGCACGGCGACCGACTTCGGTTCCGCGGTGGGCACGGTGTGGATCTGGTGCTGGCTGTCCTCGATGTCGAGGAGCGTGATCCGCGAGTACGGGACCATGGTGGCCGTCAGCTCGAGGACGCGGCCCACACGCGCCTGCACCTCGTCGACGTGCTCGAGCGCGTGCGCGATCTCGGCGAGGGTGCTCGCGAACCGATGGATGTCGTGATCGTTCATGCCTGACTCACCGGGGACGGCTGACCGGTCAGAACGCCGCGCAGATTCTTGAACCGACCGCTGACCACCTGGAGGCCTCCCTTGCCGATCGTGAAGCCCCTCAGCTCCGAGTCGTGCGCGACGCCGCGTGACTTGATCACCGAGATCGCCCGGTCGAGTCGGCCGTCGAGCTCGACGTACCGGATCTTGATGAAGTTGTCGGCGATGAACGACACGCCGTGCCCCGAGAGCTGCGCGTTCCCGAGGAGCTCCGGAGATTCCGACGTCATGACCACGGTGACGCCGCTCCCACGCAAATACTTCGTGATCGCGTAGACCAGCTCCTTGAACCGGCGCTCCGAGTGAACGCCGAGCTGCATCGTCGTGAGGCTGTCGAACACCGCACGCTGTGCGCCGAGCGACTTCACCTCACGGCGCGCTTGGTCGAGGTAGCGATCGGTCGAGAGCTCGACCGGCGAGGTGTACTTGATGGCGAGCATCCCCTCGCGTTCCAGCTTCGCGAGGTCCCAGCCGAAGCTGCGCGCCACCGCGCGGATCTGGGCGGGCGTCTCCTCGAGCGTGAACAGCACGCCCTTCTCGCCGCGCCGGGCTCCCTCGATCAGGAACTGCAGGCCAAGAAGCGTCTTGCCAGTGCCCGTGCCGCCTTGCACCACGGTCGCGCTGGTTCGTGGCAGTCCGCCATCGAGGAGCTCGTCGAGCCCGGCCACACCGGTGAGGACGCGCTCGTCGTTGCCGATTGCCGGGTGCGCATCGACATCGGCGGGGATCGAGACCCGGGGAACGAACCGCAGCCCGTGCTCGCTGATCTCGAAGAAGTGGGTGCCGGACCGGTGCGCGGCCCCCCGGAGCTTCATCACCTCGATCTCGCGGATCGCTTGCAGCTCCTGTCGAGTGGTCCCGAGCTGCAGGATGCCATCGGCAATCGAAAACTCCGCGAACGACGCGTGTTCCGCGCGGCTGTACTCGCCGACGAGAAACGTGGTGGCTCCCCATCCCGCCATCTGGACCGCGAGGTCATAGATGAGGGGACGTCCATCGACCTGTCCACGCAGCACGTCACCGAGCACCTTGAAGCTATCGATGACGACGAACGCGGGCTCGCGCTCCACCACGAGCCGCTCGATCTCGTTCATCGTCGCTTGTGCGCCTTCGCGCAGGATGCTGCCGAGGTCGTGAAACCGGATGTGCTTCTCGAACAGCTCGCCGTCAAAGAACCCGTACTGCTGCGCGTAGCGCATGGCCTTGATCGCGGGCTCCGACAACGTCGTCAGGTAGAGGCTGTCCTGCCCCCTCCGCGCAGCCGCGAACAGCATCTGCAGCGTCATGACCGTCTTGCCGGATCCCGGCTCGCCGGCAATGACAACGACGGAGTGCGATGGGATCCCTCCGCCGAGGATCTCGTCGAGGGACTCATCTCCGGTCGGGGTGACTTCGAGCTTCTTACTCATGGTCGGCGTCCTTGGTCCGAAACAGCCCAGCATCGGTCAGCAGCGCGATCGATCGAAGCCTTCGCACCATCACCGTGCCGGTGAGATCGAGCAGCAACTCCTCGAGGTCGCACGACAGCTCGGCGAGCGCGGCGAGGTTCGTGCGGCCGTGCTTCCAGTCATCGGGAAGCAGGTAGTCGTAGTCGAGGCGGTTCTTGGTGATCTCGATCGCCTCGAGCTCGGGGCGACGTTGCGCCGCCTTCCGGATGGCGCGTCGCAAGAATGTCGCCGCCGCCGCCGTCCCAATGACATCCACGAGGCTGTCCCGTAGTCGCTCGAAGAGCTGCGCCGTGGTGGGTTCCGCGTCCGTCATTCGAGGGAGGGGAATGCGCAAAGCGCGCCAACCGCGTATCTCCATCAGCCAATAGCGGTCTCTAAACAACATGTTACCCGGAGGTAGCGGTCCCCCGCGGCGGCCGTGCGCGTGCGCCCAAACGACAGTGCACATCCGCTCGGTGTGTGCGCGTGCCCGGATGGGTGGCTCGCGACGATCTGTTATCTTGCCGCCCTCATGAGCACACGCAAGTTCACCAAGAAGCGCACGGCCGCCACGTCGGACCTCGATCCCGCCACGCTCGCCCAGAAGAAGACGAACGAGCGTCTACGCAGGCGCGCAGACCGCGCACTCCTCAAGCGTCGCCGCGCGAAGTCCGGGCAGTAGCCGCTACGCGCGGTCGAGCTGGTGCAGGATGATCGCGTTGCCTTCGGTGTCGAGGATGTTCGACATCCGGCAGTGCGGCCCGCGCACCACGTCTCCCTGGTAGCTCACGCCGGCAGTGACCAGTCGCTTGTTGAGGGCATCGAGATCTGCAACCTCGAATGCCACGCTCGCGCCGCCGCCGGGTCGGGCGAACGCGGGGTTCGGATGGCGGAACAGCGCGAGACAGCCGCCGCCCGGAAGATCGTACTCGGTCCACGCACCATCGGGTGACGCGAGACCGCGCGTGAACCCGAGCACGTTCTCGTAGAAGTCGCGAGCGCGCGTCGCGTCCTCGATCGCGAACATCGTGAACGCGATCCGCTGGATCATCGGTGCCTGCGTTTTCTTGGCAGCAGGCCGCGGTCGCGCGGTGCGCTTCGCCTTCGCAGCCGGCTTGGCCTTCGTTCGCTTCTTCGCCGCGGTCACTCTCTTCGCCATCCGACCCTCGTATCACGGTCGGGCCACCGACGAGCCGACGTGGGAATAGTGTGTGAGGACGGTTGCGGGCCCCGTCAACGCACGTGAGCATCCTCGGCTGTGGGATCAGCGGGGGAACCGGCAAGTGAGTCCGCGCAAACGGTGACGTTGGCGCTTACCCCTGGTGGGCGCGTGGGCGGCGCGCGTGCTGGTGTGGAGGGCGGCGCCGTCGCCGTGACGGGTTCCTCGGAAGCATGGGCGCCGGGCAAGCACGCGCTCCACGTCGACGAGGTCCAGCGTGCGCGCGGCATGGGGCTGCTTCTGGGCACCCTCTGTTTGATCGCGGTGGTGTGGTTTCTGTTCCTCGGCGGAACGCCATGGCTGCGCTTCACGACGATGGGCGCGCTGGCGCTGCTCGGGACGATCTCGCTGTATGTGTGGCGCCGTGCCGAGCCGGGAGAGCGGTACGTGCCGTTGTTGCGCCTGTTCAGCGGCACGGCGGTGTTCACGTCGGCGCTCATGGACTACTACATCGGAGTCTTCTCGCCGGCGCCGATCGCCGTGTCACTCGGCATCTCGTTCTTCGGGACGAGCGACGACCGGCGATGGGCCGTGGGGTGCTGCCTCGTGGCGGGCGCTATCTACTCGATCACGGCCGCGCTCCTCGGTCTCGGGCTGATTCCGGATCTCGGGTTGATCCGTGTCCCCGACTCTCCGCTGGTCATCACATTCGCATCGGTGATGGTTCCGCTCGTCTTCCTCGGCACGCTGCGGCAGGCGCGGCTTTCGCGCCACACGGCGACCCAGGCGATGATCGCCGTGGATGCGGCCGCGCGCGTGGTTCAGCAGCGTGAAGCCCAGCTCGCGGAGGCGAACCTCGACCTCGAGAAAGCGCTCGACGTGGGCGGCGCCGCAAAGCTCGGTCGGCACACCGGCCGCGTCGCTGGATCATGGGTGCTCGGGGACGTGATCGGTCGTGGTGCGATGGGAGAGGTCTACGCTGCGCGGCACGAGAATGGCCACACCACCGCCGCGGTCAAGATGCTGATGGCCACCGCCGATGGAAACCAGCTCGCGCGGTTCTACCGCGAGGCCTTGATCGCGACGAAGCTGCGAGCCCCTGGGCTGGTCTCGGTGTTCGAAGTGGGAGCGCTGGACAACGAGGTCCCGTATCTCGTGATGGAGCTTCTCCAGGGCCATGATCTCGCCTGGCACCTCCGCAAGAAACAGCACCTGGAGCTGCCCGAGGTCGTCGCGATGTGCACGCAGGTCGCCGCGGGTCTACGGGATGCGCACGCCGCAGGAATCGTGCATCGCGACATCAAGCCACAGAATCTCTTTCTTCACACGCCCACCGACGGCGGCGCACCGAGCTGGAAGATCCTCGACTTCGGTATATCCAAGTTGCAGGACGGTGGTGACACGCTCACCCAGAACCTCGTCGTCGGTACGCCGGGCTACATGTCGCCCGAACAAGCGCGGGGTCAGGCGGCCGACGCGCGCAGCGATCTGTTCTCGCTCGGCGCGGTGCTCTATCGCGCGCTCACCGGTCAACCGCCATTCCGCGGCAACGATACGCCTCAGACACTGTTCGACGTGGTGTACCGGGGCCCGCGCCGGCCTACCGAGCTGATGCCCGGGATGTCGCGGGATCTCGATCTGTTCCTCGCGATCGCGCTCGCGAAGAGCCCGGAGCAACGGTTCACCTCCGCAACCGAGCTCGCCCGTGCATTGGCCGCGGCTGCGTCGGGCGGCCTGTCCGCAGAGTTGCGCGCCCGGGGCGAGATCCTGCTCCTGGCGTTGCCGTGGGGCAGCCGGCAGAAGCACTGAGTCAGGACGCCGTCACGGCGCGACGAAGATGTCGTCGCGAGCGTGCAGCGCGGCCGCGATCGAGGCCTCGTCGTACGGGTCGCCGATGGTGGGATCGATCAGGCGCCCGGTGCGGATCCCCGGTGCGATTCCGTAGACCTCGAAGTTCGGCGGTGTGTGCCGGCGGACCAGCTCGCCAATGGCACGCGGTCCCCAGAAGGAGAACATGTGCTGCTTGCAGCTCACGAGCGTGCCGACGCGCGCGGTGCCGAGGACGTTCGTCGCATGGTTCGTGCAGTTGCCATACAGCACGCGGGCAACCTCGAGGTCGCCGAACACGAGGAGCTCGGCGCCGGTGACCACGTGGTGCGCGCGGAGCGAGCCGAACACGACGAGGGCGTTGGATCGGAACGGCTGGAGCAGTCGACCGGTGATCGTGAGGTCGCCCAGCACGTACAGGTTCGAGCCTTCCTGAGTCATCCGGAGCTCGTCGAGTGCGACGTCGCCCTCGATCACCTGAACGCTCGGCAGGAACAGGGTCTCGATGTCGACCGCGCCATCGACATCGCCTGTGAGGTTGCGCAGATCATAGGCGCGAGGCTCGAACAGCTCGCGGGCTTCGGCGAGCGTGGCGATGCGCGCGCCGGGATAGCGCGGGCTATGCGATGCGTGCGCGGCAGCGGCTGCCTCCTCTTCGCGCGCGCGGTGAGCCGCCGCGGGATCGATCGGCGCGGGAGCCACGGCCTTGGTAGCGGGAGCGGTCTTCGACGCGAGGCCCTTCGCGAGCAGCTGGTCTTTGAGCGATCCCATGGCGCATCCTCGTACGCCGCAGAGGCAATCGTCTACGGCTGCGACCGACCTCCGTGCGCGGGGCGACTCGGAGAATCAGCGAGTGCTACGCTACCGCGCGGTGTGCCACCGGGCGTTCACGTGATGCACGAAGAGAATCGATGAAAGTGTCCCGTACCTGGCGGCGGATCATCCTCGGGTTATTCATCGTCGCGTTCGTCGTCGGCGGCGTCTACCTGTGGCGTTCCGGCGCCGTGACCCCGACCACCGTGGCAGCCTGGCTCGAATCGCTCGGGCCCGCCGCTCCGGCACTGTTCGTCGCGGCGTTCGTTGCAGGCGCGTTCATCGGGTTGCCCGGGATGGCGTTCGTGATCGGTGGTCGTCTGGCGTTCGGGCCCTATGTTGGATTCGCGGTCGGCTTCGGCGGCGGCATGCTCGCGGTCACCCTACCGTTCGTCGTCGCACGGCGGTTCCGGCGCGCGGAGTCGAGCGCATGGCGGCCGAAGCAGCGCCACCTCCGCCGCATGTTCGACATGCTCGAGACCCATCCATTCCGAGCGGTCGTCGTGCTGCGGCTGGTCGTGTGGTTCAACGCGCCACTCAGCTACGCACTCGCGTTCACGGTGCTTCCGCTCCGCACCTACGTGGCAGCGTGCGCGGTCGCTCTCGCACCGGTGGTGACCATCGCGATGGTCGCCACCGGGTGGTTCATCTGACGACGAACGCGAAGCGCGTCGGCGCTCAGCGGCTGTCGGCAACGGCTTTCAGCGTCGCATTCTCACCGCACTGGTCGAGGAACTTCTTCGCGAGCTTCCGCGCGGTGCCCAGCCGGCTGTTCGCCTGAAACAGCGCGACGCGTCGCTCGGCCGCCCTGACGTCGCACGGGTTCTGCCTCAGCACGTCGTTGAGCTCGCTGATCTCGTCCCGCGCTTCGTTGTACTCGACAGCGCGCTGCTCGGCCTCTTCCTCCGCCGTGGGCGCGCGCGAGCTCTCGAGGATCTTGATGAGCCCGAACCCGGTCAGCGCCAAGGCGACGACCGCGACGAGGCCGATCACGAGCTTCTTCCTGCGCGCGCGCGCGAAGTCGTCGAGAGCGGACGCGGTCGCCTGCGCCTCTGTGCGCCGGAGTGCCTTCCAGTCGACCTCGGGCATCGCCTTCTGCAGGGCATCGATCGCCGCTCTCGCATCCTTCAGCCCGTTCGTGTTGGCCTCGCCCTGCTTCGGCGCCCAGCGAGTGAAGCGTCGCGCCGACCCCGCCGAAGAACACCAGCACCGCCGTCGTCTCGGCGTTTCCGAGCTCGGCGCGTTCGTCGTTGTGGACCTGGAATCCGTCCATCGCCGCCGGCTGCCGTGCACGCGTCTCGTCGTAGAGCGGAACGTCGACGCCGTTTCCTCGGATCGATCAGCCTCGGAGCCGCGCTCCTGATCGGTGCGTGCGATGCAAGGCCCGACCGCCCGGCACTCGACGCGGGCCCCACGCCGACGGATAGTTCGCCGGTGCCTCTCGACGCGAGCCCGCCGCCCGGTGGGATCGATGCTCCCTCGCCACCACCGCAGCCCGGCACCTGCAGCACGCTCCAGGTCGACGGCGCCTGGATCGCCTCGGTCAGGGTTGCTTCCGCTCCACCCGCGATGACAGGTGGGACGGTACTGGAAGGTACGTACAAGCTCGTGGACTGGAAGACCTACAGCGGGACGGGTGGGCCCAGCGGCCCCGGTGGACTCTCGCTGAAGCAAACGGTGAGGTTCGAAAACGGCGAGTTCACGCACGTCACCGAGGTCCTGTCGCCATCCCAGGTTCAGCGAGGAGCCGCGACGTACTCGGCGTCGGCCGAGAACGTCACCTTCGTCTCGAGCTGTACTACGAGCCTGGGGGGCACAAGCGTGATGAAGTACACCGCATCGCCCACTGGCCTGATGCTCTTGAGCATGCAGGGCGATTGGTTCGCTCTCACGAAGCTCTGAGGCAGTCCCCTTCCACGAGCTCCGCCGCCGCCGACACGATCCCAAGTCGCTCCGCGAGCAGCTGTGGATCGCGATCCAGTACAACTCTATGTAGACGCGGGCACGCCCAGTCGGGCAGCGTACTCGGGCCACCGATCTTTCTTCGCCACTGCCGCGCGTACGAGCGCGTCAAGCGCCGGGTCGTCCGGGAAGCTGATGCTCGCCATCTTGCTGCGCTGACGCTCCGCTTCTTCGGTCCAGCCGTGTACGACGCCGGCGACTCGGTCGCGAACGTCGGGCGGACCGCGCCCAATTTCCTCGAAGACGAGATCGGTCCACGGAGGTCCGTCGGCAATCATTCCGTGTACGAAGTCCTTGAAGTCCGCTTCGTCGAGACCCTGAAGAACCGCGATCACGCGTGGGAGCAACCCCTGGACGTCCCCGGGTAGCGCGAGCAGAAACGTATCGGGCCAGCCATCTTCGCGCCGCAACATGCTGGCGAGCTCGTGTGCAATCGCGCGTGATGGCCGCACTGTCTTCTGCATCGTAGAGGCAGCGTGCACGATCGAACCGAGCAGGCTTCGGTTGTCGGTACGGGTGGTGTCCTTGCGCGCGGCAAGGTCGGCGCAGCGACCCGTGATGGCGTCGTAAAGCCTCGGGAGGAAGCTCCGCACCGGCAGCTTCGTGACCTGCTCGAGGACTCGTTTCGGCAGCGGATCTTCGGCCGTTAACAACGTCGCGAACGCGTCGTCGACGCTGTCTCGCCATTCGGGACGCTCGGCATACAGCCGGCAAACCCAATCCCACGACGAGAAGTCGCCAGCGTCGCTTCGCTCGTTGACCCCATGCGTCGCTACCTCTCGTAGGAGAGGGACGAGGTTTCCATCGTTAGGGAGATCGCTGGGTTCGTATCGCATCACGATGCCATTTAGCTGACGGTGCGCAGCTCGGCGAACGAGTCGGCTGAGCTTGCCAGGAGCGTTACGGTGCTACGCAGGCGTGCGTCGTGCCCTCGGCGGGCGTCTTCAGACAGCCATCGATCTGACCTTCCGGACACTGGAGGGCGATCTCCTGCGTGCACGGCACGCCGTCACCTGTCGGTGTGGGGTCGGTATTCGCCGTCGGGGTGGACGGATCGGCCTTCTTGCCACCACATGCCGCGAGGGCGCACACCATCAGGATCGACAGAATCTTCATGAAGCGAACCTAGCAGCGCGCTGCAGGTATCGTCTCGCCAGCGAGATTTGATTTCGGCAGTCACCAGCGTCCGCGAGGTACCGCGGAGGTGCCGCCGCGTCACCCAGCCGTTGATGCCTCCGCGAACGGCTCCGACTCGCTTGGTCAGCGGTTCGCGGGGTAAACATACCCGGCATCGATGCCGAGCGGGATGCCAAGTCCCCAGAAGGCGAGCAGGAACAGCGTCCACATCGTGAGGAAGACGAGCGTGTACGGCAGCATCGTGGCCGCGAGCGTGCCGATGCCGGTGTTCTTGACGTAGCGCTGCGAGAACGCGACGACGAGCGGGAAGTAGGGCATGAGCGGCGTGATGATGTTGGTCGTCGAATCGCCGACGCGGTACGCGCCCTGCGTGAGCTCGGGCGAGATGCCGAGCTGCATGAGCATCGGCACGAAGATCGGCGCGAGCAGCGCCCACTTCGCGCTCGCGGAGCCGATCAGCAGGTTGACCATCGCCGTGAGCAGGATGATGCCGACGATCGTGACCGGCGCTGGCAGCGCCGCGGACTTGAGTGCGCTCGCGCCTTGGACCGCGATCAGCGCGCCGAGGTTGCTCTTGTTGAACGAGTAGATGAACAGCGCCGCGAAGAACGCCATCACGAGGTAGTAGCCCATCGTGCTCATCGACTTCGCCATCGCCTTGACGACGTCACGGTGCGATTTGAACGTGCCCGCGACGAACCCGTGCACGACGCCGGGGATCAGGAACAGCAGGAAGATGATCGGCACGATCGAACGCATCGCGCCGGAGTCCGCCGACGTGATGCTGCCGCTGGCGCCGCGCATCGGCGAGCCGCTCGGCAACAGCGCGATGACATAGACCACGAGCCCGATGCCCATCGCGGTGATGCCGGCCCACATGCCGCGCCGCTCGGGGGGCGTCATCGGCTCCAGGCTCGGCATGTCGGCCTTGTCGCCGTCGATCTCGACCTTGCGGAGGCGTGGCTCGATCACCCGATCGGTGAGATACCAGCCGAGCAGGATGATCAGCACGGTCGACGCTGCGGTGAAGTACCAGTTGCCCAACGGGTTGACCGCGTAGCTCGGGTCGAGGATGTCGACGCCGGTTTGCGTGAGGCCCGCCAGCAGCGGATCGAGGCTGGACGGCACGGGGTTGGCGCTGAAGCCGCCGGAGACCCCCGCGAATGCCGCGGCGATGCCCGCGAGCGGGTGTCGGCCCGCTGCATAGAAGATGATGCCGCCGAGCGGGATGACGAGCACGTAGCCTGCATCCGCGGCCGTGTGGCTGATGATCGCCGCGAAGATCAGCATCGGCGTCAGCAGCATTCGGGGAGTGAACGACAGGAGGCCCTTGAGACCGGCGTTGATGAAGCCGCTGTGCTCCGCGACGCCGACACCGAGCAACGCGACCAGGACGACACCGAGCGGATGGAAGCTGGTGAACGTCTTCACCATGTCCGCCAGGAACTCGACGATCGCGGTCCCCGAGAGCTGGCTCTGGACTGCCTTTGCGACGGCTCCCTCCTTCGAGGGCAGCTCGAAGCTATGGCCGTCGAGCAGCGCCGAGACGATCCACACGAGGAGCATCGCGTAGACGAACAACAACGCGGGATCGGGTAGTTTGTTGCCGACGCGCTCGACGATATCAAGGAGGCGCGCGCCGAGAGAGGTTGGACGAGCGGTCGACTGGCTCAAAGCGACGTCAGCCTACCTCGATCCGGCAGAAATGGATCCCCGCTCCACCAGGATGCTGCGAGCCAGTCACGGCTGACCTGGCCTCGCGCTGATGGCGACCGCACGCGCACGCGCGCTCGACGCCCACGGCGACGTCGCCACGAGTCGGCCGCTCCACACGGACAGGCCGACCCTGAGCGCACGGGTCAGCACCATCAACCCGAGCGCCCACGAGCTCTACGCGGACTCGGGGCTGCAGTGGGTGTACTCCGCGAAGCCCGAGGATGGCTTCGACCCCACCTGGCTGCACGAGCGCTTCCGCGACCCGAAGGGCCGCCGCGTGTTCGCGCTGCGGTCGACGCCCTCGCGCAGGTCGCGAGCGGCATGAAGTCCGGATTCGCGCCGCGCGGCCGGTTCGCGCCGGACGACGAGCACGGCCCGAACTGGTTCCGCGCGAGGTCGCGCGTACCGTGTACCGCTAGCGCCGGCGCAGCTCGATCGTCTGCACCATCGTGTCGTGCGGCAGGCCGTCGACGCCGATGACCGGCCCCTCCCAGTACGCGCACACGCGGACCGCGTAGCAGCCGGCCGGGAGCTCGATCGACACCATCGACTCGGCGTCGAGCGCCGAGCCTCGCTCGAGCGCATCGAACATCACGAGCCGTCCTCTGTCGTGTGGTAGCTCTCCCTCAATGTCCTGATAGCGATCCGCCGGGATCGCAAGCGCCGCAGAGATCAGCGTCTCCGTGTCGTGCGCGCCGACCCAGCGGATGATCAAGGCACCGTCGGGTCGCGCGAGGAACGCGCCGCTGTCGGAACTGTCGATCGTCAACGCGCGCGTCGAGCCGACATCGATCAGGGCGAACGTCTCGTCGCACGCGCGTGCGTAATCAGACCCGGCGTCGAAGTCGAGAACGTTGCCCGCCGCATCGTGAGCCCCGAGCCAGTCCGGCAGCGCGGACTCGCTCATCGCGATCAGCGGCCCGCCGTCACCCGTAGCGAACCGGAGACCGGGCGCGAGGCGCACGGCTTCGGGATCGAGAGGCACGGCCATCGCGTCACTTCCTCTCGAGGGTCGAGGACCTGAACCATGACGCCGTGAGGCTTGTGATCGGCCCCCGTGACCTGGCCGCATGGCGAGTGGCGACCGGGTCGAGAGGCATGATCATGCCGCGAGGTTCGCAGGTTCTCGGTCGACGAGCCAGCATCCCGGCCTCGGGCGCGCCGATCTCGCTGGTGCTCGCTACGATGCGGCCGATTGCGCCGCGAGCCAGCGACGCGCGCCCTCGGCAGACTCGGGATACCTCAGGAGTCCGGTACGCGTACCACTCGACCAATCAGTTCGGCGGCGTCGCAGAGGTCACCGATGGAACGGAGACGGCGTACACGCGCGACATGGACACGGTTCGCCTGCCGTACCTGGGGGCCGCGTCGTTCGACATCTCTTCTCGTACCGTCACCACGAACGTCACGGCGCAGGCCGACGTGATGAGGGTCGGCCTCGGTTACTCGCACCCGAACAGTCCGAGTCGGACATGGATCGTTCTGGCGCCCGTGTCTGCGACGGTCACTCTTCCTCAGCTCCCGTCAATGTTCCCGGTCATGCCCGACGCGGGCGACACGGGCGACGTCTTCGCGATCGGGGTCTACGAGTCCAATCGGTACAACGGCTACAGCGAAGCGCGGAAGGATCCGCTCGAGGTCTACAACATCATCGATGGGCCCGTGCCGCCGGTCGGAACCACGATGCGTTTCAGCACGTGGGGTCTCTTCCCATAGCCTCTCGGCTCCACGGTGGTGCAGCTCTCCGGAAGGAACTGCAGAATCGTGGCGAAGACCGCTTCGAGCTCGTCTTCGAGATCGGCGCCGAGACCAGGCTGTCGCGACTCGTAGTAGTCGACCTCGTGGCCGATCTCGACAACGGCCAGCCGGTGAATCCGCAGCTTCATCGAGCAGCGCGAGCAGCTCTGCGAGCCCGGACGCTGACCGCCATGACTGGAGCCTCGGCGGTGAGGATGCCCCCGTTCATCGCCGTTCTGCGGACGACGGAACCTCGGCGTGGCGCTCAGCGCATCACCGCGCAGATCGTCTCGCTCGAGCGTCATGCCGATGCGGGCGCACGCCGCCATGAGCGCCGGCTCGTCGACCATCTTGATCCGATACCCGCGAAGCAGAAGCCGATACGCGGCGCGCTGCAGGTCGCGCTGCGCGGCCTCCATCTCGTCAGACGAGATCCGCGTCGGCGGCGCCGGCGGTTGCGGACCGAGGTCGCAGGGTCCGCCGCAGTGCAGGCAGTGCTCGGTCGTTCGCGTGCCATGCGCGCGTACCCACGCCTGCTGTGCATCGCGGAGTCGGCGGAACCGCTGCGGGTATTCGCGAATGGTCGCGATCACGTGCTCGACCTCCGCGAGCCAGAACTCGAGGTTCGCGAACTGCGGGGCCGCGTGATGCGTGCGCGCCGTGGCGAGCTTCTCGAGCTGGCGCGCGAGGAGCGCTGCGTGTTCGAGCGTGTAGCTCATGCTTCCACCGCCATTAAGCGGCCGAAGATCTGCCGCCGCGTCACCCAGCCGTTGATACCGCCGCGGTTGTTGCCGATCTGAAACCGCTCGCCCTGGATCGCCTTGATCAGGTGGAGGTACTGCGAGCCGTTCACGCGGCACAGCACGATGTCGCCGACCTTCAACACGTGATCGGCCGCGAGCGGCGCGACCGTGCACAGCTCGCCGTCATTGACCTTGCCGGTCATCGAGTGACCGCGCGGCCGAAATTGCACGGTCTCGCCAAGCGCGAGACGCGCGATGTGTCCATCTGCCCAACCCATTTCCATTCTCCGGAAGGCGCCGCCACACTGCGTGACCGCGTCGCTTCGTCGTTGGCTCCGGAGGAGGGCTTCGAACCCCCGACCCGGCGGTTAACAGCCGCCTGCTCTACCCCTGAGCTACTCCGGAAAGGGGACGCAATAGATGCCATCTATGACCCGGGCACGTCAAGGTCGAGTCGCGCGATGCTGGGAATCGGGATTCAGCCCGCGCTACGTCAGCTTGTAGCGGGTTGCGTCGGGCTCGTGCCAGCGCAGCAGCGCCTCACCCTCGGCGTGAACGGCCGCGAGCACGGGCTTCGGGAGTCGCGCGAGCGTCGCGCGGTTGAGCTCGCGACGGGCCGAGCGTGTCAGCCCTGCTTCTTCGCGAGGTACTCTTTGAGGAGCGCATCGACGCCGGTCACGACCTTCTTCGGTCCGGCCTTGCGGGCGATCGCGAGGTCCACGATCTCGCAGATCATCTGCGCGTACGTGAGACCGGCGGCCTTGGCCGACGCGTTGAACGCGCACGACTCCGCGAGGTCCGGGTTGGGATTGACCTCGAGGATGTACGGCTGATTCGTGCGCGAATCGACACGCATGTCGACACGGGCGTAGTCGCGGCAGCCGAGGGCGCGATACGCGCGCATCGCGACGTCCTCGATCGTACGGGCGAGCGCGGGGTCGAGATCGGGGACGGGACACACGCCCTGCACGGCGTGGTGCTCGCGGCTGTAGGGATCCCACTTCGCGCGGTACGTGATGATCTTCGGCAGGGGCTTGCCGTGCTCGTCGTTGCCGCCCTTGAACTGCATCTCGTAGAGAGGGAGCGGGCGGTCGCCGAGGATCGCGCAGTGGATCTCGCGGCCCTCGATGTACTCCTCGACGAGCGCGGCCTGCTTGTGCTCGTGCAGCATCTTGTCGATGCGTGCGATGAGGGACGAGCGGTCGTGAACGACGGACCCGGCGTCGATTCCGCCGGAGGCGTCGTCGAACGCTGGCTTGACGATGATCGGGAACTCGAGGTCCAGGTTTGCCGCGGCATCGATCGATTCGATGACGACACCGCGGGGCACGGGCAGGCCGTGGGCCGCGAGCAGCGCCTTGGCCTGCGGCTTCTTCTGGCAGAGCGAGAGCGCGAGCGGACGGTTGCCGGTGTACTCGACGCCGAGCAGCTCGTAGAGAGCGGGGACGTCGTGCTCGAGCTCGGCGTCGTCGCGGAAGAACTCGACGAGGTTCATCACGACGTCGGGCTTGGTGGTCCGGATCGCGTCGAGCATCGTGTCGAAGTTGTCGCGGACGTTGACCATCGTGACGGTGTGACCGTGCTCCTCGAGGGAGCGCTGGATCAGCTGCATCTCCTCTTCGCCGGTCTCCCACGGCTCGATCTGGAGCGTCGGATCCCAGTCAGGGGCGCGACGACCATCCCGACGGAAATGTGTGTACACATCGTCGTCGAGTTGGTTCCAGAGGATCAGGATGCGCGAACGCTGCATCGGAAGAAAAGCTCTTCCACAGGTACCACGTCACGGTGCGGTGGTCGAGACACCAGGTCGCGTGCCCCACGGCTGGACCGAGATCAGATCATCCGCACGCTGACGCATCTCGGGCGTCAGCCGGGACTCGACGGCGAGCCCGAACCATTCGGCGAGCTCGAGCGCGGTCTGAAATCGGTCGAGCGGGTTCTTCGCGAGACCGATCGCGAGCACGCGATCGACGTCGGCGGGGAGCTGCGAGAGGATCGAAGGCTGCGTCGGGATGCGGTAGACGACGTCGTACAGCGTCGTCGGGACGTCCTTGCCGGTGAACGCGGGGTGCCCGGTCACCGAGCGATAGATGATCGCGGCGAGCGAGTAAACATCCGCGCGGTGATCGACGTCCTCCCCGCGGGCCTGCTCGGGCGCCATGTACGCGGGCGTCCCGACGACGTGCCCCTGGGTCAGCGTGCCGTGCGTGCCTGACTTGGACACGCCGAAGTCGAGGATCTTCCAGCGCCGCGAGCCGTCGGCCTCGGCCTGAAAGATGTTGTGGGGCTTGAGGTCGCGGTGAACGATCCCTGCGACGCGCGCGGCTTCGAGGCCGAGCGCGACTTGTTCCACGATCGAACGGACGGCGGGCAGCTGAAGCTTCCGCTGCCGGCGCAGCGTGTGCGCGAGGTCGTTGCCACGCAGGCGCTCCATCGCGAGGTACGGAACGTCGCCGGCGGTGGTGCCGACCTCGAGCACGCGCACGATGTAGGGGGTCTCGAGCTTCGCGGTGATCTGCGCCTCGCGCATGAACCGCTGCACCGACGTGGGATCGGCCAGCGTGCCGGGATGGAGCAGCTTGACCGCGGCCTCGCGCTGGTCGGTCACCCCGTGGGCCTCGTAGACCTCGCCCATGCCGCCGCGGCCGATCAGGACACCGAGGCGGAACGCACCGACGACTTGCTCGGTGAACCGACCAGGCCCACCGATCTTGAGCGCACGGTCGAGCTCGGCGCGGGCCTCGGCGAGCAGGGCGTCGCGCTGGACCATGCCGCGCACGGCCTTCTCGAGCTGGCTCATCACGTCGAGGGTGGTCTTCTGCGAGATCCGGGCGGTGATGAACGCGATCGCGTAGAGGAGCTCGATGATGGCGATGACCGAGAGCTGGTCCATCGTCGCGAGGCTGCTCATGTTCACGAGACCGCGATCGACGATCCAGCCGGCCACGATCGCGATCCCGAGCGCGCCGTGGAGCACGGCGACGAGCAGGTACATCACGAGCGTGATGGTGCGGTTCGAGCCGAGGCTGAAGAAGTAGATGCCGTAGACGAGCATCGCGGCGACCGGCGACGCGACGCCCCAGTAGTAGACGCCCGTCATCGACCCGATCACGAGCGCGAACCCGGGGATCGCGAGCTTTCCCTGGTCGTACTTGGTGGTGTCCTTGATGGAGCGCAGGATCCAGAACGCGCCACCGGCTCCGAGCAGCGAGCCCGGGATGACGACGCGCTGGGCGATGACGTCGCCGCCGGTCAGGAGGGCGGCGATCGCACCGCCGATACTCAACAGGAGAGCGACCCTCAGGAAGACGCGGGTGCGGCCGATCTCGTCGAGCCGCATCGCCTCGACGGGCGAGCTGGTCGTCCGGGACTCGGAGAGCTTGGTGAGCGAGGTCTGCCCACGCTTCTTGTTGTCGAGCGCCAGCTGCTGCGTGGGCAGCCCGTGGACGGGGTCGACGGGCCGGTCCGGATAACCGAACTGCAGCGCCCCGGGGATGTCCGTCTGGACCTTCGTGTCGCTGCCGTTGGCGCCGCCGTGGTGCGAGTGCGTCGGATGGACATCGCTGTCGTCCACATCGCTCTCGATGGCCTCCTCGGCCTCCTCGAACGCACGAGGGCCTAGATCGACCGTCGGCCGGTCGTCGTCGATCCGGTCACCCACGACCGAAAGTGTAGCCCTGGGTCGAGGACGATGGCGAGCTTAGAGCGTCTCGCAGTGGTCGTACGTCAGGATCTCGCAGGTGCAGCCGCCGCCGGGGGTGCAGGTGCAGTCCGTACCGTTGTAGACGGTCGTGCAGTCGGTTCGGGCGGCACACGAGGCTTCGGTGGTCAGCGCCTCGCAGGAGGTCGTCGGCTGGCAGCTCGCGAAGCACTGGCCGTTATGCGTGGGCGTCGGGGACGTGCAGGTCTCGACACAGCTGTAGCCGGGGCCGCAGTCGACGTTCGCGCAGACGTTGCCATCGGGAACGCACATCGAGCCGCACTGCGGACCGCAGTCGCCGCCCGGGCCGCAGGTGTCCTTGCACTGATCCTCGCAGTGATAGCCGGGGCCGCAGTCGACGTTGGTGCACGCCGAGCCGCCGGTCTCGGCCGCGCAATGATCGAAGTTGCCGCTGTTGGCGCCGTAGTACGCGGCGCAGTTGTCGTGCTGGTTACACTGGTAGGAGTTGAGGCCGACGCAGCTGCCGGTCGAGATCGGGCCCGACGGCGCGGTGCCGACGCAGCCGCCGAACGTGGGGTGCGCACCGGCCTGGTCGTACGTGGCCTGGCAGCCGCTCGTGCTGATACACGACGACTCGGTCAGCCCGTTGCACTGGCCGTAGCACTGCGCCCAGTCTGGATCCGGGCGGGGCGCGCCCTGGTCCTCCGCGGCGCACGGGGCGCAGGGATCGTTGCAGTAGCCTCCGCCGTTGCTGAAGTACTCGCACTCGCCGGTCTCCGGGTTGCGGAGCTCGTTCGCGGGGACCGACAGCTCGGCTCCCACGGTCGCGTAGTACTTGCAGTCGTCGTCGTCGTTCCAGTAGAGGTCGCAGCCGGAGAGGAGGACGAGGACGGCGAGTAGGCGACGCATGGTGCGGATCCGTTCAGCAAACGGCGCGCCACGACAGATGCCGTGTGAGTGCGCAGGCTTGAGTGGGCCTCTCCGTCAGTTTTTCGAGGTGATCATCGCGACAACCGGGTGGATTTCGCTTAGATCGTGCCCCGATGCACCCGCTGCTCGCCTTCATCTACTTCTTCCGGATGCTGTTCGGGCAGAAGCTCCCCGCCGACGCGGTGCAGTTCCTGCCCGAGGGCGCGGTGCCCAAGGCGCTGCCGGCACCGGCGCCCGAGAAGGAGAAGGAGAGAGAGAAGGTCGTCGAGCGGCCGAAGGCCGACGACAAGCCGCGCGTGGCGACCGCGCAGCACCACAAGGACGGCGCGCTCGCGCTGCTGGCGCTGCTCCAGCGCGAAGGCCGGCTCGTCGACTTTCTACGCGAGCCGCTCGACGGCTTCGCAGATGCCGATATCGGCGCCGCCGCGCGTGACGTGCACCGCGGCTGCAAGAAGGTCCTCGACCAGCACCTGACGTTCGAGCCGGTGATGCCGGGTGCCGAGGAGGAGCGCGTCTCGGTGCCGAAGGGCTTCGATCCCGCGGAGGTCCGACTGATCGGCGAAGCGAAGGGCGAGCCGCCGTTCAAGGGCACGCTTCGCCACCACGGCTGGCGCGTGGTAGAGGCCAAGCTCCCCACGCTTGCGGATGGCGTCGATCGTACGGTGATCGCTCCCGCGGAAGTCGAGCTGTCTGCATCATGAAGATCCTGGGCATCGATCTCGGAACGACGAACTCGGCGATCGCAGTCGCGGATGACGCGCCCGCACGGGGAGTCGACATCACGCAGGTGGTCGGCCCCGGCGAGATCGCCGCGCGCCCCACCCTGCCCTCCTTCCTCTTGTTGCCGAGCGAGCACGAGGTGCCCCCGGCGCAGATGCAGTTGCCGTGGTCCGGCGCGCTCCGCTACACGGTCGGGACGTTCGCACGCGAGCGCGGCGCGGAGCTGCCGCACCGGCTCGTGTCGTCCGCGAAGTCGTGGCTGTGCAATCCGTCGATCGATCGCACGGCGCAAGTGCTGCCGTTCCGCGGCGCGCAGCGCGAGCTCGAGGCGGAGATGGAGGGCGGCGAACGCGTGTCGCCGGTAAACGCGAGCGCCCGCTACCTCGCGCACCTGCGCGCCGCGTGGGACGACGCGAACGAGGACTTCCCCGCCGACGAGCAGGACGTGCTCGTCACCGTGCCCGCGAGCTTCGATCCGGTCGCGCGCGAGCTGACGGTCGTCGCGGCGCGCGAGGCCGGGTTCGACAAGGTCACGCTGCTCGAGGAGCCACAGGCCGCGTTCTATGCGTACCTCGCCGCGCGCGGGGATGCGTGGCGCAAGGACCTCGTGCCCGGTGACGTCGTGCTCGTGTTCGACGTCGGCGGTGGCACGACGGACTTCTCGCTGATCGAGGTCGCGCAGCACGACGGCGCGCTCGCACTCGAGCGGATCGCCGTCGGCGATCACATCCTGCTCGGCGGCGACAACATGGATCTCGCGCTCGCGGCGATCGCGGGCAAGCAGATCACCGATGCCGGCAAGCAGCTCGATGCGATGCAGCAGCGCGCGCTCGTTCACGCCGCGCGCCGCGCGAAGGAGCAGCTGCTCGGCGAGAAGCCGCCGAAGGCGGTCCCGATCTCGATCCTCGGCCGCGGCTCGAAGCTGATCGGCGGCACGATGAAGGCCGAGGTCACGCGCGAGCAGGCCGAGGCGATGCTTGTCGACGGGTTCTTCCCCGTCGTCGATGCGGACGCGAAGGTCAACAAGCGCCGCGCGGTCGGTCTCCGCGAGATGGGTCTGCCCTACGCGCACGATCCCGCGATCACGCGCCACCTCGCCGAGTTCCTCGGCCGGTTCGGCAAGAAGCCGACCGCGGTGCTGTTCAATGGCGGCGTGATGAAGGCCGCGAAGCTGCAGCAGCGGATCATCGACCTCCTGCGCACGTGGTGCGGCCGCGACGTGAAGATCCTCGCCGGCGCTGATCTCGATCTCGCGGTCGCGCTCGGTGCCGCTCACTACGGTCAGGTGCGCCAGGGCAAGGGCGTCCGCATCCGCGGCGGCACCGCTCGCGCGTACTACATCGGCATCGAGAGCGCGATGCCCGCGATCCCCGGCTTCGCACCTCCCGTGAAGGCGCTGTGTGTCGCACCGTCGGGCCTCGAGGAGGGCTCCACCGTCGAGCTCCCCGATGACGAGCTCGGCCTGATCGTCGGCGAGACCTCGAACTTCCGGTTCTTCGCCGCCGCCACGCGCAAGGACGACAAGGCCGGCTCGTTGATCGAAGCCGACGCGCCCGGCCTCGCGGAGCTCGATCCCGTCGAGAAGCTCGTCGAGGCCGACGGCGAGCGCCGCGCCGGCGACATGGTTCCCGTGCGGCTAGAGGCGCATGTAACGGAAGTGGGAACGCTCGAGCTGTGGTGCGTCGCACGCGACGGCCACGGGCGCTGGAAGCTCGAGTACTCCGTGCGCGAGCGCGACTGACGTGTCCGGCCCGAAAAGGGGTCCGACCCGTTTTCTGCACATCGTGCGCATTAATGGGGTCCGACCCCATTTTCTGCACACTCGCCAACGCGACGAGCACCGGCGCCGGCGCATGAATGCCGACCAGAATCGTCCGCACCGGACTACACGACCAGCAACCGCCGCGCGCAGAACCAGAAAACTGGAACTAAGAAGCAGAGAGACAGAGCAGAAAACCCTCGGGGACCGTTCGGACGGTTTTCTGCTCCGCTCCCTTTGATTCTTAGTTCCAGGTTTCTGCTTCTCTCCGGACGTGAGCGCACTGCGCGAGCAGCAGTGCGACTAACGCTTCCGCGGCTTCGGCTCACGCGGATCGATCGGGTTCTTCTCGCGCGGCCAGAAGCCGACGCCGAGCACCTTGGTCACGGCGGTGGCGAGTTGCGTCGCCCGTTTTGCATCGACATCGCCCAGCCGGCCCTCGATGATGGCGTGCGCGAGCCCGGTGATCGCGGTGGTGGCGGTCAGCAGAATGTCGTCCAGCGGAAGGTTCGCGATCTTGCCGGCGGCCTGCGCGGCAGCGAGCGACTCGCGCTGCGCCGCGACGAAGCCTTCTTGCGCCGCGCGCTGCTCGGCGGGCATCCGCTCGTACAGGCCGGGGGCGTTCATCGCGCGGTAGTGCTCGGGGTGCGCGACCGCGAACTGCACAACAGCGATGCCGGTCGCGCGGAACTGCTCGAGCGGATCGTCGGGCGGCGCTTGCTCCGCGGACGCGACGATCGCGTCGCCGAACCGCTCGTAGCAATCCGCGGCGACGGCGGCGAGCAGGTCATCCTTGTCCTTGAAGTGGCGATAGACCGCGGGCGCGGACACTCCCGCGCGCCGCGCGACGCCGCGCAGCGAGAACTTCTCCGGCCCCTCGTGCGCGATCTCTTTCAGCGCCGCAGCGATCAGCGCGGGCTTGAGGTTTCCGTGGTGATACGCGCTCTTGGCCACCGATGTTTACATTGTTCACTTTTCCGCTTGATCCGTCAACCACGAATGTTTACAACGTTCACATGGTCGCAGCTATCAAATCGAATGTTGCTGTTTCGCCCGCCGGCGCCCCGGTGGAATCGCTGGTGTGGACCGAGAACCTCGGGCGCGAGCACGGCTTCGAGCCGTTGCGCATCGAGGGCCGGCTGCCGGCCCAGCTGCACGGCACGCTGTACCGCAACGGACCGGGCCAGTACGGCCAGTTCGGCACGCGTTACTCGCATCCGTTCGAGGCCGACGGCGCCGCCACAGCGATCCGGATCGCGAACGGCGCAGCGACGGGCGCTTCGCGCATCCACCAGACCGCAGGCCTGATCGAGGAGCGCGCCGCGGGCAAGATCCAG
Source organism: Deltaproteobacteria bacterium (assembly GCA_013813765.1). GTDB lineage: Bacteria > Myxococcota_A > Polyangia > Haliangiales > Haliangiaceae > JABFXX01. The sequence continues at coordinate 2,423 of JACCRC010000465.1, read as the reverse complement.
TATGGACTGTCGGCGCCGTGGTCGCGGCGGATCAGGAACAACCTGAAGAACCGCCAGAAGAACACGGCGAACACGAACATCATCGTGTGGCAGGACCGCGTGTTCGCGCTGATGGAGGCGGGCAAGCCGACCGAGATCGATCCGCGCGACCTGTCGACGATCGGCGAGACCGACCTCGGCGTGGTCCACTCGATGTTCAGCGCGCACCCGCACCGCGTGGCGTCGCGCAACGCGTCCTACAACTTCGGTCTCCAGTATGGCCGCGCCACGAAGCTGCACCTCTACGAGCTGCCGGATGTGGGGCCCGCGCGTAACCTCGGAGCGGTGGAGCTCGGCTATCCGCCGATGCTGCACGACTTCATCGCGACCGACACGCACCTCGTGTTCTTCGTGTCCCCGACACGCGTCGACGTGCCGCGCATGCTGCTCGGCCTCAGTGGCTTCGAGAAGCTGTTCCGCTGGAAGCCGGAGAAGGGCACCGAGATCATCTGCGTGCCGATCGATCGGCCCACGGAAGTCCTGCGCTTCACGACCGACGCTTTCTACCAGTGGCACTTCGCGAACGCGTTCAACCGCGCGAACGAGCTGATCGTCGACTACATCCGCTATCCGAACTTCGACTCGTTTTACGACATCGGTAACGTCGGTGCCGGCGGCGCTCCCGAGGCGCTCGGCGAGGGCCGCATGCACCGCGCGACGATCGATCTCGCGGCGAAGACGATCCGCACCGAGCAGACCTGCGACCGCAGCTGCGAGTTCCCGACCGTGAAGCCTGGCGAGGAAGGCCGCGAGCAGTCGATCACGTACCTGGCGTTCGACAACCTCACGTCGATCGGCTCGGTGGATCAACGTGGCGCGGTTGTCTCGCACGAGCTCGCTGCCGGCGAGCGCGCGAGCGAGCCGCTCCATGTCGACGGCCACCTCCTCGTGCTCTGCCACAAGCAGGGGGCGGCGTATGTCGGCGTCTACGATGCCGCGCGGATCCCCGACGGTCCGGTCGCGAAGATCTGGATCGACCACCACGTGCCGATCACGTTCCACGGCACGTTCGCGCGCAGCTGAAGCGTGCGACGCTGGAGGTGATGAAGGTCATCGCCCTAGCCCTGCTCCTCTTCACGGCTGGCTGCAAGAAGGACGGAACCGGCGAGCAAGGCACCGGGATACCGGTCGACGTCGCCGGCGTGAACGCGCTCGTGCCCGCGGCGCTCAAGGACAAGCTGGTCTTCGAGCAGCGCGAGCTTGTCGACGACTTCGGCTCGAAGACGACGAAGTTCACGCTCGCCGCGCCGAAGGGCTGGAAGCACGAGGAGCGCGCGGTCGGCGTCCAGCTCGATTCCCCTGGCACCGCGCTCGGCTTCGGCACCGAGATGAAGCTCGGGAAGGATTGCGACGGGCTCTGCGAGAGCAAGAACTGGGCGGAGGTCTTCGACAAGCGGGTCAAGGGCATGGACGGCAAGGTCCAGAAGGACGTCAAGGGGGCGACGAACCGCCTCGTGATCACCGAGAGCCTGTTCGGGGGCAGTACGAAGACCGAGCTGGTGTTCGCGTGGTGGGGTGAGGACCAGCCCCAGTACTGGACGTGCACCGTCAGGCTCGACGACGAAGCGAAGGCCGCGCTCCCCGCGTTCGAGAAGGCGTGTCAGGGCGTCGGGCTTATGGTCACGCGGGACTAGCTGCGGTACGAACGAGCCGCAGTGCCAGCGCGCTACCTGATCGGCATCGACCTCGGAACGACGAACTCCGCGGTCGCATACGTCGATACCGGCGCCGCCGATCCGCGCGTGCGCGTGTTCGAGGTCGAGCAGCTGGTCGCGCCGGGCACGGTCGCGCCGCGCCGGCAGCTGCCCTCGTTCGTGTACCTCGCGGGCGACATCGACCTCGCACCGCACGAGACCGCCCTGCCATGGCAGCCGGTTCAGCCCGAGGGGAACGCGCTGCGGCCCGTGGTCGGAGAGCTCGCGCGCAACCAGGGCGCGCGCATGGCCTCGCGCATGATCGCGAGCGCGAAGTCGTGGCTCTGTCATCCGGGCGTCGATCGCAACGCGGCGATCCTCCCGTGGGGCGATGGCGATGGCCCGAAGCTGTCGCCGGTGGCAGCGCAGGCACTCGTGCTCGCGCATATCCGCGAGGCGTGGGACTTCGCACACCGCGATGCGCCGTTCGTCGAGCAGGAGGTGCTCGTCACGGTACCCGCGTCGTTCGACGAGGCCGCGCGCGAGCTGACGCTGCAGGCCGCCGCGAAGGCGGGCTATCCGCCGGTCGTGCTGCTCGAGGAGCCGCAGGCCGCGTTCTACGCGTGGATCGATGGCATGAAGGGGGGCAAGGGTCTCGCGCCCGGCGAGCGCGTGCTCGTGTTCGACGTCGGCGGTGGCACCACGGACCTCACGCTGATCGACGTCGACGCAGACGGCAACGGGTTCACC
>JACCRC010000461.1 GCA_013813765.1 Deltaproteobacteria bacterium | reverse complement strand
GTCGTGCGCCGCGGCGCCGACGATCATGTTCTGCGGGTTACCGGAGAAGCTGACCACGCCGCCGACGTTCGCCGCCGATGCGAGCGCCAGCAGGTACGGCAGCGCCGGCAGCCGTGCCTCGACGATCACGGACACGACGAGCGGCGTCAGCAGCACGCACACCGTGTCGTTCAGCAGCAGCGCGGAGAGCCCACCGGTGACGAACGTCAGCCCGAACAGCAGCGAGCGCGCCGACTTCGCGCGCGTCAGCACGAGGTACGCGGTCAAGCGGAAGAACCGCGCCTCTGCGAGGTACGCCGCGATCAACAGGACGCCGAACAGCAGGATCACGACATGGAGGTCGATCGCCTTCAGCGCCGCATCCATCGGCAAGCCACCCACCACGACCATCGCGACGGCACCGACGACCGCACCCGCGGGCCGGTCCAGGCCGATCCAGTGGAGCTGACGGCTGGCGATGACCAGGTAGGTCACGCAGAACACGACGAGAGCGCCAACCACTGCGACACCTACGATACGCCCACTCCGCACGCGTCAGCAGGTGCGAGGCCACCCGTTAGATCGCCCGGCGATACTCGACGTTGAGCTCCGTATGAACCGTCGCTGGCTGATCACCCTCTCCCTCCTCGCCCACGTCGGGCTCGGCATCTTCCTGTTCGCCACCGGCGTCTGGAAGATCGAGAAGCTCGATGGCGGGCGCGCGAGCATGTCGCTCGCCGTGATGATGCCGCTCGCGGAGCCCGAGGGAGGACCGCCGCCCGGCGAGAAGCCGAAGGACAAGCCCAAGGACAAGCCGACGGAGACCAAGAAGGTCGTCGAGGACGTCGTGCAGCCGGAGCTGAAGAAGATCGACACGGCACCCATCACCTCGATCGCGAGCGAGCTCGTCGGGACGGGCTCGGGATCCGGCTCGGGGTCGGGCTCGGGCTCGGGCTCGGGCTCGGGCTCGGGATCCGGATCGGGATCGGGCGTCTGCACGGAGAACTGCGTCGACGACTCGACCGCCGGCGATCCCGAGTGCGGCAACAACGTCCTCGAGACCGGCGAGACCTGCGATGACGGCAACACCGCCGCGGGCGATGGCTGCTCGGGCGTCTGCAAGAAGGAGGTCACGCTGATCCCGCCGACGGTGATGCAGGGCCTGCGGATCAGCGGCGAGACGCAGATCGTTCCGCCGGATACGGTCAAGACCGAGATGCTGCGCGCGGGTACCAGCCGCGTGCTCGGCACGCTGAAGCTGTGCATCAGCACCGACGGCGGGATCTCGTCGGTCTCGATCGCGGCGTCGACCAAGTACCCGTCGTACGACGCGCGCCTCGTCGCGGCGGCGCGGAGCTGGCGCTACAAGGCGTACCTGGTCAACGGCCGCCCGATGCCGGTGTGCTCGACGGTGACGTTCGTCTACACGATCAAGTAGACTGCGCCGGCGGTGCCGGACCTCGCAATCGACGTGGTGGATCTGAAGAAGACCTACCGCACGCCGTTCACGCGGCGGAAGGTAGAGGCCCTGCGCGGTGTGACGTTCCAGGTCGAGCGCGGCCACATCTTCGGCTTCGTCGGGCCCAACGGTGCCGGCAAGACCACCGCGATCCGCACGCTCATGGGCCTCATCCGCCCGACCAGCGGCTCGGCCACGATCCTCGGTCAGAAGATCCCGAGCCGCGCGGCGCGGTTCAAGGTCGGCTTCCTCCCCGAGTCGCCGTACTTCTACGACTACCTGACCGTCTCCGAGCTGCTCGATCTCGCCGGCCGGCTGTTCGGCGTGCCCGCGGCGCTGCGGAAGAAGCGCGCCGACGAGCTGATCGAGCGCGTCGGCCTCGACCGCGCGCGCTCGCAGAGCCTGAAGAAGTACTCGAAGGGCATGCTGCAGCGCGCGGGTCTCGCGCAGGCGCTGATGAACGACCCCGAGCTGGTCGTGCTCGACGAGCCGATGTCGGGGCTGGATCCGATCGGCCGCAAGGAGGTCCGCGAGCTGATCCTGTCGCTGCGCGATGCGGGCAAGACGGTGTTCTTCTCGACCCACATCCTGTCGGACGTGGAGGCGATGACGGATCGCGTGGCGATCATCGCGCGCGGGCAGCTGCAGGATCAGGGCAAGCCGAGCCAGCTCGTGCAGCAGACGATCCTCGGCACCGACGTGATGATCCGGATCGCCGAGGACGCCGACGTCGCCGCGCTGACCGAGGCTGGTGAGCGCGTCCGCCGCCGCGACGACGAGCTCTCGCTCACGCTGCCCGCGGATGCGGACGTCGACGCGTGGATCGCGAAGGCGCATGCCGCCGGCGGCAAGATCGTGCAGATCACGCCGCGCCACGAGACGCTCGAGGATCTGTTCTTACGCCGCGTGGAGGCCGCGTCGTGATCGGCCGGATCTGGGCGATCGCGCTCAACACGTTCCGCGAGGCCGCGCGCATCCGCGTGCTCTACGGGATCATCGTGCTCGTCGTGGGCGCGAACCTCCTGTCGATCGTGCTCGGCGAGATGGCGACGCACGAGGAGGCGCGGGTCGCCCGCGATGTCGGGCTCACCGGCATGTCGCTGTTCGGCTCGCTGACCGCGATCTTCCTCGGCGTGTTCCTGCTCTACACCGAGGTGCAGAGGCGCACGATCCACGCGATCGTGTCGAAGCCGATCGAGCGGTGGGAGTTCGTGGTCGGCAAGTACCTCGGCATGGCGCTCGTGCTGAGCGTGCTCGTCGCGATGTTCGGCATCGCGATGACCGGCGTGCTCGCGATCCAGGGCGTCGCGATCTCGGCGGCGGTGCTGAAGGCGGTCGTGCTCGCGTGGTTCGAGGTGCTGACGGTCGCGGCGATCGCGATCTTCTTCTCGTCGTTCTCGACGCCGTTCATGTCGGGCATCTTCGCGCTCGCGATGTGGGTGATCGGCCGGCTGACGCCCGACGTCGAGGCCGCCGCGCGTACGGCGTCTCCGTGGATCCGCACGCTCACGCGGGTCACGCTCGAGATCGTTCCGGATCTGCACCTGTTCGCGATCTCCGGACGCACGCTCGACGGCGAGCACGTCAGCGTTCACGGCGAGTTCGTGTCGTGGGGGTACGTCGGGCTCTCGGGGCTGCACGGCCTCGGCTGGATCGCCGGGCTCCTGGCGATCGCGGCGCTGCTGTTCCATCGCCGGGACTTCGTGTGAAGCGCGCGCTGATCGTCGTCGGGATCGTGCTCGCGGGGCTCGGTGCGCTCGGGATCCGTGTCGTCGTCGAGGGCCGCCGCGCGCTCGCCGCCGGCGACGACGCCGCGCGCGAGGGACGGATGACCGACGCCATCGCCGGCTGGGAAGCGGCCGCACGCTGGTACCTGCCGTTCGCTCCGCACGTCGACGACGCGTACGAGCGGCTGATCTACCTCGCCGGCAGCGAGCACGCGTTCGCGCTCGCGGCGTGGCGCGCCGTGCGCTCCGCGGCGCTCGCGACCCGCACGCTGTGGACGCCGCACGCCGATGATCTGATGACCGCGAACGCGCAGATCGCCGAGCTCGCCTCGCGCGATCCCGAGGGTGCGCTCGCCGCCGGCCCCGACGCTGCCGCTCGCAAGGCCTGGCACACCGAGCGGCTCGCGCGCGACCCCGGTCCGAGCCGCGGCGGCGTGTTCCTCGCGGTCCTCGGGATCGGCGCCTGGCTCGCCGGGATCGGGATGGTGATCCGAGGGCCCGCGAAGCTCGGTGCAGCGGTGACCGTCCTCGGGCTCATCGGCTGGATGATCGGCCTGGCGATCGCCTGACCGCGGAGGTAGGTTGCGCCCGACATGGGCAAGAACCTGGGTGGAGCGATCATCGATCTGCTGGAGTCCGAGCAAGTCGCCTTGCGCGCGGCGGCGGCGACGGTGCTCGCTGCGGTCGGCAAGGGGGACAAGAGCGTCGAGTCGGCGCTGACCGACCGGCTCGCGGATGACGACGGCGAGGTCCGCCGCATCGCGCTCGAGGGACTCGCGGGGATGGGCGCCGGAGGCATCGCCTCGAAGCTCGTGCCGCTGCTCCACGGCGACGACGAGGCCCTCGCGTCGCGCGCCGCCCAGGTGCTCGCGCAGCAGGGCGCTGCCGCCGAGACCACGCTGCGCAAGGAGATCTCGGCCGGGCCGATCGCTGCACGCCGCGTGATGGCGCAGCTGCTGCTCCGCCGCGGCACGCAGCCGGCGATCGACGCCGTCCTCGATCAGCTCTCCGACTCCGAGTTCGGCGAGCAAGCGCTGCAGCTCGTGCGCGCGGAGCTCGACCAGGGCAACGAGCGGCTCGGTAATCAGGTCGAGAAGTCGGCGATCGAGCGCGCCAGCGAGGCGAACCGAGAGCTCGGCAAGGCGTGGACGCGCGCGCAGAAGGCGGCCGCCGAGGCCCAGAAGGCCGCCGCAGCGGACGCGAAGAAGAAGACGAAGGCCAAGAACGGATCCAATGGCGCGAGCGGACACACCAACGGCCACGCCGCCGCGCACGATCCGCTCCGCGATCCCGAGGTCGCGAAGGGCATGGCCGAGCTCGGCGCGCTGCTGCGCCTGATCGGCTACCTCGCCCGTCCGTCGACGCAGTCGCTGCTGCTCAAGTACGCCGATCCCGACGAGCCGCGGCCGATCCGCCTCGCCGCGATCGCGGGCCTGCGCCGCATCGTCGCGACCAGCGAGGCGCGCGGCACCGAGAAGGTGATCGAGGCGCTGATCGAGTTCGCCGACGGCCCCGACCTCGCGGTCTCGCAGTCCGCGGTCGACACGCTGCGCGGCGCGCGGATCCCCGACGCGCTCGCGAAGACGTTCGCCGGTCTCGCGAAGTCGAAGAACGTCTCCGCGCAGAAGCTCGCGATGGAGCGCATGCCCGCCGGTGGTGGTGCGTCTGCCGTGAAGGCGCTCGTCGAGGCGCTCGGCGGCGACGAGCCCACCGCACGCGATGCGGCGGCTCGTGGTCTGTCGAAGGCGCCCGAGGCGGTGCTCCCCGTGACCCGCGCGCTGCTCGCGACGAAGGACGAGCAGGCCGCGCGTCGCTACGCCGGCGTGATCCGTTCGCACCGCGGCAATGTCTCGAACCAGGCGATCCAGGAGCTGGTCGAGCGCGTGCGCGAGCACATGGACGTCCACTTCAAGGGCAAGGCCACCGCGGATCAGATCGTCCTCGAGCGCGTGCTCGCGGAGCTGATCGCCGATGTCGCGCCCGCGATGCACGTCGAGCTGCTGTTCGAGCGCGCGAAGCGCCTGCGCAAGCAGGGCAAGAGCGTGGAAGCGTTCGGCTCGTTGAAGCCGCTGCTCCGCTCGCGCGCCGACATCGACACGGCGATCGACGACGAGCACCGGTTCTTCCTCGCGCTGCTCTCGCTCGAGGCCGCGGGCGAAGGTCTGATCCGGACGACTCGCACCGACGATCCGGTGTTCGATCAGTTCGCCCGGCTCGCGGCGAAGGGCTACCCCGTCGCGAAGCAGCTCGCGAGAGAGAAGGACCTCTCCGACGAGACGCTCTACGCCCTCGGCTTCCGCCTCCTCGAGTCCGGTGACGGCTCGAACGAGGAGCTCGGGGCCGAGCTGCTCCAGGGCATCATCGACGAGCGGCCGCGCAGCAAGCTCGCGAAGTCGGCGAAGAACAAGCTCAAGCTGACCGGCCACGGCGACGACGACTAACGCGAGCACGCGGAGACCTACCTCCGCCTACCTCCGCGTCATCACTCTGCAATGAGGCGTCTGCAGAATGCGAGACCACCCACAGCCGCCCCAGATCGATGCAGACACCGGGCGTTGCATTGTGCATGCTCCCCGCATGCGCCGAATGCTGGGGTTCGCAGTTCTATCCCTGTTGGTTCTTGGCTGCGGCGACGGAGGTAGCTCCTCCGGCGACCCGATCGATGCGCCCGCCGGTACGCCGGACGGGCCGGCGATCCCGGCCGGCTACACGAAGCTGATCGGACGCACGTGGTCGATGCCCGCGGGGCAAGCAGACACGTACAAATGCGTTCGCTTCACGGTCCCGACGGACACGTACGTCACGAACATCAGCGCGCAGGCGCCTGTCGGCACGCACCACACCGTGCTCTCGATCGCCGCCGGCAACGCGGCCGGCCCCGATGGCGAGTACGACTGCGACGTCAGCACGCTCGGCCGCCCGATGCTCTACGCCTCCGGCGTCGGCACAGACGATCTCGCGTTCCCGCCGAACGTCGGCCTCAAGGTCGCCGCGGGCACGCAGGTGCACCTGAACCTCCACCTGTTCAACGCGACTGATCAGGTGCTCGCCGGCGACTCCGGCATCCTCATCAAGACCGTGCCGACCCAGCCGCCGATGCTCGCGGAGATGATCTTCGCCGGGAAGATCCTGTTCAGCATCCCGTCGTCGATGTCGCAGACCCCGCAGAAC